>NZ_CP012700.1:2567868-2880727 GCF_001307295.1 Sphingopyxis macrogoltabida | reverse complement strand
TGCTTCCGCCAGCGTCAGGCCCGAGAGCATCGCGCTGATATAATTGCCCGCCTCGACGAGCGCCGAGGGGTTGAGCCCCGGCGGGATTTCGATGACGCGATTCTCGACCGCGCCGTCGCCGGCGACAAGGACGACGAGCGACTGGGTCGCCGACAGCGGCACGAACGCCACCTGCTTGAGCACCCGCTCATGCTTGGGAACAAGGACAAGGCCGGCGCACGCCGACAGCCCCGACAATGCCGACGTCGCCTGCGCCAGCGCGCTTTCAATCGGGCCTGCATCGGACAGGCTCGCCTCGATCTGCGCCCGGTCCTCGGCGCTCGGTTCGGCGACCTGCATCATGCCGTCGACGAACAGGCGCAGCCCCTGTTCGGTCGGCAGCCGCCCGGCGCTGGTGTGCGGGCTGGCGAGCAGGCCATATTCCTCGAGATCCTGCATGACGTTGCGGATCGACGCGGGCGACAGGTTGAGCGTCGCGAGCTTTGACAGCGTGCGCGACCCGACCGGCTGCCCCGTTTCCAGATAGGCGTCGACGACCAGCCGGAACACGTCGCGTGCGCGCGTGGTGAGTTCGGTGATCGGCGGTGTGGTCATGGCATGGATTTAGGGACGGGGAGGGCCGGGGGCAAGCTATGCTCTGGCCAACCGCCCTCCGCGCCGCTAAGCGCGCCCCCACACAGGACAGGAGAAACCCCATGCGCCCTTCCGGCCGCGCCCCCGACCAGATGCGTTCCATCGGCATCGAAACCGCCTTTACCATCCATGCCGAGGGCAGCGTGCTCGTCAGCTTCGGCAACACCAAGGTGCTGGTCACCGCGAGCGTCGACGAAAAGGTGCCGCCCTTCCTGCGCGGCAAGGGTTCGGGCTGGGTGACCGCCGAATATGGCATGCTGCCCCGCGCGACGCACACGCGCGGCAGCCGCGAGGCGGCGAAGGGCAAGCAGTCGGGGCGGACGCAGGAAATCCAGCGGCTTATCGGCCGCAGCTTGCGCGCCGTCGTCGACATGAAGAAGCTCGGCGAGCGCCAGATCGTCATCGATTGCGACGTTTTGCAGGCCGATGGCGGCACGCGCACCGCGTCGATTTCGGGCGCCTGGGTCGCGCTGCGCCTTGCGGTCGACAAGCTGCTCGCCGACAAGGTGATCGCCGAGGATCCGATCGAGGACAAGGTCGGCGCGATTTCGTGCGGCATCTACAAGGGCACGCCGGTGCTCGACCTCGACTATGACGAGGATTCGGTTGCGGAGGCCGATGGCAATTTCGTGCTGACCGGCCGCGGCCGGATCGTCGAGGTGCAGGCGAGTGCCGAAGGCGCCACCTATGACGAGGAAGGGCTGCTGCGCCTGCTCCGCCTCGCGCGCATCGGCTGCGGCGAAATTTTCGCGGCGCAGGACGGGGCGGTCGGGCGCTGACTTTCTTTTCGTCACCCCGGACTTGATCCGGGGTCCACGACTTCGCCGCAGGAATGGATGCCGGATCAAGTCCGGCATGACGAAGGTTTGGAGACGCTTGTGACTCACCGCAAACTCGAACCCGGAAAGCTCGTCATCGCCAGCCATAACGCCGGCAAGGTGCGCGAAATCCGGGCACTGCTCGAACCCTTCGGGATCGATCCGGTGTCGGCGGGCGACCTCGGGCTCCCCGAGCCAGAGGAGACGGGCAAGACGTTCCGCGACAATGCGCTGCTCAAGGCGCATGCCAGTGCGTCGGCGGCGGGATTGCCGGCGCTGGCCGACGACAGCGGGCTCGAGGTCGCAGCGCTGGGCGGGCGGCCCGGCGTCTACACCGCCGACTGGGCCGAGCGCCAATGGTTCGAAGGCAATCCGGGCCGCGACTGGTATATGGCGATGGGCAAGGTCGAGGGCCTGCTCGCCGAACAGGGGCCCGATGTCGACCGCAGCGCGGCCTTCATCTGCACCCTCGCGCTCGCCTGGCCCGACGGCCATGCCGAGGTTTTCGAGGGCCGGGCCGACGGCCATCTCACCTGGCCGCCGCGCGGCAAGCTGGGCTTCGGTTACGATCCGGTGTTCGTTCCGGTCGGCAACATTCTGACTTTTGCAGAGATCGACCCGGCGGAGAAGCATCGGATCAGCCACCGCGCCGATGCCTTTGCGAAGCTGGTCGCGGGGGCGTTTCAGATCGCATAGTGGTTAGGGCCGATCGCTTCGCAATCGAAAGATGCTCCGTCCATGAGGATTTTATCAACCGCCCTTCTTATAGTGATCGCGATAACGGCTTCTGCCGATGCGACACCGCTAGAGGACCGTTTTCCGGTGGAGATCAGGCTTACGGGCGACGATGCTCTATCGCAAAATCTTGATGCCGCATTGGGTGCGGCGCTGGATTCGGATTCCGGACTTCGTCCGGCAATGGAGGGCGACGACAAACGTCTTTCCATAATAAGCGATAGTAATGTCGGCTGGGACAAGCTCGGCGGTCGTAAGGTAGCAATTTATACGGTTTATCTGGCAGGCGGGACATATCGGAGCGGCCCGATGACCGGTGTTTGTTATGTTGTCAGCCTCTCGAAATGCGCGAAGGATATTCTTCGGCGCATGCGTAAAGTCATGTCGCTTGGAGCGTTCGACGAACGATAATTCGGCTCGTGCCTGACTTTCGCATTCCAGCCACTATATCCCCTCGCATGACCGAACCGCTCGCCCTTTATGTTCACTGGCCGTTTTGCGTGTCGAAATGCCCCTATTGCGACTTCAACAGCCATGTCCGCGAGACGGTTGATCAGG
The DNA here is from genome assembly GCF_001307295.1 of Sphingopyxis macrogoltabida. Taxonomy (NCBI): domain Bacteria; kingdom Pseudomonadati; phylum Pseudomonadota; class Alphaproteobacteria; order Sphingomonadales; family Sphingopyxidaceae; genus Sphingopyxis; species Sphingopyxis macrogoltabida. The sequence goes on along the minus strand of NZ_CP012700.1, from coordinate 2,877,983 downwards.
CGGTCTGGCGCGACGCGCTGCTGGCCGACCTGCGGCACGAAGCGGCGCTGTTGCCGGGGCGTCGGGTCGGGTCGATCTTCTTCGGCGGCGGCACGTCCAGTCTGATGCCGCCCGCAACGGTCGCCGCCGTGATCGCGGCGGCGGATCGCACGTGGGGGCTCGCGGACGATGTCGAAATCACGCTGGAAGCCAATCCCAATTCGGTCGAGGTCGCCAACTTCGCCGATCTTGCCGCGGCGGGGGTCAATCGCGTTTCGATTGGCGTCCAGAGCTTCGATACCGAAGTGCTTGAATTTCTTGGCCGCGCCCACAGCGGCGACGAAGCCCGGCGCGCGATCGCCGCGGCGCAGGCGCAGTTTGATCGGGTCAGCTTCGACCTCATTTACGCACGGCCGGGGCAATCGCTCGCCGCTTGGGAGGCCGAGTTGCAAGGGGCGCTGGCGTTCGGCACCGGCCATCTGTCGCTCTATCAGCTCACCATCGAACCCGGCACGCGTTTCGCGACCCTCGTCGCGAAAGGCGCGCTCGTCATCCCCGACGGCGATACAGCCGCCGACCTGTTCGACGCGACGCAGGCGATGACCCGCGGCGCGGGTCTGCCGCGTTACGAGGTGTCGAACCATGCGCGTCCGGGCGAGGAGAGCCGCCACAATCTCGCTTACTGGCACTACGCCGATTATGCGGGCATCGGGCCGGGCGCGCACGGGCGGCGGCGGGGGCAGGCAACCGAGCGGCACAAGAAGCCCGAGAATTTCATCGCGGCGATCGAGCGGAACGGCCACGGCCTCAAGCACGAAAGCGACCTGCCATCGCACGAGCGCGCCACCGAGGCGTTGCTGATGGGGCTGCGCCTCACCGAGGGCGTCGACCTGACGCGGATCGAAGCACGAAGCGGTTTGCCGCGCGTGGCATTCGTCGATTCGGAGGCAGCGGCGCGGCTCATGAAACAAGGGTTGATGCGGCAGACCGGCGACCGCCTATCGGTCACCGACGACGGAATATTGCTTCTCGACAGCATTCTTTCCGAGGTGGTGCGAACCGGGTAAACCCTCCCGACCCGTTCGCATCGAGCGGAGCGAGAGAGACGGATTTGACGCAAGACCTCATCCGCGACTGGGATGCCCATCTGGCGCATGAAAAGCGCCGGTCGGAGCATACGCGCCGCGCCTATGTCGCGACGGCCGAACGGTTCTGCGCCTTTCTTGCCGTGCATCGCGGCGGCGGGGTCGATGCGCCTATGCTGGCATCGCTGACCGCGAACGATTTGCGCGCTTATCTCGCGGAACGGCGGGCGGAAGGGCTGGGCAACAGCTCGGCGGCGCGCGAATTGTCGGCGCTGCGCGGCTTCCTGCGCTTTACCGGCGGCTCACAGGCCTCGGTGCCGCAACTGCGCGGCCCGCGCGTCAAAAAAGGCCTGCCGCGCCCGGTCGCGCCCGCCGAAGCGCTCCAACTCGCGCAGGACGTAGAGGATAACGCCCGGCAAGGCTGGACTGGCGCGCGCGATTTTGCGCTGCTGCTGTTGCTCTACGGCGCCGGGCTGCGCATTGGCGAGGCGCTGTCACTCACGGGTGGAGTGCTGCCATTGGGCGACACGCTGCGCGTCACCGGCAAGCGGAACAAGACGCGGATCGTGCCGATCCTGCCTTCTGTGGCGGGCGCAGTGGCGCGTTATGTCGCCGCCTGTCCGTGGCCGATCGGCAAGGATGACGCGCTGTTCCTCGGCGCGCGCGGCGGACCGCTGCAGCCCGGCGTGGTGCGGGCGAATGTGCGCGCCGCGCGCCGCGCGCTGGGGTTGCCCGAACGCACGACGCCGCACGCGCTGCGCCACAGCTTCGCAACGCACCTGCTGGCGGGAGGCGCCGATCTGCGCAGTCTACAGGAATTGCTCGGCCATGCGAGCCTCGCTTCGACGCAGGTCTATACTGCGGTCGATGCGGCGCATCTGCTCGATATCTATCGCAGCGCGCACCCGCGCGCCTGATCCTAGTCGCTGCGCGCCTTCGGCTTCCAGTTGATGATCCGCCAGATATAGATCAGCACCAGCGATCCGATCGCGATCAGTGCCACCGGGCCGATAAACGCGTCGAGATTGGCGAACTGCTTGCCGAACCAGTTGCCCGCCCCGGCGAGCGCGCTGATCCAGATCGTCGATCCGGCGGCGGTCCACAGCAGGAACTTGGCCTGATTCATCTTCACCATGCCGGCGGGCAGCGATACCATCGTGCGGGCGACGGGCATGAAACGCGCGAAAAAGATGATCGCGGGGCCATATTTCAGGAAAAAGGCGTGCAGCCGTTCGACCTCGTCCCAGTCGAGCGTCAGCCAGCGGCCGTGGCGGTCGATGAAGGGCTTCAGCCGTTCATAGCCGATCCAGCGCCCAATCCCGTACCAGACCCAGTTTCCGGCGGTCGTGCCCGCGACCGCGACCGCGACGAGGGTCCAGAAATCGAAGCGTCCCTGCGAAACGGCGATGCCGCCGAGCCCCATGATCACTTCCGACGGGATCGGCGGAAAGACGTTTTCGAGGAACATGAGGATGAAAATCCCCACATAGCCCCAGCCCTGGATCAGATCGAGAATGAAGCCGGTCATGTTCTAAAAGAGCCTCGTCATTGCGAGCGGAGCGAAGCAATCCAGGGGCGGCCTTACACCGCTCTGGATTGCTTCGTCGCTTCGCTCCTCGCAATGACGCTTATCATGGCCTAACCGATCCGTCGCAGGATCGCGTCCCAGATCATTCCCGCCGTATCGCTGTTGTTGAAGCGGTCGATCGCGACGATTCCCGTGGGCGAGGTGACGTTGATTTCGGTGAGCCATTCGCCGCCGATCACGTCGATGCCGACGAAGACCAGCCCCCGCTCACGCAGTTGCGGTCCCAGCACGTCGCAGATTTCCTGCTCGCGCGGCGTCAATTCGGCGGCCTCGGCATAGCCGCCAACCGCGAGGTTCGACCGGAATTCGCCCTCGCCGGGTTTGCGGTTGATCGCGCCCGCGACCTCGCCGTCGACGAGGACGATGCGCTTGTCGCCCTTGCTGACGCTCGGCAGGAATTGCTGGACCATGAAGGGTTCGGGCCACACCTGTCCGAAGAGTTCGACCAGCGCGCCGAGATTGCTGCCGTCGGCGTCGATGCGGAACACCGCCTTGCCGCCGTTGCCGTGCAGCGGCTTGACCACGACGGCGCCGTGGCGCGCCTGAAAATCCTTCACCGCGTCGAGATCGCGCGTGACCATCGTCGGCGGCATATACTCGGGAAAGTCGAGCACGAAGACTTTTTCCGGCGCATTGCGGACGGATACCGGGTCGTTGACGACCAGCGTCTCGCCCGCGATTCGCTCGAGCAGCCAGGTGCCGGTGAGGTAACCAAGATCGAAGGGCGGATCCTGCCGCATCAGCACGACGTCGATATCGCGGCCAAGGTCGAGCGTCACCGGATCGCCGAACCGGTAGTGATCGCCAGCTTCGCGCTTTGCCTCGACGATGCGGTGCGCCCTGGTGGTCAGCCGCCCGGCCTCCCAGGTCAGGCCGCGAACGTCGTAGTGATAGAGTTCGTACCCGCGCTCAAGCGCTTTCAGGATCAGGTGGAAACTGCTGTCGCCATTGATGTTGATGCCGGCCATCGGGTCCATTTGCACGGCTGCGCGCAGGGTCATCTTCTTCTCCTTGGGCGCCGTCAGGGCTGCCAGACGTGGACCAGATGGCGAGGCAATCGCTTCGGCGCAAGCAGCATCACGTCGATCCGTATGTCATCATCGGGTCGGGCGAGGCGATGGCGGAGGATTTCGGCGGCCGCGGCGACGCGGCGCAGGCGATATTCGTCGATCGCGAAATCGAGATCCTCGGCGCGGTCGCGCCACTTCACCTCGATGAAGGCAAGGATGCGGCCGCGCCGCGCGACGAGGTCGACCTCGCCCACCGGAACGCGCAGCCGTTCGCCGACGATGCGCCAGCCATGCAGTCGCAGCCACCATGCGGCGCGGCGTTCGGCCTTGCGGCCGCGCGCTTCGGCGGCGGCGCGGTTCAAGTCTGCTCTCGAAGCGCCAGCGCGCGGGCATAAACGTCGTGCCGGTCGAGTCCGAAGCGCTTCGCCACCGCCTTTGCCGCTTGCGCGACAGGCCTGTCGGCCATTGCTTCGACGAGCGCGGCGTCGAGCGTCGCGTCGTCGGCTTCCTCGGCTGCCTGTTCGCCCGGCGGGCCGACGACGACGACGATCTCGCCCTTTGGCGGCGCATCGGCATAGCGCGCGGCGAGCTCGGTCAGCGTCCCGGTGACGCATTGCTCGTAGAGCTTGCTGATCTCGCGCGCGACGGCGGCCTCGCGGTCGCCGAGTGCTGCGGCCATTGCGGCGAGCGACGCGGCAAGGCGAGGCCCGCTTTCGTAAAAGACGAGGGTTGCGCGCAGTCCGACAAATTCGGCGAGCGTATCGGCGCGCGCCTTTGCCTTGTTCGGCAGGAAACCCGCGAACAGGAAGCGGTCGCTTGGCAGGCCCGACAGGGTAATTGCGGCGATCGCGGCGCAGGGGCCGGGCAGGGTGGTGACATGTCGCCCCGCCGCGCGCGCATCGCGAACGAGCTTGTAGCCCGGGTCCGAAATCAGCGGGGTGCCGGCATCGGACACCAAAACGACGACTTCATGCCCCATCCGCGCAACCAGCGCTGCGCGGGTGCGTTCGTCGCTATGATCATGATAGGGGGTCATCGGCACACGCAAACCCAGATGGGCGAGAAGCTTCGCGGTCACGCGCGTATCCTCGGCCGCGATCACGTCGGCGGCGGCGAGGGTCGCCGCCGCCCGCGCGCCGATGTCGCCGAGGTTGCCGATGGGCGTCGCCACGATATAGAGTCCGGGCAAGGGAGAATCTGAGATGGTCGAATCCGGCATGACGCCGAAAATGGCAGAAACTGCAATCGAGCGCCAAGCCAATGCGGCATCGCGGCGAAAAATGCTTCGCACGATGACGACGCTGGCGATGGCAGGGCTGCTTGCGGCATGTCAGGTCGTCCCCAAATCCAATGGTCCGGCGACCCCGCCGCCGCCCGACCGCCCGGCCGACGACATCGGTCCCGGTCTGCCGACCGACACCGATCGTCACCGTGTCGCGCTGCTGGTCCCCGAGACCGGCCCCAATGCCGACGTCGGCACCGCGATCGCCAATGCGACGACGATGGCGCTGCTCGATTCGCGCACCGAAAAGGTCCGCATCACCACCTATGACACCGCGCTCGGCGCTGCTGCGGCGGCACGGCAGGCGGTCGCCGACGGCAACAAGCTGATCCTCGGCCCGCTGCTCAGCGAGGATGTCGCGGCGGTCGCGCCGATCGCGCGCGCCGCGAAGGTGCCGGTATTGAGCTTCTCGAACGACAGCAGCGTCGCGGGCAACGGCGTCTTCATCATGGGCTTCGTCCCCGGCCAGTCGGTCGAACGCGTCGTCGCCTATGCGCGCGGCAAGGGCCATGCGCGTTTCGGGGCGCTGGTGCCCAAGAATGTCTATGGCGACCGTTCGGCTGCCGCCTTCCGCACTGCGGTGACCGAAGCCGGCGGGACGCTGGTCGCAGTCGAAAGCTATGACCGCAGCGCCACCGCGCTGTCGGGTGCGGCGCGGCGGCTCGCCAGCGGCGGCGCGATGGATGCGGTGCTGATCGCCGACAGCGGCGGTACCGCGATCCGCGCCGTGCCGCTGATCAAGAGCAGCGGCAACAAGCAGATCCTCGGCACCGAACTCTGGAACACCGAGGCGTCGCTCGGCAGCAATGCCGCGATGCGCGGCGCGTGGTTCGCCAGCGTGTCGGATGGGCTCTATGGCCAGCTCGCGGGTAAATATCGCACCCGGTTCGGCAAGGCGCCGTACCGGCTCGCCAGCCTCGGTTACGACTCGGTGCTGCTGACCGTCCGCATCGCGCGCGACTGGAAACCGGGGACGAGCTTCCCGGCAAGCCGGCTGCTCGCCACGGACGGGTTCGGCGGTATCGACGGCATTTTCCGGTTCAACAACCGCGGCATAGCGCTCCGCGCGCTCGAGGTCAGCGAAGTGGGCGCCGGCGGTTTCCGCGTCGTCGATCCTGCGCCGACGAAATGGTGACGCGGGTTCGGGCGCTTGCAGGGCGTGGCATAGTCGCCACAGTGCGGTAAAAAAGCGGCGGGCGCCCCTGCGGCGCAGCCTTTACGACGGCCGCGCGTTCACTATATGGACAGTGCGCGCGCCTCGTGCCGATTCCGCGCGCCCCGACAACGACCAGGAGATACAGCTATACCACCGCCCATGACTCGCCGCCCGATGGACCGAATGCCGCCCAAGAATGGCCCGCGATACAATGAATTCATCGCTTCCCCCAAGGTCCGCGTGATCGACGAGGAAGGCGAAAATCTGGGCGTCATGCTGACCGCCGAAGCGATCGAACAGGCGGCCTCCGTCGGTCTGGACCTTGTCGAAGTGTCCCCGAATGCCGATCCGCCGGTGTGCAAGTTCCTCGACGTGGGCAAGTTCAAATACGAAGCCCAGAAAAAGGCGAACCTCGCGCGCAAGAGCCAGAAGACGCAGGAAATCAAAGAGATCAAGATGCGTCCGAATATCGACGATCATGATTTCGACGTGAAGATGCGCAAGGTCTTCGACTTCCTCGAGGAAGGCGACAAGGTCAAGATGACCATGCGCTTCCGCGGCCGCGAGATGAGCCACACCCAGCTCGGCCTCAACGTGCTCCAGCGCGTCGCCGAGATGACGGCGGAAGTCGCGAAGGTCGAGGCGCACCCGCGCACCGAAGGCCGCCAGATGCTGATGGTACTGGCGCCGAAATAAGCTTTCCTCGGCTCAGCCGATGCGAAATTCGAGGGCGGTCGTTCCGATGGAGCGGCCGCCCGCTTCATATCGGCGTTCGGTCATGCGCACGCTGCCGTCGGTCGCGATCAGCACGAGCGTCGAGGCGCGGGTGCCATAGACGTCGCCGCGCAGGAACAGTGCCGGGTCGTCTTCCGCAGTCAGCGTATCGAGCAGGCCTTCGGGATCGCTCCCCTCGCGGGCGACCTCTTCCAGCGCCAGCCGCAGCCGCTCGGCGCGCGGGCAGGGCGCGTCGACCGGTTCGTTCGCGAGCGCATGCACGCCAACATCCAGCGGCATGATCAGCGGCACCGGCCGATTGGTGAGCAGCCGCGTCGCGTCGCCAGCGACGGCGAACAGGTTGAAGGCATTGAAGCGCGGCAGATCTTCGGCCGCCGGATCGGCAAAACGTCCGTCGCCGCGCAACAGATCGGTCACCTGCGCGCCGCGCGACTCCTTGGCAGGATCGGGCATCGCGCCGCGGACATTGGTCACCACGACGACGCGTCCGCTTGGCCGGTGTACCCCCAGCCAGGTACCGCCCGCCTGCAGGTCGCGCCCGGCGACGATCCCGCTGCCGTCGTCCCACGCGTGGAGCGGCGCGGCGGGACGCGCGTGAAATTCATCGCGGTTCCCGATCAGGATCAGCGGCCAATCGCGATGGACTTGCCGGGCGAGAGCAACGACACACATCGCGCGCCTATCGCGCGGCGCGGCGCGCTTGCCAAGGGACTTGACAATTTGCTTGGTTGAATGTTCAATCAACTTATCGGGACGAAGGAGGTGGCGATGGCCGACGAATTCGAAAAGATGGGCGAGAATCTCCGTGCCAAGACCGGCAAGGGGCTCGACGAATGGGTTGCGACCGCGCGCGCCGCCGGGATCGCCGGACATATGGCGCTGGTGAGTTACCTGAAATCCGAGCACGGGCTGGGGCACGGCTATGCGAACATGATTGTCCATGCGGCGAACGCATCGGCGGCGGTGTCGCAGGACGGCGACGATCTGGTCACAGCGGCATTCGACGGGACGAAGGCGCATTGGCGGCCGCTCTACGACCGGCTCGTCGGGCTGGTGCAGGGTTTCGGCGGCGATGTCGAGTTCGCGCCGAAGAAGGGCTATGTCAGCCTGCGCCGCAAGAAACAGTTCGCGCTGCTCCAGCCGTCGACAAAGGATCGCTTCGATATCGGCCTTGCGCTAAAGGGCGTGGAACCGGCGGGCCGGCTGGAGCCGGCGGGAAGCTGGAATGCGATGGTCTCGCACCGCGTCAGGATTGCGGCGGACGAGGAGGCGGGCGACGATGTCGCGGACTGGCTGCGCGCCGCCTATGACCGGGCCGGTTGAAGGGCAGGCCGATGAACGCCGTCGATACCCGTCACCGTATCCTGATGACCGCGATGGAGCTGTTCTGGGAGAAGGGCTATGGCTCGACCTCGATCGCCGACATATTGTCGCGCAGCCAGGTCCATTCGGGTAGCCTCTATCATTTCTTCCCCGGCAAGCAGGACGTTCTCGTCGGGGTGCTCGAAATGTATCGCGACGGCATCGGCGAGATGCTGCTGGCGCCGAACTGGGAGGGCGTCGACGATCCGATCGACCGGATTTTCGCGCTGCTCGCCGGTTACCGCACCCATTTGATCGTCACCGACTGCACCTATGGCTGCCCGATCGGCAGCCTCGCGCTCGAGATTCACGAGCCCGATCCGGTGGTGCGCGAGCTGATGGCGGCGAACTTCACCAATTGGTCGACGGCGATCGCGGGCTGCTTCGATGCCGCGGCGCATCGCCTGCCGCCCGGCAGCGACGCGAATGCGCTCGGCGAGTTCGTGCTGACGGTGATGGAGGGCGCGGTGATGCAGGCGCGCACCTATCGCGACATCGGCTATTTTGACCGCAACATCGCTGTATTGCGCGACTATGTCACCACATTGCTGCAAGCGGCAAAGCGTGATAGCTTCGCCTGATCTTTCTGGAGGGGGAGATGAATATGACTACAGTCGGAAAAACGCCGGTGCACCTGTGGGTCGTCGGGGGCGTGTCGCTGCTGTGGAATGCTTTCGGGGCGTTCGATTACACGATGACCAAGATGGCGAATGCGGACTATCTGGCGGGCTTCACGCCCGAACAGCAGGCGTGGTTCGCCAGCTTCCCGGTCTGGGCGAATATCGGCTGGGCTCTCGGCGTCTGGGGTTCTGTGCTTGGTTCGATCCTGCTGCTGGCGCGGAGCCGCCATGCGGTGACGGCGTTCGCGGTGTCGCTGGTTGGCCTCGCGATCAGTTGCCTCTACCAGTTCGGTATGCACTATGCCGATCTGACGCGCATGTTCGGCAGCTTCCCGGCGGTGTTCACGCTGGTGATCTGGGCGATCCTGATCGCGCTGTTCGTTTATACGCGGCGGCAGGCGGCGGCGGGCGTGCTGCGCTGATATCGTGATGTCGGCTCTGGGGTGGATTCCTGACCGTCCGTTATTTCCGTTCGTGTCGAGCGAAGTCGAGACACCCGTCGGCCTTGCGCCCAGCCTGAGGGGCATCTCGACTTCGCTCGATGCGAACGGGTAAGGTTGGCCCAAACGGCAAAAACCAGCCGAAACCGAACGATGGTGGAGTTAGTCAGCGCCCGCGAATGAAGGCGCGGATGTCCGCCGACAATTTATGGCGGTCCTCGTCGCGGATATACATCATGTGGCCCGCGCCATAATATTGATATTCGACGCGGTCCTGCGGGATGCCGGTGCGTGACAGCGCATATTCGGCAGCGAAGAAGGGCGTCGCGAAATCATAATAGCCCTGGCCGACGAACACGCGCAGCCCCGAATTCTCGCGCAGCGCCTGCCCGATATAGGGCGCGACGTTGAGGTAAGCGTTGCTGTCGCGGCCGCCGATCCGCCAGTCCCACTGACCGCCGATGCGGCCGATCGATTGATATTCGCGATCCGTTTTGAACCCCAGCGTATCGCGGCTCCAGCTGTTGATCGCGGCGGTGTAGCTCGCGTCGATGCCATAGAAGCTGGGGTCGTTGTCGGGCCCCTCGCCGGCACTGTCATAATCCTTGCCGGTGTAGCGGCTGTCGAGGCGGCCGACGGTCAGCCCGCGATCGCGCAGCAATTCCTTGTAGAAGCGATTCGGGGTGACGCGCAGGTCGGCGCTTTCGAGATAGGTTTCCGAAAGCCCGGTAAAGCGCGCGAGGTCGCGGCGGATCGCGGCGCGTTCTTCGCCCTGCAATTTCTGGCCCTTGAGCAGCGCCGAGGCATAGGGGCCGATCGCCCATTGCCGCGCTTCCTCGACGAAGGCTTCGACCGACGCGCCGCCGCCGGCCTTGCCGTGGAATTGCGCCGTCGCCGCCATCGAGGGCAGGTTGGTGATATAGCTGAGCTCGTTGCCCGGCGTGTCGGCGCCTGCGGCGAAGTCGAGCACGGTCGAAATCAGGATGATGCCGTTGAGCGCGACGTCATTGTACGTCTCGTTCATCAACTGGTTCGCGACCGCGGCCGAGCGCGTCGTGCCATAGCTTTCGCCGCCGAGGAACTTGGGGCTGTTCCAGCGGCCATTGTCATTGAGCCAGCGGCGGATCACTTCGGCGACCGCCTTCGCATCCTGCGTGACGCCGTAATAATCCTCGGGGTTCGCCTTGCCGATCAGGTGCGAGAAACCGGTGCCCGGCGGGTCGATGAAGACGACATCGGTGACGTCGAGCAAGGCGTCGGGATTGTCGACGATCGGGTAAGGCGGGGCGCCGTCGTCGCGTGCGTCGCTGGGGATCGCGACCCGCTTCGGCCCGAACGCCCCCATCATCAGCCAGACGGTGCCCGACCCCGGGCCGCCGTTGAACAGGAAGGTCACCGGGCGGCTTGGGTCGCGCGGTTCCTTGACATAGGCGGTGGTGACGATCGCCGCCTCGGCGACGCCATCCTTGTTCTTGAGGATCGTCTCGCCGATCGTCGCAGCATAGTTGACGCGCTGGCCGCCGAACGTGCCGCTGAGCTTCGTCGTGTGTACCTGCGGCTCGTAATCGGCCGCGGGCTTCTCTGCTTTCGCCTTGTCGTCCGGCTTGTCCTGCGCGTGCAGGGCGGCAGGGGTGGCGGCGGCAAGCGCCAGGGCGATCAGCGACAGACCCGATTTCATGGATATTTCTCCCCGTTGAGGGCGCGGACCCTAAGCAGGCTAAGGGAAAGCGGCAAGGCCGCTCGTCGGCGTAGGGTAAGCGTTTGTCGAAGCACAAACGCTCGTCCCCCCGGACTTGATCCGGGGTCCCCCTTGACGACGTTGCTGAGCGGCACCCCGGATCAAGTCCGGGGTGACGAAGATATAGGAAGGAGGACTATCGCCCCCACTTGGTCTTGCTCTGCTTGCCGAACCGCCCCTTGCGCGTCCCCGGCTTGCCTTCGTTCGAGCGGCCGACGCGCGGGGCGACCTGTTCATCGGCGGGGAGGCCGAGCTCGTCGGCTTCCAATCGGCGGATCTCGTCACGCAGGCGCCCGGCTTCCTCGAACTCCAGGTCGGCGGCGGCGTCGCGCATCTTCTTTTCGAGGTCCTGGATATAGGCGCGGAGGTTGTGGCCGACCATATGCGCCGGCTTGTCCTCGCCGATGTCGATCGTCACCTGATCCTTCGACGCGACATGCGCGATGATGTCGCCGATATTGCGCTTGATCGTCGTCGGGGTGATGCCGTGTTCGGCGTTATAGGCCTCCTGCTTTTCGCGGCGGCGGTCGGTCTCGCGCATCGCGCGTTCCATGCTGCCGGTGATGCGGTCGGCATAGAGGATGACGCGCCCGTCGACATTGCGCGCGGCGCGGCCGATCGTCTGCACCAGCGACGTCTCGCTGCGCAGAAAGCCTTCCTTGTCGGCATCGAGGATCGCGACGAGTCCGCACTCGGGGATATCGAGCCCTTCGCGCAGCAGGTTGATCCCGACGAGCACGTCGAACACCCCGAGGCGGAGGTCGCGGATGATCTCGATACGCTCCAGCGTCTCGACGTCCGAGTGCATGTAACGGACCTTGAGCCCCGCCTCGTGGAGGAATTCGGTAAGGTCTTCGGCCATGCGCTTGGTCAGCGTCGTGACGAGGGTGCGATAGCCGTTTGCCGCGGTCGCCTTGGCCTCCATGATCAGGTCGTCGACCTGTTCCTCGACCGGACGGATGATCACCGGCGGGTCGATGAGCCCCGTCGGGCGGATCACCTGTTCGGCGAAGACGCCCTGCGTGCGGTCCATCTCCCACGTGCCGGGCGTCGCCGAGACGCTGACCGTCTGCGGCCGCATGACGTCCCATTCTGCAAAACGCAGCGGCCGGTTGTCGATGCACGACGGCAGGCGGAAGCCATATTCGGCCAGCGTGATCTTGCGGCGGTGATCGCCCTTCGACATCGCGCCGATCTGCGGGATCGTCTGGTGGCTCTCGTCGACGAACAGCAGGGCGTTGTCGGGGAGATATTCGAACAAAGTCGGCGGCGGCTCGCCGGGCAGGCGGCCGGTCAGGAAGCGGCTGTAATTCTCGATCCCCGCGCAGCTGCCCGTCGCGGCGATCATTTCGAGGTCGAAATTGGTGCGCTGTTCGAGCCGCTGTGCCTCGAGCAGCCGGCCCTCGGCCTCGAGTTCCTTGAGGCGCTCGGCAAGCTCGTGGCGGATCGCCTCGGTCGCCTGTTTGAGCGTCGGCCCCGGGGTGACATAGTGGCTGTTCGCATAGATGCGGACATAGTTGAGGCTGGCGATCTTCTTGCCGGTCAGCGGATCGAATTCGGTGATCTCCTCGATCTCGTCGCCGAAGAAGCTGACGCGCCACGCCATGTCCTCGTAGTGCGAGGGGAAGATTTCGAGGCTGTCGCCGCGCACGCGGAAATTGCCGCGCGCAAAGGCCTGATCGTTGCGCTTGTACTGGAGCGCGACGAGCTTGCGGATGATCTCGCGATTGTCGGCGACCTGACCCTTTTTGAGGTCGAAGATCATCGCCGAGTAAGTCTCGACCGACCCGATGCCGTAGAGGCACGACACCGACGCGACGATGATCACGTCGTCGCGTTCGAGCAGCGCGCGCGTCGCCGAATGGCGCATCCGGTCGATCGCTTCGTTTACCGAGCTTTCCTTCTCGATATAGGTGTCCGAGCGCGGCACATAGGCCTCGGGCTGGTAATAGTCGTAATAGCTGACGAAATATTCGACCGCATTGTTCGGAAAGAAGCTCTTGAACTCGCCATAGAGCTGCGCCGCGAGGATCTTGTTCGGGGCGAGGATCAGCGCCGGGCGCTGCAATTCCTCGATGACCTTGGCCATGGTGAAGGTCTTGCCCGAGCCGGTGACGCCGAGCAGCACCTGATCGCGCTCACCGTCGAGGGCGGTCGACACCAGTTCGCGGATCGCGGTCGGCTGGTCGCCCGCCGGCTCATAGTCGCTGACCAGTTCGAATCTTTTGCCGCCTTCGACCTTGTCGGGGCGGGCAGGGCGGTGCGGGACATAGTCCGCGGCCGTATCGATTTCATCGAGCGATGTACGAATCTGAATTGCCATCAACGCCAATATGGTATCGATGGTGCGGGTCCACAATCGCAATCCATCACAAGAGAGCGCGGCAAGCGAGTCACAGGAGACAGGGTATGAAACAGATTATGACGATTGCGGCCCTCGGTGTCGCATTGGCGGTGTCGGGCTGCGGCAAGAGCGAAAACGCCGGCGGCACGGTGAAGCGCGAAGCGGGCAACTGGAAAACCGATATCAAGCTGGTGAAGTTCGACGTTCCCGGCATGCCCGAGGAAATGAAGGCGGGCATGAAGCAGATGATGGAAGGTGCCAGCGGCATGGACCAGTGCTTCACGCAGGAACAGGTCGATAAGGAAGACATCGCGGCCGAACTCGCCAAGGGACCCGGCAACGGCGGCGAATGCACCTGGTCGAAGAAGGAAGTCGGCGGCGGCAAGATCGACGTCGCGGGCACCTGTAAGGCCAATGGCCAAACCGTCGACATGGCGATGAACGGCACGATCGAAGCGAAGAAGAACGACGTGACGATCACCACCAAGGGCAAGGTCCCCACCGGCGGCGACATGGAAATGGTGCTGCAGATGACGAGCGTCCACACCGGTCCGTGCAAGCCGGCCGGCGCCTCGGCGACCTGATCCGGTCTTCGGTATGACAAGCGGGGCGTCGGCCAAGGCTGGCGCCCTTTGTCGTTTTGGCGCTGGAATTCAAGCAACCATTTGGCGCCGAAGGGGTTTTTGCCTTGCCTGACAGGAGGAGGAACTCATGAAAAAGTTTATTACGGTGGCGCTGCTCGGCGCATCGCTCGCGGTCGCCGGCTGCGGCAAGTCGGACAATTCGGCCGACGCCGGCGCGGAAAAGGCCAGCGGCGCCAGCACCGCATCGTCGTCCGCTCCGGTCAAGCGCGAAGCCGGCAACTGGAAGACCGACATCAAGCTGGTCAAATTCGACATGCCGGGCGTGCCCGACAATATGAAGGACCAGATGGCGAAGCAGTTCGCATCGGCCAGCGGCACCGAACAGTGCGTGACGCAGGAACAGGTCGATCAGGAAAACCCCGCCGACGCGCTGTCGAAGGGCTTCGGCGAAGGCTGCACCTGGTCGAAGAAAGAGATCGGCGGCAGCACGGTCGACGTCGCCGGCACCTGTACCTCGAACGGCCAGAAGGTCGAACTCGCGATGAACGGCACGATGGCGGCCAAGAAGACCGACGTGCTCGTCACATCCAAGGGGCCCGCTCCGGCCGGCGGCCAGATGGAAATGCAGATGCAGGTGACCAGCACCAACGTCGGTCCCTGCAAGGCCTGACACGCCCAGGATCCGGGCAATACCCGAAAGAGCGCGCGGCCGATGGTCGCGCGCTCTTTTTTGTGGGGATGTAGGCGGAACGGCGGGGCTGGTGACGGCGGAAACGCGACGCTGGCGTAAACCATCCGTCACCCCGGGCTTGACCCGGGGCCTGCCTTTTCGTTGATCCGGGGTCGAAAGAAGAAAGGCGGGTCCCGGGTCAAGCCCGGGATGACGACGTAACAAGCGACAACTCCCACCCCCCAAGCTGACATCAGCGCAACCGCGCCATTGCCTTTCTCGACGTGCAAAGGTCCGGCCAGCGATCCGGCCGAAAAACGAGATCGATAGCAAGCAAAGTAAGCTTTGTGCTTTCCGTATCGACATAGCGTGATACAAGCTGCCTGTAAGAAAGGTCGCAGGGTCAGTTGTCGGAGACGGACAGGGCGGACTCGCCGGGTAGAAAGCAGGTGGGGCTGCGTCCCACCCGGCGAAGTCTCAGTGCATGAAGCCGGTAGATATTCCGAACGGTGCCAGGGACCAGCTCGCACCTTTCGACCCACCGGCTTCAATCCGTCTAACTGAGAACATGTCTCAGACCAGACCGCGGCGCTGTGGGGGGACACCGCGACGATTGGAAATTCGCAGAAACCGGTAACAGATTGCAGTTACATGGGGTCACGTAGCGGGGTGTAGCAAGATGATAAGAAGCCATTAACCTTGTTTGGCGGTTTTCCGGGGCGTTTGACGCGATTGTTATTTTTCGTCGGGAATAAAAGGCCGCCTGTTACCGTTACAAGCGAGTAACAATGGCTGGCCGCGACTTCGGAATGCCGTATCAACCGCCCCGTCAGCTGGGGTTTGAGGGATAGCATGGATCACGCGAAAGCGACGGATACACAGACGGCGGCCGAAACCGACCGGATCATCGAGCAGGAATGCGAGCGGCTGCTCGAATCGCCGATGTTCGTTCGCTCGCCGGTGCTGTCGCGCCTGCTTCAATTCCTCGTCGAACATCGTCTTCGCGGCGGCCGCAGCGCGCCCAAGGCCTATGCGATCGCGACCGAGGCGCTTGGCCGCAGCGCCGATTTCGATCCCGCGGTCGACAGCTATCCGCGCGTGATGGTCGGGCGCCTTCGCAGCCTGCTCGACCGCTATTATGCCGACACGCCGTGGGTTCATCGCCTCCGCGTTCCGCAGGGCAGTTATGAAGTGGTCATCCAGCATCGCAATGCGCCGCCGGGCCGTTCGCCGGCGGAGCCGGACGGTGCTGCATCGGCGCCTGCCGCCGATATGCCGGAGGCCGACAGGCCGCGCTCGCCGGCGACGCCCGGCACCTCTATTGCGCCCCGCCGGCCCCGCTGGGGCCTGGCCTTCGTTTTTGTGGCGCTCGCGCTGCTGGCGAGCTGGTGGTTCACCGCCGGCCAAGGCAAGCTGCTCGCGGCCACGCCCGCGCCGATGCCGCTGCTCGAGGTCAGCGCACCGATCGCCGGGGATAGCGGTCCCTCGCGGGCGCTGGCCCGTGCCCTCGATGGCAAGCTGCGCGACGGGCTGCGGCGCTTCGATCTGGTCGACCTGCGTAGCGCCGGTGCACCGGGCAGTGCCGCTGCGGCCGGCCGCATCGACTACCGCCTCGACACATCGCTCGTGCGCACGCTCGAGGGCAATGTCGACGTTACCCTCGTGCTCAACCGCGTCGCCGATCAGCGCACGATCTGGTCGCAGCAACTCCGGCTGACCGCCGACGAGGTGCCCGAATTTACCGCGGTAGAGCCCGCCATCGCGCAGGTCGCGGGCGATTTCGGGATTATCGTGCGCGACCAGGTCCAGCGCCAGCCCGACAATTTCAACCCCGGCTTTCCCTGCCTCGCCCAGTTCAACCGCATGCGCCAGATGCGCAACCGGGCCAGCGTGCGGCAGATCGACGCCTGCCTGCGCGCCGGGCTCAAGACCAGTCCGAACGACCCGGTAACGCTGACCGCGCTGTCGCTGCTCCGTTTCGGAGACTGGCAGCCGCGGCGGACGACGAAGGAAGGGCAGGCGGCGTTCGCCGAGGCGCGGCTGCTCGCCGAACAATCCTATCAAAATGGTCCGAACAGCTCGGCGGGGCTGTTCGCCATGGCTCGCGCCAGCTTTTATGCGGGCAATTGCCCGGCGGGCAACGCGATGGGCGACGCTGCGATCAAGCTCAACCCCTATGACTCCGACTTGTCGGGTTTCCTCGGCCTGTTCAAGACGACCTGCGGCCAGATGGACGAGGGCGAGGCGCTGCTCCGGCGTTCGCTCGCGCTCGATTCGTCCTATCCCGGCGTGCCCGCGGTGACGCTGGCCTTCCTGCTCTCGCAACGCGGCAATCAGGACGAAGCCCTGTCGATACTCGATCAGATGCCGTCGCCGAGCAATATGGAGCCGCAATATTTGATGGTGCGTTCGGTCGTGCTCGCGCGCTCGGGCAACCTGCCCGAGGCGCGCCGGCAGTGGCAGCGCCTGCTTGCCTACACCCGGCAGCCGGCGGGAACCCCGCCCGAACGGGTGCTGCAACAATTCGTCATCACCCCGGCGGTGATCGCGCGAGCCTCGGCGGCGCTGCGCGAGGCGGGCGTCGTTTCGGTGACGAAGACCCTGCCATGATGCGGGTGCTACGAAACGAAGAAATCGAACGGCGCCAACCATCCGGCGCCAGCCCTCTTGCCAGCCCCGCTGCTGCGCACTAGGGCAAACCCCAACATTCACGGCTTAGTCAGAAAAGGAATAGCGCATGAGCGATTCGGCCGAAAAGGTTAAGAAGATCGTCGTCGAACATCTGGGCGTCGAAGCCGACAAGGTCACCGAGGAAGCGAGCTTCATCGACGATCTGGGCGCCGACAGCCTCGACATCGTCGAGCTGGTGATGGCGTTCGAAGAAGAATTCGGCGTCGAAATCCCCGACGATGCGGCGGAAAAGATCGCCACCGTCAAGGATGCGATCGACTATATCGAAGCGAACAAGGGCTAAAGCCCTGCGATCCGGCCTGGCCGGATGCGGCGGCAAGCCGCCCACGCATTTCCGGCTTCCCGGTCACGAGCGCATGCGCGCAGCGGCCGGGAAGCTTTTTTTATGCGCGCGGCTCCTCTAGAAGCGCGCCGGACAAAGTGATGCGGGTTCCCGCGGGGGCGGGGGCCGACGAAAGGAATGATTATGCGCCGGGTTGTGGTGACGGGTCTGGGTTTGGTGACGCCGCTCGGCGGCGACGTCGAAACCAGCTGGAAAAATCTGATCGCAGGCAAATCGGGCGCCGGTCCGATCACCCATTTCGACGCGTCGGACCAGAAATGCACGATCGCGTGCGAGGTCAAGGGACCCGATCATGAATATGGCTTCGACCCCGGCAAGCGCGTCGACCACAAGGTCCAGCGCCAGGTTGATCCTTTCATCATCTTCGGCATCGACGCTGCGGGGCAGGCGCTCGAAGACGCCGGCCTCACCGAAATGACCGAGGAGCAGAAGGTGCGCGCCGGTTGCTCGATCGGTTCGGGCATCGGCGGCCTGCCGGGGATCGAAAGCGAAAGCCTGCTGCTCGCCGAAAAAGGCCCCGGCCGCGTTTCGCCGCACTTCGTCCACGGCCGCCTGATCAACCTCATCTCGGGTCAGGTCAGCATCAAATATGGCCTCAAGGGTCCGAATCATGCCGTCGTTACCGCGTGTTCGACCGGCGCGCATTCGATTGGCGATGCGGCGCGGATGATCCGCGACGACGATGCCGACGTCATGCTCGCGGGCGGCGCCGAGGCGACGATCTGTCCGATCGGCATCGCGGGCTTCGCACAGGCGCGCGCGCTCAACATGAGCTACAACGACCGCCCCGAGCAGGCGAGCCGCCCCTATGACAAGGACCGCGACGGCTTCGTGATGGGCGAAGGCGCGGGCGTCGTCGTGCTCGAGGAATATGAGCATGCCAAGGCGCGCGGCGCCAAGATTTATGCCGAGGTCGTCGGTTATGGCCTCTCGGGCGACGCGTACCACGTCACCGCGCCCGACCCCGAAATGGACGGCGCCTTTCGCTCGATGAGCGCGGCGCTCAAGAAGGCGGGCATGACCCCTGCCGACATCGACTATATCAACGCCCACGGCACTTCGACGATGGCCGACACGATCGAACTCGGTGCGGTGAAGCGGCTGTTCGGGGACGCCATGGCGAACGTGTCGATGAGCTCGACCAAGTCGGCGATCGGCCACCTGCTCGGCGGCGCGGGCGCGGTCGAGACGATCTTCTGCATTCTCGCGATCCGTGATCAGGTCGTTCCCCCGACACTCAACCTCGACAATCCCGACGAGGGTACCGAAGGCGCCGACCTGGTTCCCAAGGTCGCGAAGAAGCGCAAGGTCAAGGCGGCGCTCAACAACAGCTTCGGCTTCGGCGGCACCAACGCCAGCCTGATCGTCAAGGCGGTCGAGGACTAAGCCAAAACACAACTTCGTCATTCCCGCGAAAGCGGGAACCCAGCGAGCCAGCGTTGCGGGCTGGGTTCCCGCTTTCGCGGGAATGACGACGGTGGCTTTGATCGCGAAACGCTCTTTCCTACATTGCGTGGCCATGCTCTAGCAGCGATGGCTTGGCCCGGGTTGGACTTAAAGCCACAAAGGACACAAAATGACGCTGCGCATGCGGGGTCTTTTGTGGCTTTAGCGTTAGATTCGACTGACGGGAGAATAGGATGCCTTCGTTCCGCTGGTTGACGATAGCGATCTTTGCATTGTTGCTCGCCGCCTGCTCGGGCGGCGCGCCGCATGATGCCGAGGTTGTCGTCCCGCCGGGCGCGAGCATCGCGAAGGCAGGGCGGATCCTCGAGGAAAAGGGCCTCGTCTCGGCCTCCGACTTTCGCAATCAGGCGCGCTTCTTCGGCTCGGACGACCCGATCAAACCCGGCGAATACAAGATCGAGAAGGGGATGGACGCGGGCGACATCCTCGCACTTTTCCAGTCGGGCAAGACGATCCAGCGCCTCGTCATGATCCCGCAGGGCATGCCCTCGATCATGGTGTGGGAACGGCTGATGGCCGAAAAGCGCCTGACTGGCGAAATCCCGGTGCCCGCCGAGGGCAGCATCCTTCCCGACAGCTATGCCTTCACCACCGGCGAAAGCCGCGCCGCGGTCGTCAAGCGGATGCAGGGCGCGATGGACAAGGCATTCGCCGAACTCTGGGCAAAGCGTTCGCCGCGCACCGCGGTCAAGGACCGGAACGAGGCGATGGCGCTCGCGTCGATCGTCGAAAAGGAAACGTCGGTCCCCGCCGAACGCCGCACCGTCGCGGGCGTCTATACCAACCGTCTCGCGGTCGGCATGAAGCTGCAGGCCGATCCGACGATCATCTATCCGGTCACCAGGGGCAAACCGCTTGGCCGCCGCATCCTGCGCTCCGAAATTCTGGCGGTAAACGACTATAACACCTATTCGATGATCGGCCTGCCCAAGGGACCGATTGCCAATCCCGGCAAGGCGTCGATCGCCGCGGTGCTCGATCCCGAGGCGAACGACTATCTCTTCTTCGTCGCCAAGGGCGACGGCAGCCATATATTCGCGCGGACGCTGTCGGAGCATAATGCGAACGTCCAGAAATGGTATGCGCTGCGCCGCGAGCGCGGGGAGATGGAATAGACACACATGTCGCCCCCGCCTTCGCGGAGGCGACGAATGGGGAGGGATCATGACCACGGCAAAGCTCTTCATCCACGGCGTCCCCGACAGCCCCGCCATCTGGCGTCCGCTGCTCGCCGCGCTCGATCTTGGCGACGCGCCCGTCGCGGTTCCCGCGCTCCCGGGCTTCACCGGTCCGCTCCCCGCCGGTTTCCCGGCGACAAAGGAAGCCTATGCCGACTGGGCCGTGAAAGAAGCGGAGGCCCTGTTCGCCGCGCACGGTCCGATCGATATCGTCGGCCACGACTGGGGGGCGCTGATAGCACAGCGTGTCGCGATGCTGCGACCCGACCTGATCCGCAGTTGGGCGGTCTCGAACGCGGTGATCGACCCCGATTATCGCGGTCACCGGCTGGCCCGGATCTGGAACACCCCGATCCTCGGCGAACTTTTCATGGCGCTGAGCAAGCCGGAAAAGCTCGCCGAGGGCCTCGCCGCGCAGGGCATGCCGGCCGACATCGCGGCAGATGAGGCCGCGCAATGGGCCAACAAGGACAAGCGGCGTGCGATCCTGAAACTTTATCGCTCGGCAAAAGGGCTCAGCTTCGAACATGACTGGGCGCGCGACATCGGCCGGCTCCCCGCAAACGGTGCGCTGATCTGGGGGGAGGGCGATCCCTATGTCGAACTGTCGGTGGCGCGGCGCTTTTCGTCGAACACCGGCACGCCGCTGACCGTGATCGAGGGGGCGGGGCATTGGGCAATTGCCGAACGGCCGCGCGAGGTGGCGGCCGCGCTCTCGGCATTCTGGAGCGGGCTTTGATCGGTGCAATCGATCACTATGACTGGCACGCTCGATTTGACCCCGGTGTCAATCCCTGCTTGAGCGACCCCGCGCGGACTTTCCGTAGAGGCGCGCAATAGCCGGCCCGGACATCCCCCCTCCCGTCCCGGCCGCTGGCGCCGTGCCCATCATCGTGACTGCGACGATGGGTGCGGCGGACCAGCATTATTTCGACGCGCTGCGCGCCGCCCATTTTCCCCCGGAACGTAACCATCTCGCGGCGCACATCACGCTCTTCCACCAACTGCCGCCGTCGTGCCTCGACGAACTGACGCGGCTGATCCGCGCCATCGCCGCCGACACGCCGCCTCCGGCTGCGGCGCTGCGCGAAGTCTATTCGCTGGGTGGCGGTGTGGCCTTCCGTATCGACAGTGCCGCCCTGCTGGCGATCCGCGACCGCATCGCCGATCACTTCTTCGGCGCGCTGACCGCGCAGGATCGGGGAACGCCGCGTCTCCATATCACCGTCCAGAACAAGGTGACGGCCAGCGAGGCCAAGGCGCTGCTCGCCCGCCTTGCCGAAGATTTCCGTCCCCGGCCGCTGGCGATCACCGGACTAGCCGCGCACCATTATCGCGGCGGCCCGTGGGAGACCGCCTTCGCGGCTAATTTCCGCGGACCGCGTACATGATATTGACCGCCGCAATCGCGATGCCTATAGGCGCGGCTCGCCCGATGCGGCGACCCTTCGGGGCGGAGTAGCTCAGCCGGTTAGAGCAGCGGAATCATAATCCGCGTGTCGGGGGTTCGAGTCCCTCCTCCGCTACCATTCTCGAATCCTCATGGGTTCGCATTCTTCCGTATAAATCCGAAAAAAATAATGAAATCAAAGCGGTGTAGCTGATTCGCGTCCGCTTGCGTTCGCTTGCATGCGCTTGCAGCCGGATTTGGAGTGGGGGTATTTTGGGGGTACTTTCGGGGGGTGCCGAAAAGGAGCGATACCCCCAATGGCTTTGAGTGAGATTCAGATCAAGAATGCGAAGGCGGCAGAACGACCCTACAAGCTTGCCGACGGTGAAGGGCTATTCCTCTTCGTAAAAGGCAACGGTACGAAGCTTTGGCGCTTGAAATACCGCTATCGCGGGAAGGAGAAGCTGCTTTCCTTTGGTGCTTATCCTGACGTTGGAATCGCGGCTGCGCGTGAGTTGAAGACGCTTGCAAAGGCTGCCTTGGCCGAAGGCAAGGATCCGATGGTCCACAAGCCCGGTCGAGATTTCGAGCCAGAGAGAACCTTCAAAGCTGTTGCTGAGATGTGGCACAAGAATCGAAAGAGCAGCCTCAATCCAGCTCATGCGAAGCGTGTCTGGTCTCGAATGGAACGGGACGTGTTTCCGGTATTGGGCGAAAGGATGATGCACGAGATCACTCCGCCTGAAGTTTTAGGCGTGATCCGCAATATTGAAGAACGGGGCGCTTTGGATATCAGTCGGCGTGCTAAGCAGAGCATTGGCCAAGTTTTTCAGTTCGCCATCGCGAGTGGGCTTTGCGATGCGGACCCCACGGCTCATCTTCGCGGCGCTCTGAAGCCGCGCCCTCGAGTAAAGCATATGGCCAAACTGCCGCTCGCTCAGTTGCCAGAGCTCATAAACAAGCTGGATCAATACAATGAAGAAGGGGAGCGACGCTCCGAGATTACTCGCGCAGCGCTCACCTTCGCGCTTCTGACATGGGTCAGAACGAAGGAACTCCGTTTCGCCAAGAAGCACGAGTTTGAGGATCTAGACGGCAACTCTCCGCTTTGGCGCATCGGTCCTGATCGAATGAAGATGCACCGTGAGCATATCGTACCCCTGTCAATGCAAGCCGCTTCGCTCGCCAAGGAGATGATCGCATGTTCTCAAAGTGACTATGTGTTTCCCGGCCAGAGTTAGCGTCCGCGCTCGTGGTGTAATTTCCGGTGTAGGCGATGGTGTATTCCGGGGTGGGGCATGCCCCACCCCGGAATGCGGCGTCGCTGGTGGCCACCGGGTTCATCGTTATGGTGGAGTTTGCACACTTCAACCGTGACGAAGAGGAGTTCCCGATGACCGAGGACAGATTACTGATCGAAGAGCTGGCTGCAAAGGGCGGCCAACCGGATTTTTTGCGCACCATCGCCGAGAACGTGCTGCAGCTGATCATGGAGGCCGACGTTGATGGCCTGATCGGCGCGGGTCGCCACGAACGCAGCAGCGAGCGCGCGACCTGGCGCAACGGCTATCGCGACCGTTCGCTGGATACCCGGGTAGGCACGCTGAACCTGAAAATCCCCAAGCTGCGTGCTGGGTCCTATTTTCCGGGCTTCCTTGAGCCCCGCAAGATGGTCGAGAAAGCGCTGGTTGCGGTGATCCAGGAAGCGTGGATCGGCGGGGTCAGCACCCGGCGGGTCGATGAACTCGTCCAGGCCATGGGCATGACCGGCATCTCCAAGTCCACCGTCTCCAAGCTTTGCAAGGACATTGACGAGCGCGTCCATGCCTTTCTGAAACGCCCGCTCACCGGCGAATGGCCGTATCTCTGGCTCGATGCCACCTATCTCAAGGTACGCGAAGGCGGGCGGATCATCAGCGTTGCCGCAATAATCGCCATGGCCGTCAACACCGAGGGCCGGCGCGAGATCGTCGGCCTGCATATCGGCCCCTCGGAAGCGGAGGTCTTCTGGTCCGACTTCCTGAAGGACCTTGTTCGGCGCGGTCTTACCGGCGTGAAGCTGGTCATCTCCGATGCTCACGAGGGCCTCAAGGGCGCGATCACCCGCGTCATGGGCGCCACCTGGCAGCGCTGCCGGGTGCACTTCATGCGCAATGCCCTGTCCTATGTGCCCAAGGGCCAGAACACTGTCGTCGCCGCCGCGATCCGCCAGGTCTTCCTGCAGCCCGATCAGAAAAGCGCAACGCAGGTCTGGCGACAGGTCGCCGACCAGTTGCGCACCCGTTGGCCCAAGCTCGGCGCCTGCATGGACGAGGCCGAAACCGACGTGCTCGCCTACACCGGCTTCCCCACCCAGCACCGCACGAAGTTACACTCAACCAATCCGCTCGAGCGGCTCAACAAGGAGGTCAAGCGCCGCGCCGACGTCGTCGGAATCTTCCCGAACGAAGACAGCATCATCCGCCTCGTCGGGGCTGTGCTGATGGAGCAGAACGACGAGTGGCAGCTCCAGCACCGATACATGCAGATCGAAGGCATGGCCGAACTCAACCAACCCATGATCGAGGAGGAAAATCAGCCCCTACACATCACCGCCAAAGCCGCCTGACGATGGCCCACGGCCACAGCCGAAATTACACCACCTTGACGGACGCGACCCGGCCAGAAGCGTGGAGTGCCGCTATCCGAAAACACCATGATCTATGGTTTGTATCGTCTCGGCTATCACGGTCGGCAGACTGTTCATGGCTTCAGAGGTCTTGCGAGCACATGGGCCAATGAACAGCTGGTCGAAGTCGGCCAGCCGCCAATGTGGATCCGAAAGTACCATGAAGACTGGGTCGAGCTTCAGCTGGCTCATAGCGAGGAGAACGAAGTTCGCGGGGCATACAATGCCGCAGAGTATTTGGCGCCACGTCGCGCCATGCTTCAAGATTGGGCGAACTTCCTCGATGCGATGCGCGGAAAAACAGACAATGTCGCGATCTTGAGAGCTGCGTGATATTGTGCGCTACGCCGGCACTTGGCCCAGCCACTCAACTCGAAGGCGGTCGAAGCCCACAACGATACCCTCGGCAGTGACCTCGAAACCGAAGTCATCGTTCGATGGTTCGCAGCCTTCCAGAACCCAGTGGTCGCCTGCATCTGTCACGATCGCTGCCCCGCGCGGGAGATGCTCGAGCCGTCCGCTGATCCTTTTCCTATTCGTGTTCATAGCTCTCCGTATGCCATCCATCTTTGGATAACGCTCCTCACATATCCCGGCGTTTCCCGATTTCTTGGAATTCCCCCTGCACGCGATACGGCGCCGGGCCCCGCATTGTAGGCTGCCAGTGCGAGATGGATCGCACCAAACCGGTCGAGCATCTGCCTTAGATACCGCGCGCCACCGTCGATATTCTGGGCTGGATCGTGCCGATTGGTAACACCTAGTTCTCGTGCTGTTGCAGGCATAAGTTGCGCAAGACCGGCTGCACCAGCCGGACTGATCGCCATCGGATTGAAACGGGATTCCTGCCAGACCAATGCCTGGAGCAAGCGAGGCGGCAATCGATACCTTGCTTCAGCTTGGCGTATGAGGGGTTCGTAGAGCGTCTCTTTGAAACTTCGACGAGCGGGGGATGATATCTCTTTTTCGGTCCCAATGACCGCCAATGAAGGGGCATACGTGACTTCTTTGTCCGCCCGCTTTTCGACTTTGCTCAGCCGGTGATCAAAGACCTGGAACTCCTGCGCCTGAGCGATGGTGGGGATCGCAATCGCAAGCCCGCAACACACAGCAGTTACCCATTCTCGTCTCATCGCGCTCTCTCCTAGCTTGCCTGAATGCGCAATAGAACATAAATAGAACATTGGGGTGTAGGAAAGCGCCAAACGCGTCCGGCAAGAGGAAAGGGGGCAGTCTGCAGGGGCAATTGTGCGGCGATGGAGCCAGTATGTCCGTTTCGAACTCAACCCTATCCCGTCCTTCGCTTGAGGAAACCGCTCGCAAGCTCTGCGAGAGCCGCGGCGGGAAGTGGTCTGGCACCAAGGGCATGGCCCGGTGTCCAGCGCACGATGACCGCACGCCTTCGCTCGGTGTCACGCTTGGCCGAAAGGCTATCCTCCTGCATTGTTTCGCAGGCTGTGATCAGGCCAGCGTGCTTGCTGCCCTCGCTCGCGAAGGGATCGAGACCTCAGCGCTGTTTTCCGGCTCATCCGACGAATTTCCGATCCAGCCGAGCTATTCCAACAAGCCATCAGCTGCAGCGCTCCGTATCTGGCGCGATGCCCGGCCGCTGCAGCGAAGTCCTGCCAAGGCATATCTCGAAGAGCGCGGCATCCTCGCAACGTCCCATGCACTGAGGTTTCACCCGCGCACACCGCTTGGTCCGAAGGGGCGCGCCCGCTTCCTGCCAGCGATGATCGCTGCGGTCAGCCTCGACGAGGGACCGATTGCCATTCACCGGACTTTCCTGTCGCATTCCGGCCATACCCAGGCTTCGTTTGCCAAGCCGAAACGCGCACTGGGGTCACTCGGCGAGGCGGCAGTACGTCTGTTCGCACCCGCCGAGGGAAGGCTCGGTCTCGCCGAAGGCATTGAGAGCGCGATGTCGGCCTATGCGCTCACCGGCATCCCGACGTGGGCAACGCTGGGCAATGAACGCTTCGGGCTGGTTGCCATTCCGGAGAGCGTGAGCGACCTTCATCTCTTCGTCGATCACGATTCTGGCGGCGACCTTGCAGCTGAACGTGGGCGCGATTCTTATCTCCGTGAAGGGCGGCACATCCAAGTCCGACAGCCCAATTCGCGCGGGACAGACTGGAACGACGAACTCCAGTCATGGCTGCGCCACAAGGCGTGTCGATAAGAGGAGAGAGAGCTTCTCGAATTCCTGACCCGGCAGAGGGCGCATGTCCCGATGCCTCAATCAGGAGGACGACAAGCCATGTTTCAGTCAGACTTTTTCCCAGACCGCGAGATATCGACCAAAATTCCGCTCGCTTTCGCAATCGGTGAACAAATTTCCCGGCGACTTGCGGATGGATGCCACCTTACGCGATCTAACGTTGCCGGGTTATTCGCCGCTCAAACCGGCGTGCAGGACTGGGGCAATGCCTGGACCGTCGACGACTACAACAACGCGGTCGAGATTGGGGCCTTGCTCTGGCTTCGCGAGTTCTCACGCGTCGACCTCGATACAGGTTTCCACGAGGCTGCAGCACGGTTCGATTGGCTCGATGCAGCCTTGCCGCCCCGCCACGTGCGCAGCGAGAGCCAGGTCGAGCTGCAGCAATTCTCGACGCCGCCGATCCTTGGATGGCTGATGGCCAAGGCCGCGTCCCTTGGCACGCGCGATCACATTCTCGAACCGTCAGCCGGGAATGGCGCGCTTGCTCTTTGGGGTGACGTCCGAGATTGCTCGTTGACGCTGAACGAGATTGATCGCGTGCGCCGCGATGCGCTCGCGCATCTCTTCCCTCGTGCCCGTCTATTCGGACATGATGGCGAGCTGATCGCCGAACTCACCAATGGTCCAAGCCCCAGCGTTATCCTGATGAACCCTCCCTTCGCCCGAAGCAGCGAGCGGGGCGTGGATGGCCGCACGGCGACGCGTCACTTGCGCAGTGCGCTGCGTATTTGCGCTGTGGGAGGTCGCCTCCTCGCCATTCTCCCGGACGGCTTTGATGCCGTGGCCTTTGTCGAAGACCAGGAACAGGCCTCGCTGCTGATCAACGTCCGGCTGTCGGGCGCATTCTCACGAAGCGGAACCGGGATCGCTGTCAGAATGGTCGTGATCGAGAAAGCGAATCTTCAGGGTAATTCCACGATGTCGCGAGAGTTCGCCGATCTCACCGAACTGAATTCCTGCCTGGCGCATTTGCCCGATCGTGCGCCCTTGCAAGCTAAGATCCATCGCCTTCCGGTACGTTCGGTTGCGACCTTGGTAAGCGGCACTTCCGCGCGCAAGCCGGACGCTCCATTCGTGTCCAGGGCCGCCGAAAAGAGCGCGGCAGTCGCGCTTGACTATCAAGCCCTGGACGAGCCCGCGCCCGTTCCCGAGCAGGCGGGTATCTACCTGCCTTACCGGCCGAGCCGCGTCATCATGGAGGATGCACCTGTTCACCCGACGCCGCTCGTAGAATCGGTCGCGATGGGCTCGGTCGCGGCACCAGTAGCGAAAGCACGCCCTTTGCTTCCCGTGAACTGGCAGGAGGGCAAACTGCTCTCGGCGGCACAGTGCGAAACACTGGTCTACGCCTGCGAGGCTTTCGCACGGGACCTTCCGGGGCAATTTCGACCGAGCCAACAAGGAACGACGGTCGAACTCGCGGAAGACGGTCACTCCTATCGCCAGGGTTTCTTCCTCGGTGACGGCACGGGCGCAGGCAAGGGTCGCCAAATCGCGGGTGTCATGATGGACCGCTGGCTCTCTGGAGAACGCCGTCACATCTGGATCACCAAGAACGAGGCTTTGCTCGAAGATGCGCGCCGCGACTGGGAAGCGCTTGGCGGCCTCACGCTCGACATCCAGCCGCTCTCCCGATGGAAGCTCGGAACTCCAGTAACGATGCCCGAGGGTATCCTGTTCGTAACCTATCCGACGCTGCGTTCGGGACGCGCCGAGGACACGAGGCTCGAGCAGATCCTCGACTGGGCCACAGAGGAGTTCGAGGGCGTGATCGCCTTCGACGAAGCGCACGCCATGGCGAACGCGCTCGGCTCTTCCTCAACCCGCGGCAAGGTCAAAGGCTCGGAGCAGGGCATGGCGGGCCTGAGGCTACAAAACCACTTGCCGCGCGCTCGCGTGCTCTACGCATCGGCAACCGGCGCATCGGACATTGCCAATCTCGGCTACACAGCCCGGCTTGGACTGTGGGGTCCCGAGACCGCATTTCCGACGCATGAGGCGTTCATGACCGAAATCCGCGCTGGCGGCGTGGCAGCGATGGAACTGGTTGCCCGCGATCTCAAGGCACAGGGGCTCTATCTTGCCCGCGCGTTGTCCTTTGCGGGGGTCGAATACGAGATCCTCGAACATCAGCTCACAGAAGCGCAGGTGAGGATCTACGATGCCTATGCCGAGGCCTGGGGTATCTTATGCGCAGCTCGCCATAAGACGGCTTATCGCGAGGAAGCGGTAATGCGGAGGAACGCGGCGTAGTCCTGCAAAGCTGCGGAACATTTCGCCACGTCCTTCACATTATTCTATAGGGTGTCGAGCCATCCCATCAGATTGGCATCTCGCTTCCACGAAGGTGGCACGTTGCTCGCCGCCGGGGCGCCAACCTGTTCCAGCGCCTTTCGTTTGGTCTCCAGATTGGCCTGAGCATAGTGATTGGTCGTATCGAGACTGACGTGCCCGAGCCAACTGCGGATGACGGTGATATCGACTCCGGCGGCAACGAGGTGGACGGCGGTCGCGTGCCGGAAGCTGTGAGGCGTAACGTGTTTTGACTGGAGGGTCAGCGTCGATTTCGCGGCTTGTTCCACGTAGGCGTTGAGCTTGAACCGCACCCCTGACGCCCCTAGCGGTTCACCGTATCGATTGACGAAGATCCGCTCATCGGGCGCACGCGGCTGTCGCTCCAGTAGCTTCCTGAGCAATGCCACGGTTTCTGGCCAGAGCGGGCAGATGCGTTCCTTGCGCCCCTTGCCGTAAAGACGCACGAAGTTCGGTGCATCGAACCGGATTGCTTCGGGACAGAGGTCAAGCGCCTCTTGGATTCGCGCGCCACTGTTATAGAGGAACGAGAGCAGTACATGGTCGCGCAGCCCTTCGAGTGTCGATCGGTTGGGCTGGGCGAGGATGGCCTCGACCTCCTCGGGCTCGAGGTAGCACGGCGCGGAGGTGGGCTCCCGCTTCAACGGAACAGCCAGGACCTCTGAGCACTGCGCGATGTATTCCGGATTCTTGTCCGCCACGAAGCTGAAGAAGCTGCGGATGGCGGCCAGTCGGCAGTTCCGCGTGCCGATCGTGGTCTTGCGGCCATGCTCGGTATGATGAAGGAACGCGCGCACCTCGCCGGCCGAGACGTCGGTGAGCGTCAGCCGCGCGACCCCGCAGCCTTTTCGCTCCGCGACGAACCGAAGCAGCAGCCGCCAGGTGTCGCGATAAGAGCGGATCGTGTGGATTGACGCGCTGCGCTGCTCGGCCAGCCACTCCTGGAAGAACGCCCGCAACAACGCGGGCAATGGATTGCCTTTCCTCATGGCCGCGCCTCCGTGACAAGGCACGGGGCGCCGAGCGCGCGGAACCGTTCACTGGCTTCCTGCAACAGATCCTGCGTGACGGTGATGTAGACCAGCGTGGAGTGGAGATCCCGGTGCCCCATGTAGGTCGAGAGGAAGTGCAGTTTTTCCTGAGGGTTAATGCCGGACCGGTACCACTGGAGGATGCGGTTCACCACCATCGAGTGACGAAGGTCATGGACCCGCGGCCCGGTCCGGCCCGAAGCGGGCTTGAGCCCAGCACGGCGCATGACGTTGGTAATCATTGTCGTAACCGCCTCGGGCCTGTAGCGGTCATTTAAGTGGGCATGCCAGAACAGCCCTGATTTCGGGTTCTGTGGGCCGCCAGCGCGCCGCCTCGCATCGATGTACGCGCGCAGTTCGACCGCGACACTGTCGGATAGAGGCAAGATCCTGGTCTTGTAGAACTTCGTTTCCCGGATCGTGATCGTGCTTGATTGCAGGTCCACGTCACCAAGATCGAGCCATGCCAGCTCGCTTCGCCGTAGCCCGGCACAATAGGCCAGCATGATCATGGTGTAGAGGGTCAACGGCCGCAGCGGAGCGTCCGGCGACGGATAAGTCCGTGCGGTATCGAGCATACGCCGAACGTCAGCCGGGCTGAAGATATGCGGTTGCCGATGCTCCCGCGCTACTTCCCGCTCTGGCCGGGGATTGAAGCGCTTTGGCGGGATAGTCGGATCGAGGCGGAACCGCGCCTTGGTCAGGATGCGCGCCAGCTTCTGGCATTCAGCCGCGTGGTTGCGGGTCGGCTTGGCAGCCGCCCAGCTCGCAATCATTGCCTCAAGTGGTTGCTCCGCGAGGTCGGGACGGGCCTGAAGGAACCGATCGAACCGCAGCAGCCAGTGAGCCTGCGCTTCATATTGATATCCCCGGCTGCGCATCAGCATGACATGGTCTTGCATGAAGTCACCCAGCACGCTGCCGAAGGGCGCAGGCCGTCGTAACGCGGCCAAGGATTCGTCGGGATTCGGGGAAGCCAAGGCCCGCCAGATCGGCTTGCTTTGCTTGACGTTGTACCGACGGCGAAGTGCAGCAACAGGGTTGTCGGCGATCAGCCCGATTTCGACGAGGTGGTCGAGGAAGCGGTCGACAATGCAGACCTGATTGAGCAGCGTCGACAATCGCCAACGTTTTTGCATCTCCTTCAGCCAGGCGTCGAGCATCTGCCGGTCCACCGCCGGATGCCGGCGGGCAACATCTTCGAAGGTGCAAAGGAACCAGCGATATGTCGGTACGCTTCCCGGCCGGAACTGCGATTTTACCAGGAAGGCGTCGACGACGGTGCGATCGGGATCGTGCCAGGCGCTCATGACAGCACCTCCATTCCAGGCACCTCGAGTGCCACGGCTCGGAGATCATCTGTTGCCAGTTTGAGATAAGTATTGGTGGATTCGGTGGATCGATGCCCGAGCACGTCGCCGATGATCTTTTGCGGGACCGATGCCCGCAGCATTTCGACCGCACGTGCGTGGCGGAAGACATGCGGCCCCCGCTTTCCTGCTGGCACTACGCCTGCGGCGGCCAACCGACCGCGGATCATGCCGTACAGGTTCGTCATTGCGATATAGGGTGCGCAGGATCGGACGAAGATTTCCCGCACTTCAACCTGGGGCCGCCCAAGGCGCAGATAATCCAGCAGCGCTTCACCAACAGTCACCATTAGCGGCATGTACGAGTACGCGTTGGTCTTGGTGTGGCAGATCCGGAGGGATTCTGCGCGCCAGTCCACGTCATCGAGCCGAAGGCGGCATATCTCACCTTCGCGCAGCCCATACGTGGCAAGCAGCTGAAGTATCGCATAATCGCGTAGTCCGCGTGGCGATCTGTCCTCCTGCGTTGTCGCCAGAACCGCGGCGATTTGGCTCCTTTCCAGCGTCGACGGCACATCTTCGTAGGCATAGAGCATGGGGCCGATGATGTGTGGCGTCAGATCGGTCGGGATGCAACCCGTCCGATGCAGATGGCGAACCACCGAACGGAGACGCTCAGCGACATCGGCCAATGATTTGCGCCGTAAACCAGGCGCGCGCATGTCCATGTAGAGATCGATGTCCACGATGCTCAACGTTTCGAGGCTGGCGGCACCGGCCCGGTCGAACTGCCATCGCAGGAAGTTTCGCGCCTCCCACATCAGCGCCGCAATGGACGCGCTTGCCAAACCGCGCTCCTCGCGCAGCCATGCCTCGTATTCGCGGCAAATTTCATGTCGATGCTCGTCATCGGGACCGATCATTTCTGCGTCCGGGGGCCAATTGCCTTGAGCAAGCCGGAGGAGCTTGGCGATCGCGGTGCGGGGCAACATGTGCCAACGCGCACTGGGAGGCCGACCGTACTGGATCTCAAAATCCTGAACCGCATAGCCAAAATACTGATCGACCTGCTGCGGCGTCACAGTCTCGACCTGTATATCGCACTCGGCCAGATAATCGAGAAACGCGCGGGCGTAGAGACGGTGGTTCGCCACGACCACGGGATTGTAATTCTGTGTGGTGAGCGAATTCGAGAGTTCGGTGATCAACTCGTCATGCAACTTCAACATGATTGCCTCCTCAGCTGGTCCAGGGACCGCCGAGGTTCGCAACCAATATAATGCGCAGCAACTGCGCACACTATCATGGGAATTCGCCGGTTACGCCGCGCTCCTCCGCATTACCGCTTCCTCGCGATAAGCCATCATCCACCGCAATCTCGACCAAGCGCTCGAAGCCACA
This sequence comes from Sphingopyxis macrogoltabida, assembly GCF_001307295.1. Classification (NCBI taxonomy): domain Bacteria; kingdom Pseudomonadati; phylum Pseudomonadota; class Alphaproteobacteria; order Sphingomonadales; family Sphingopyxidaceae; genus Sphingopyxis; species Sphingopyxis macrogoltabida. Next base: position 2,845,374 of record NZ_CP012700.1, on the reverse strand, counting down.
AGGGTGGTCGACGAGGACAGCGGCGATACGCTCAATCGCAACGCCAAGGCTGCGGCGCTCTCAATATTTGAAGGCACCAAGCAGCGTTTCTTTGCGCAGCTTCTGCTCTCGATGAAACTGCCGAGCCTGATCCCCGCCATGGAAGCTTCGCTTGGCGAGGACAATTCGGTTGTCGTGCAGCTGGTCTCAACCGCCGAGGCCATGCTCGACCGGCGCCTGGCCGATCTCTCGGACGAGGAGCGAGAAGCGCTCGATATCGATCTCTCTCCGCGCGAATACGTGTAATGTGGAGCTCCACATTACACGTATTCTTTGCAGTCGCAGTTTATGTCGAGCGTGGCGGCGAGAGACGCAGGTTTCCTTCGGTTTTCCATGATTTCACTCCAGATAATTACGGTTCCCTCGACCTGAACAAGTCGAAGGAACCAACATGCGATCAAGATCATTATTGTCGTTTCGAGCGGCCCGGCTCCGGGTCGAAGACCCGCCCAGTCACGACGCTCTACTCACCGCATTCCTCTCCTCTCTGTCGCTCGACGAGAGGTCAGGCAGTGCGATTCTGTTTGGCGCTGCGGCCCGTCATTTCCTGCATTGGATGGAACTGCATGGGATCGCGATCCGCACGATCGACGATCGGACCGTTCGGCGGTTCGAGAAGCATCGGTGCCGTTGCCACCGGTATTCGGCGCAGCAGCCAGTCTATAAGGCGGACATTGCAGCGCGAGTCAGGCGCTTCGTCCGCTTCCTGGAGGATCAAGGCTACGTCGGTGTCGACGACGGGATCGACGATCTGCCACGGCACCTCGCCGACTATTTCGATGGGATCGATCGCTTGCAACTCGCGCAAGGACCGGCCCAGTCCTATCGATCCGAGGCCGAGCATTTCGCGGCCTGGCTTCGCATTGCGCGACGACAATGGGCCGATATCGATGACACGATCATCGACCAGTACGGCGCGCATGATTGTCGATGTCCGGTCTGGCGCAAGCGAGGCAAGCTTGTTGCCTCGGGCGCGAAGCGGCGGCGGCGAGGCGCTCGGCACTTCGTCGAGTTCTTGCGCGACCGCGGTGTCATCCCTTCAGTCGAACTGGTGTCGGATGACGACCCGCACATGGCGGCATATCTGGCATGGCTCAAGCAACACCGCGGCGCGACCGATGAGACGATCCGGCGCTACCGGGCCGATATCAGGCGGCTCGCGCCTATGCTCGGCGAGCCTTCACAATGGGATGCAGCCGTCCTCAGACGGGCGTTTCAACAACGAAGCAAGGAGACGCCGGGTTCGGCATCACTGCTCGTCACGATAATACGGAGCTATATTCGGTTCCTGGTCGTGCAGGGTATTTGCCGTCCAGCTTTGTTGCACGCGATCCCATCAGTGCAACGCTACCGTCTTTCGACGCTGCCCCGGCACGTTAACCCGGCAACGATCGAGCAGATCATCGGCGCATGTCCGACTGATCGCCCGGTGGAAGTTCGGGACAAGGCCATCATTCTCCTGCTCGCCCGGCTTGGCCTGCGTGCCGGTGATATTCGGGATATGCACCTCGACGATATCGACTGGCGCTCGGGCCACCTGACGGTCAAGGGCAAGACGCGTCGGCCTGATCGCCTGCCATTGCCTCAGGACGTCGGTGACGCGATCCTGGACTACATTGCCACGGCGCGTCCCAAGACCGCCGATCCGCATCTGTTCGTGCGCGCGCAAGCCCCGTTCCGTTCGTTCCGCTCATCGGCGGAGATCGCCGGCATCGTTGCACGCACGCATGAGCGCGGCGGGATCGAAGGCGTGCCGACCGGATCGCACATTTTCCGGCATTCGCTTGCCACCAACTTGCTGCGCGCGGGCGCAGGGCTGGAGTCCGTTGGAACGATCCTGCGCCACAGCTCGCCCGAGACCACCGCCATCTACGCCAAGGTCGACCTGCCGATGCTCATGAAAATCGCGCAGCCATGGCCGGGAGAACCGTCATGCTGAGCACGCAGATTGCCAGATACGTCTCGCTGTATCGCAGCTTGGGGCGGAAGTTCTCGGAACAGGAACGACTGCTGCGCCAATACGCCGCTTTCGCTGAACGCTTCGGTGACCGGCACACCCGAGTGCAGCGCATCTACGACTGGTGCCACACGGCAAGCTCGCAAAACGTGGCTCGCCATAGGTACGACGCTGCTCGTAACTTCAGCCTTTTCGCTCATGCCGAGAACCCAGACAACGAAGTCCCGCCTGTCGGCGTTTTCGGCCGGGGGAAGCGGCCACGTCCCACTCCGACCATAATCGAAGCGGACCAGGTGCGGGCGATCATGGCGGCGGCATTGAACGTTCCGCCCCATGGCACGATTAGCCCATACACGTACCATTACCTGTTCGGCCTGCTCGCGGCGACAGGTCTCCGGATTTCCGAGGCTCTCGCGCTACAGTGCAACGATCTGGTCGAGGATGGGCTGGTCGTCCGCAACGGCAAGTTCGGCAAGCAGCGACTGATCGCCTTGCAGCCATCGACGCGCCAAGCACTCGAAGCCTACATTGCGATCCGCGCGAAGCACCCGGCCAAGTGTAATGACCTGTTCGTCACTATCCGGGGGCGGGCGCCGCACAAGGTGCGCGCCCACGTCGTGTTCGTCAGGTTGGCCCGGCTTCTCGGATATCGTGGAGCAACCGGTACGGCAGGCATGCGACTCCACGATCTGCGACATACGTTCGCTGTTCGCTCGCTTGAGTCCTGCCCGCGTGACAGGGAGGCCATTGCCCACCACATGGCCGGTCTCAGTGTCTACCTGGGGCACGCGTCGATCGCCAACACGTACTGGTATCTCGAAGCCACGCCAGTGCTGCTGCGCGACATTGCGGCTGCAAGCGAGCAACTTTTTCAAGGAGAAGCGGCATGACGGCGCTTGCTCCCCATCTCTCGGCATATCTGCGGGAACATCTGCCGCGCGAACGCGCCGTCAGCCCGCACACGGTGAAGACCTATGCCAACTGCTTCGTCCTCCTCGTCCAGTTCGCTGCCGATCGGCTGAAGCGCCGACCGACCGATCTCGAGGTTGAGGATCTCGGCACAGACATGATCATGGCCTTCCTCGATCATGTGGAGATCGGCCGCGGCAGCTGCGTGCGGACCCGCAATGGCAGGCTCGCCGCGATCCGATCCTTCTTCCGATACATCGAGTACCGGATTCCAGCCTGCCTCGATCAGGCACTCCGTGTCAGAGCAATCCCGACCAAGAAGACAGACAAGGCGCTGATCGATTACCTCGACCGGGCCGAGATCAAGGCTTTGCTCGATACACCCGATCCCCGGACACGCCTCGGCACCCGTGATCGCGCGATGCTGCATCTTACCTATGCTGGCGGACTGAGGGTGTCGGAACTCGTAACGCTGCAACTGGGCGATTTCCCGGACCGCTCCCTGTCCACCATGCACATCATGGGCAAAGGGCGACGTGAACGGGTCCTGCCGCTGTGGAAGGAGACCCAGATCGCATTGCGCGCATGGCTTGCGATCCGGCCTCAAGTTGAGGTCACCGAGATTTTCCTCAATGCCAACGGGCAGCCGATGACCCGCGACGGATTTGCGTTCCGATTGGCCGAGCACGTCAAGACGGCAGCGACGAAGCAGCCGTCGATCCTTGGGAAGCGCGTCACACCCCACGTGCTTCGTCATTCTTGCGCGATGCACACGCTCGCGGCGACGGGGGACATTCGCAAGGTCGCATTATGGCTCGGCCACGCCAGTATCCAGAGCACCGAGACCTACTTGCGCGCCGATCCCGAAGAGAAGCTGCAGATTCTCGCAGCCCACGGTGCCCCTGCGATCAAGCCGGGGCGCTTCAAGCCGCCTTCCGACGCCTTGATCACAATGCTCACCGACGTTCGAAGGCGGGCCTGACCCGTCTTCGAACACTCCCTCTAACCCGCATATTATCTGGAGTGAAATCATGGAAAACCGAAGGAAACCTGCGTCTCTCGCCGCCACGCTCGACATAAACTGCGACTGCAAAGAATATGTCATCGATTATCTGGCGAAGAGCTTTCCGGTGCGCCTGATGCAGGTCTTCACTGACGAGGAGGGCAACCTGCGTTCCGAAGCGATGAGCGACGAGCACGGCAATCCCGTTCTCTGCTCGCGTGCCATCGCCGCACGCGACGCACTGATCGAGCAACTCTGTGCATTGCCCCCTATCGCGACTGCACTCGATGCCCTCATTGAGCATTTCGGGACCAATGCCGTGGCGGAAGTGACAGGCCGCACGCGCAGGTTGGTCTTGGGACGCGACGGTCAGCAGCGGCTTGAACGTCGAAGCGCAAGCGCCAACGTCGCTGAAGCACAATGCTTCATGGACGGAGCGAAACGTATCCTGGTTTTCTCGGACGCAGGGGGTACGGGACGATCCTATCACGCCGACCTCGATGCGCAGAACCAGCAGCGCCGCGTTCATTTCCTCCTCGAACCGGGGTGGCGCGCCGACAATGCGATCCAGGGTCTCGGCCGGACCAACCGCACCAACCAGGCTTCTGCGCCGCTGTTCCGCCCGGTCACTACCGATGTGAAGGGCGAACGCCGCTTCATCTCGACCATTGCGCGAAGGCTCGACGCATTGGGCGCTCTCACACGCGGCCAGCGTCAGACCGGAGGTCAGAACCTGTTCGACCCTGCCGACAATCTCGAAAGCGATTATGCGAAGGACGCGCTCTCGCGCTGGTTCCACCTGCTTTACGATGGCAAACTCGAGGCGGCCCGTTTCGGGGACTTCGTCGAGAGGACGGGACTCAAGCTCGAGAACCCCGATGGCGGCCTGAGCGACAACCTTCCCACGATCCAACGCTGGCTCAATCGCATACTTGCGCTCCCGATCGCACTGCAAAACAGCATCTTCGAGGAATATCTCGGACTTGTGGAAGCGCGGATCGAGGCCGCACGAGAGGCTGGCACGCTCGATTTGGGGCTGGAAACGGTCCGTGTCGACAGCTTCTCGGTGCTATCCGATGATGTGCTCCGCACCGATCCTGTTTCGGGGGCCGAAACCCGCCTCGTTTCGCTCGAAGTGAAACGCCAATTGCGTCCGCTGCGCTTCAAACGTCTCGTGAGGATGCACGAGATCGGATCACCCCAGGCCATTCCCCTGCGCAATGCGCGCTCGGGCAAGGTGGCCCTGTCAGTTCCGGCGCGGCGCCTCATTGCCGATGATGGCGCGGTGATCGAACGTCGCCGCCTTCTTCGCCCGCTTAAATCCGCCAACTGGACGCTCGACGCGCTTGGAGAAAGCTTGTGGGAAGAGGTCGGCGTGACCGAGTTCTCTCAGCTGTGGACACAAGAAGAGAGCGCCGCAGCGGCCTCGCCGGTCACCGAACGAGTGCATCTGGCCACGGGACTGCTGCTCTCGGTCTGGAAGCGGCTGCCTGGCGACCATGTCCGGGTGACGCGGCTTGCCGCCGAGGACGGCAGCTCGATCATCGGACGCGAAGTCCTCGATATCGACCTTGCCAAGATCACTGAGACGTTCGGCTTGAAGGGTGTGTCCGGCCCGGCTCCAGCCGAACTCGGGAAACTGGTCCTGGCAAGCGGGACGCCCCAGCCGCTTGCCAGTCATGACGCACTGACCATCAAGCGCTCTCTGGTCGGCGGCGAGCAACGCCTCGAACTCACCGGTTACGCGCCTGAGCGACTCGACTGGTACAAGACCAAGGGCTGTTTCACCGAGATCATTCGTTACCGCACGCGCCTTTTCGTCCCGGTGTCGAAGGCATCCTCTATTCTCCCGGCCATTGCGGCCTGACGGGCAAATCCACGACCAAGCGTGAGAGAGGGGAGGGAGCCGGTGGCTTGTCGGGCCATGCATCTTCGCGTGGCTCTCCAATCCATCAGGAGACAATCCATGATCCAGTCTATTCACTTGAAGAAGCTCGTTCAAAGCCCGCGCAATGTGCGCAAGTCGAGCGACGTCCTTGCCGATCTGCAATTGCGTGCGGACATCGCCGCCCGAGGCCTGTTGCAGAACCTCGTCGTGCGAAAGGCCAAGCGCGGCAAGTTCGAAGTCGAGGCCGGTGGTCGCCGTCTGGCTCAGCTACAGGCGCTGGTCGAAGAGGGCACGCTTCCCAAGAACCACGAGGTCACTTGCCTTGTCATCGAAGGCGAGGAAAGCGAAGTGCGCGAAGCGAGCCTCGCCGAGAACTTCCAGCGCCTCGCAATGAACCCGGCCGACGAGGCACAGGCTTTCGCCGCTATCATCGAGGCGGGAGCCAGCACTGAAGACGTGGCCCGCCGGTTCGGTCTTACAGTGCGCTTCGTCGAGGGTCGCCTTCGACTGGCAGGTCTCGCACCTTGTGTCTTCGAAGCGCTCGCCGAAGGCGCGATCACGCTCGACATGGCCAAGGCCTATGGGGCAATCTCGGACATCGACCGCCAGGCACACGTCTATGCCGAGCTGCAGGATGCCTGGTATCAGGTCACGCCCGACACCATCCGCCGCATGGTGCTCGATGCCACTGTTCGTGGCTCCGATCCGCGCGCGGTTCTGGTCGGGCGCGACGCCTACCTTGCTGCAGGTGGCCGCATCGAACGCGAACTGTTCGACGACGAAGCCAGCGAGAGCTGGATCGATGTCGCGCTGCTCGAAGACCTGGCCCAGAAAGCGATGGATGACGCTGCGAAGAAGGTCGCGGAAGAACATGGACTTGCTTGGGTGCGACCCACGCTTGGCAACTATGTCAGCCACGATCTCGTCGAGGGCCTCAATCGGCTCCCATGCGAGCCGGCTCCGCTCACCGAAGAGGAGGCCCGCGAGCTTAGCGACCTTGAAGCCGACTACGACCGGACGGCGGCCATCCTCGAGGATGAGGACAGCGACGAAAGCGAGATCGCCAAGGCGGAAGAGGAACTGGTCTCGATCGACCGCGCGATGCGCGATCTCAACGACCGACCGCCGGTGCTTGCCGATGAGCTGAAGTCGGAGGCTGGAGCGTTCCTCGTGCTCTCTCGCAATGGCGAACCGGCATTGGTGCCGCAATTCTACACCGAAGTTGAAGTCATCGACGCTGATGACGGAGCTGTCGAACCGGTGGATGCAGGTGCTGATACCAAGCGCAAGAGCGGGGCGCTGTCGCAGCGTCTGCTCGACGAGCTCGCGATGCAGCGGCGCGATATCCTGGCGATCCATCTCGCCAACGATCCCGCACTTGCGCTGGACTTCATGGTCTTCACGCTCGCCGATGCCGATGGGCATGACTGGCGCGCGAAGAAGGCATCGACTCTGGTCGGTTCGGTTGCATCGGGACCGGTGGCCGGATTCGAGGCGAAGGACGCCCCGGCAAGCGCTGCGCTCGCCGAGTTCGCCGCTTCGCTCGACGAAAGCTGGCGCTCCGGTGAGACCGATGTCGAGCGGTTCGAACGCTTCCGCGCATTGAGCGATGAAGCACGTTCGGCCTGGCTCGGCCATGTCGTATCGCGCACGCTGGTCGCGAGCCTTGCCTGCGAAGGTGATCGCTCGGCGCCGCTGCACGAGATCCTCGGGTCGCTGCTCGAGATCGAAACCGCGCATTGGTGGCGGCCGACTGCGGCGAACTTCTTCGATCGTGTGGCCAAGGCTCGCACACTCGAAGCGCTCGATGCAGCAGGCGGCCCCGAACTCGTCAGTCGCTATGCAGGTTCGAAGAAGGCAGAGCTGGCGAGCGCCGCCGAGCGTATCTTCTCCGGCAATTTCATCGGCGAGGCGGATGTGAAAACGCGAGCGGAAGCGTGGGTGCCTGAGTTCATGCGGTTCGGTTCACCTGAGGAACCGGTCGAGGATGAAGCCGCGGACCCGGCCGATGACGAGGTTGCGCACGAGATTGCCGAGCAGGCTGCCTGACCCCTCCTGACAGGTCCAGGTCACTCGGCGGGCGGTCCGTCCCTATCGGGACGGGCCGCCTTTTCACGTTTCCTTCCGAAGGTCGCCTACGATGGTGAGACTCAGAGGGGAGGGCGCTTTGTTCATCCTGAACCCGGACATGTCCGTTCCGGCGATCAGGAGACGATCCATGACCAAGTCCCGCCGCACCGCTTCAGTTTCTCCAGCCGGGCGCATTACTGCCGCCATCATTGAAAAACTCGAAGAGGGCACCAAGCCCTGGGTCAAGCCGTGGCGTGGCTTGCCGGTTTCTCGTCCGCTACGATCCTGCGGAACGCCGTATCGCGGCATGAATACCTTCTGGCTCTGGATGGTGGCCGATGCCTGCGGATACGCCTCTCCGTACTGGATGACATACCGCCAATGCCAGAAGCTTGGTGGTCAGGTCCGCAAGGGCGAGAAGTCGACCATCGCGATCTTCTATAAGAGGTACACCAAGGAGGTCGAGAACGCTGAAGGCGAGCAGGACACGGAGAGCCGGCGAGTGCTGAAGGCCTATTCGGTCTTCAATGCCGACCAATGCGATGGGCTTCCCGAGTTCTACCATCCCAAGCCGCTGGTTGCCGCGCTGGAGCCCGAAGGCCGCGAAGAGCGACTCGATGCATTCTTCGGCCAAGTAGGCGCCAACCTGCGCCATCATGGCGCACAGGCCTATTACGAGCCGTTGCGCGACCGCGTCACCATGCCGCCCGCCGAACTCTTCGAAGCCTATGACCACTACTATGCGACACTCGCGCACGAGCTGTCGCACTGGACCGGTCATTCTTCGCGCCTCGATCGCGATCTCAAGAACCGCTTCGGTAGCGACGCCTATGCTGCCGAAGAACTGATCGCCGAGCTATCGTCAGCCATTTTGGGTGCCGAACTAGGTCTGCCGGTCACGCATCTTGATCATCACGCCAGCTACATCGCGTCCTGGCTCAAGATCCTCAAATCGGACGAGCGCGCGATCCTAACCGCCGCGGCAAAGGCCGAGGAGGCAGCCACCTTGCTGCTAGAACTGGGTGGATACCAATCATATGAAGGCGAGACCGATGTCGATCTTGCTAGTGCAGCCTGAGGAGCGGTGAGATGGGACGTTCCGTCAGCTATCCGACCGGCTCGGTGGCAGCCTTTCGCCTGCTCGATGACGGCGAAGAGGACGATGTCGACTGGGCCTATGAGTGCCTTGTCGACGAGATCATCGATACCACAAGGGCAGCCTTTCCTTCCTTCGAGACCTTCGATGGATGGCGCGGTCGCGAGGACCGTATCCTCCTGCGCAACGCCTTCGCCGATTGCGGGATATCGACCTATTGCGGGCTTGCCGCGATCTGGCTCGCCCCTCGCGATGACGCTCGCTTTTGGGAAGCCGACTTCTATCACCCGCGCGCGGCCCTTGCGCGCCACTGGCTCGCCCAAGTGGCGCCGCGTTTCGAACGAATGTTCGGCGAACTCAAAATGGTCGGGCGTTTCTCGAACGGAGAGGCGGTCTTCGAACGTCAGAAATCTTGCATTTGAGGGATAAGAGTGTATATCTTGCATATGAAAGGATAGGCTATGGCGACGAAGCCACTCGAATTGCAGCCCGATGATGGCAAGGTGCTCACCTCTGCTATCGCCCGCATCGCCGAGTTCTGGGGCCTCACCAACCCCAAACTTGGTGCAATCCTGGGCGTATCAGAATCGACCGCCTCGCGCCTGCGCTCGGGCAAGGCGGAGCTCGACCCTGCATCGAAGTCATTCGAAGCCGCTCAGTTCCTCCTGCGGCTGTTCCGTTCGCTCGACGCTCTGCTCGGAAGCGATGACATGTCTGCGCGCGCGTGGCTGACGACCGCCAATCTCGATCTCGATGCGCGCCCGATCGATCTCGTCGACAGCTTCAAGGGTCTCATCACCGTTTGCGACTATGTGGACGCCCACCGCGCTCGCGTCTGAGTTCCGCCGCTACCGCCGAACGGTGTGGCGTGTGGTCGAAGCACAGCATCGCATCTCGACCAATCGTTTGACCTCCGACCTTGGCGAGCAACAGCGGCTTGAAGAACTGGCAGATAGCGCAAAGCCGGACCTGCCGAAATCCGCGCATGGGTTGCATTACCTCCTCGCTTCACCCTTTCGCTATGGCCACACGGTTGCCAGCCGTTTTCGCCGGGCCAACGAGCGACCCGGGATCTTCTATGCAAGCGAAGCCGAGGGAACTGCGATCACCGAGACCGCCTACTGGCGGCTCAAATTCTACAGCCGCTCGCCGGGGTTCGTTCCGGGCAACCGGACAAGCGAGCATCTGAGCTTTTCCGTACCCGTATCGGTCACGCGGTTGACCGATACGACCAGGCCGCCGCTTGAGGGCGATGCTAAGCGATGGCTTGACCCTGACGACTATTCGCATTGCCAGGACCTTGCTGTGTCGGTGCGCGAGGCGGGCGGTCAGGCCATCCGGGCGCGCTCCGCGCGTGACCCGGACGGTATCAACCTGGCACTGCTCGATCCGGCCGGTTTCACGAAATCGGAACCGGACCATGGTCGCGGGTGGCATCTGCGCCACGAAGGCGATCGACTAACCGCGATCGCAGCTTTCCCCCACGCAGAGGTGCTTGCCTTCACGCCGGAACAGTTCGGCCTCCCGGAGCGCCCCTGAACCGATCCGGGATTCCTCCCAGACAAATCCTGCGCCACGCCGACATTATCCCGCGCAGGCCTGTTCGCTGGTCCTTGTGCCCTGGACCGGTCAGGTCCCACCGCAACCCGCGCAAGGCTGCGGCCCGTGTGGCCCGCGCCAGCCTTGCCTTGCGGGGTTTCCCGCTGCCGCGGTGCGGCGTTCCCTTGTCCCGGTCCTTCTTGGGCACGGCGAACAGGCCCGCGCGGAAATTCTTCTGCCGGCATTCGCCGGTCTCAGGAGGACTACCGATATGTATGACAGTTTCGCCAGCCAGCTTGCCGGTCTCGATCTATCCGGCTTCTCGATCACGCCTGCCCCTTTCAACGAATCCGACTTTCCTTGCGAGGACGCCATGGCTCACACGCTCGGAGCAGTCTGGTCCGATCTCTTCGCGCTGTTTCACGACACCGCGCTCGAAGCCGACGCCGAGGATCTCGCCTGGGGCTTCGTCAATCTCTTCCACCGCGCTGCCAGCCGCAAGTCGGTTCAGGTGGACCGGGCCTCGGATGAAATCCGCGCCCTTCTGGCATCCGCCGACGGCTCCGAAGTGCATTCGTCGAACCTCGAGGAACAAATGCTGCGCGCCCAGTCGGCTGAAGCCAGCATGTTTGCGTTCGAGCAGATGCGAGAGGTTGCGGCAGGTCTCTATCGCGACGAAACCGGTTCCTCCTGGAAGCCCGTATCGGGATCGCGTGCGCGCCATTCGAAGACCATGACTTCCGCAGTGATCGATGCCCGCGATTTCCTGCGCGTGCGCAACGAACGTCGTCAGGCTGCACATTCACCCGAGGGTACGCCGGTGGTCTTCGCCGGCGGCCGCAACCGCTTCGAAAGCGAGGCCGACGCCAAGACCTACGCTGCCAACATCTGGGCTACGCTCGACAAGGTGCGCGATGTCGTTCCAGATCTCTTTCTCGTCCACGGAGGCGACGGCAAAGGAGCCGACAGACTGGCCGCATCCTGGGCCGAGCGTCACGAAGTTCAGCAATTGACCTTCGGGCTAGAACGTCGTCTCGGGGCTCGCGCCGGGTTCAAGCGCAACGAGCAAATGCTCGCTCTTAACCCTCGCTACGTCGTGGCATTTCCGGGCAATGGCGTGACCGAGCGCCTGGTGATCGAGGCCAAGAAGCAGCGTATCACGGTTGTTGATCGTCGCGGGCCATTAGGCAGCTGTCCCGGGTGAGCGTGCAAGGCCCGCTCGGCGTTTTCGCGATTGCTTCCGGTCACCAGAAAAAAGGGCGGCCCCATTCGAAGCCGCCCATAAGGAGAGAACTCATTGCATTTCTGCTCCGAGCCCTTCGGGTCGCGAAGCTGACATAGCACTTAATGTCTTTGAGTCGATTGTAGAGTAACGACAGGCCCGAATAGATACGCTTTCGAACAACCCTGTTGATCATCCCGGTTACCTGAGCGCCTCTGAAGCCACTTCCTCGTGGATGGATACGCTTGTTATTGCAGCGGTGCGGCACTTATCGTTCCCGCATCTGATTTGCCACGCTACAAGATTTCCAATGCAACTCGATGATCTTCTCCTTCGCTACTTTGCCTCGACCAATATGGCTGAGATATCACCCGACACTTTAGCAGCCGGGATTGAGCATTGCCGGGTCGACCTTGGCCTCGAAGAGGACAGGGGCAAGCGCTTTGCACTGTGGTCGTTCCTGCACATGTTCGGGTCCGCCCCCGACCTCGATGTGGCGTTCGAGAACGAGGAAGACCGGGAAGCAGCCCGCAACTTCATGGATCTCCTGGCAGCATCGGAAAGCGACGGCGAAAGCTGATTGCAGCGGGATCATGCGACCCTTCAGACCCGTACCCGATACCCATCCGGCTTTCTTCGCGAACAGTCCTGAACCAGGTCAGCTGAGGAGCCGCAACCCGTTCCTTTGACGGCCGTGTTGTCGCGCTTCGCGCGCCTGCCCGCACCATCCGTCATGAACAGGTTTCCCTTCGGCCCTTCAGGCCTGCGGTGCAGTCCTCCCATGCCCTGCTTCTTCTGGATGTTCGCAAGCCGGAGATGGTCTCCGGTTTGAGGAACTGAAGGACTAGTATCATGACCAATATCGCAATCCTCACCGGCCGCATCGCTCGCGATCCCGACACCCGCGAGACCAAGGGCGGCACCAATGTCACCGGGATTACCGTCGTCACCGATCGCCCAGCGCGGGACAAGGACGGCAAGACCTACAAGGATGAGAACGGCTACACTGCCAAGGAAAGCGAGTTCCACCGGGTGACCTGCTTCAACGGCCTCGCCAAGACCGTCGGGCAGTACTGCACCAAGGGCCAGCTGGTCAGCGTCCAGGGCCGCATCCACTACACCCAGTGGGAAGACAAGGACGGGGTCACGCGCTACGGCACCGAGATCCTCGCCGACAAGGTCGACTTCCTCTCGCGCGGCAACGGCTCCGGCGAGAACGACGACAACAAGGATGCTCCCGAGATCGACTGAACTCTCCCGTTGATCTCTCTCCCGAAGGGGTCCTGTCCAAGCCGGACAGGACCCCTTTCATCGTTCTACTTCACAGGCGTTTGTTGAGAGCGAGGAGAAGATATAGAAGCACCCAGCCGCTTCAACGCCTCATCCTCCCCCAGCTTTGCGAGCTCCACGGCCGCTTTAGCCAGGCCCTTCTTCGAGAACGTTTCGAGGCCCGTTCCGAGGACTACGCTGCCCAGTTCAAGTGCAGCCTGTCGCTCAAGTTCTTTCTGACGCTCGTCGAGTGCCAGCCGGTCGGCCTCCAGCTTCTGGAGTGCGGCTACAGCGCTTCGTTTCGATGGCATTGGAGTTCGTCCTTACTCCCCTTTCGCGTTCCTCCCGCGGGTTCCAATGGACCAGGCAAGACCCTGTAGGAAAGTCCTTTTGCAGATGATTGGCACGGGCGCTCTTCATCGGGCGGGGGAGGGGCCTGGCCCACGGACTTTCAAGGGTGACGGGCCCGGCACCGGCGCGTCAAGGACGGCGGGGCCCCACCATTTTGCCTCCCCTACGCTTGCACTTCGGTACGACAAAATCGTTGCCCCCACCGCCGCTTCGCGGTCGCCCATGCGGGCGATCCCTGACCCGCCGGCACCGCGCCCATCCGCCTTCCTCCTGTCGTCTCACCGAAAGATATCAGGAGGAAATCATGACTACACTTGGCAATCTTGAATCGAACTCGAACAGCTACTTCGAAGCACTCGCCACTGCCGAACGGCGGGCCTTGCACAGTTTCTTCGACCAGCACGTCGTCGAGGATGACGACCTTGGATACTTCGCTCTCGACGAAGGTGACTACAACGCCTTGCCAGCACATCTGGCCAGCCGTGTGGTGCATACGGTGCATGGCGGCATGCTCGACGAGTTCTGACCATCAAACATGGCGGGAGCCGGTGACGGTTCCCGCCCTTTTTTCGTGTTCGCAGGTGGAGGGCCTAGGCGTGATGTGGAGCGGGGCTGGTGACGCGCTCGGTCCCGCACCACCTGCGGCGGTGCTCCTGCGGGCGCGGTGTCTTTGTTCCGGGCCCCGCACGCGCTTGCGCACCGCGACCAGGTCGGACCAGCGCGCGCGGCAGGACCGACAGGTCCCGTTCCTGCCGCTTCACACATGGTCCTTTGAAGGTCCCTCTTGCGCAGGTGCGGTCCCTTGTTGAGGGTGTAGCTTCGACATGACCGCTTGCAGGCATTGGCCAATGCAAATGGTTGCTCACGCTCGTACAGCAAGGTTTGGGAATGACCATTGAGAAAGAACGGTCAGGATCACTGGTCACCACCCGCGCAATTGGAGACGGAGGCACACCGTACGCGACCTTGTCGCAGCAATAGAAAATAAACCATTGGATTGCCGTGAATTAGTTCCTTCTATGAAGGAGCAAGATCGATGTCAACGAATGGCCCTGTGGTAACGCCAAATCCGGTCGAAATTCTCAAGACGACTCGGCACTACCAAAGCAATCGAACCAGCGAGAAAGTCAGGCTCGACGGCAACATCGCCCGGCGCAAGATCAGGGGCAGAGAGTTCTTCTGGTGGGACACCGAGCTGCCGGGCTTCGGCCTGAGGGTCTTTGCCGGCGGATCGCGCAGCTGGTTCGTCCAGTTTCGCCAGCGCGGCAAACAGATGCGGATCACGCTCGGCCGCCCGCCGGAGGTTCGCGCGGAGGAGGCGCGCACTCTGGCGCGCGCACAGCTTGCCAAGGTCATGCTCGATGGGCTGCCGGTGTCGCAGAAGGCGAGGCGGGATAATCCAGGTGCGACGCTGTTTCGTGATTTCGCGCTGCGCTTCTGGGCGGACTATTCGCGGCATTGGAAGCCCTCGACCCGCAAGGGCAATCGCGCCCGCATCTTCAAGGACCTGACCGACATCTTCGGCCACCTGCGGGTCGATGCGATCCGCAAGGCCGATGTGCTGCGCTGGCGCGATAGCTGGGCAGATCGCTCGGGCGCGTTCAACCGGACGATCCCGATCATGTCGGTGATGATGGGCTATGCCGAGCAATTGGGCATGCGCCCGCGCGGCTCGAACCCGTGCCGGGGAACGCCGCGGTACAAGCGCAAGCTAGTCGATAGATTTCTGAGCGCCCGCGAGTTCAATCGGCTCGCTGGGAGCTTGCGCAACTTCGAGGAAAGCAACCCGATCGCGGTCCAGGCGATCCGCCTGCTGATCTACACCGGCGCGCGCCACGGCGAAGTGGTTGGGCTTCGCTGGGAATGGGTGCAGCCGCCGCGCCTCATGCTGCCCGACAGCAAGACCGGTGCAAAGATCGTCTATCTCAACCGGCAAGCGCAGGCGGTTCTCGATGCCATGCCGAACAAGGCGGATACCGGATTGGTCTTTTCCTCGCTGCGCGGGGACAAGCCGATCGCGCTAAGCCCGATCTGGCATGAAATCAGACGGCACGCGGCCTTGCCCGATGTCCGGCTTCACGACCTGCGCCACAGCTTCGCATCGATCGCCATTGCCGATGGGATTTCGCTTGTCGTGATCGGCAAGCTCCTCGGCCACGCACTTGCCGAAACCACCGAGCGCTATGCGCACCTCGCGGACGAAGCGATTGCCGACGCCGCCAAACGCATCTCGGGTTCGCTCGCCCGGCACTTGGGGCTCGCGGCATGACCCGGGTCTCCCTCGCTCGCATCATTGCGGATGAGCTCGCGACCCTGCGCCGCTTCGATCCGGGCAGACGCCCGACCGGCAAAGCACGCCGGGTGGAATGGTCGGAGAAGCTGCCGGGCTTTGGCATCCGCTATTATGGTGAGGATCAGCGTGCAATAGGCACCCCCTTCGTGGGGTGATCGGCGTGCAAAAAGGACCCCTTCATCCCGGGGATTTAGTCGGCCGACTGGTTTTGATCAGTTGGCGAGAACGGGATGTTGATCGTGGAGACAGTGGTTCGGATTCGGCGTGAGCATGCAGCGGGTAAGGCGATCAAGGCGATCGCTCGTGACCTTCGTTTGTCGCGGAAGGTCGTCCGCAAAGCGATCCGGTCGCCGGAGGCGGCGTTCAACTATCAGCGCAAAGTCCAGCCGCTGCCGCGGATCGGTCCTTATCAGGATCGTCTCGATGCGCTGCTTGAGGAGAACGAAGGTCGCGGCCGCCGCGATCGGCTACGGATGACGCGTATCCATGACCTGCTGGTGCGCGAGGGGTTCGATGGATCCTATGATGCGGTGCGCCGCTATGCGGCGCGCTGGCGTGCTGCGCGGCGGAAGGATGCTGGCGAAGGCGCACCGGCGTTCATCCCGATGACCTTCCAGCCGGGTGAGGCCTACCAGTTCGACTGGAGCCACGAGGATGTGGAGATCGCCGGCAAGCCGATGCGGGTGAAGGTGGCGCATATGCGTCTCTGCGACTCGCGCGCACCCTATGTCCGGGCCTATCCGCGCGAGGGCCAGGAGATGCTGTTCGATGCCCATGCCCGGGCGTTCGCGTTCTTCGGCGGTGTGCCGCGACGCGGTATCTACGATAATATGAAGACGGCGGTGACGGCCGTGTTCACCGGCAAGGAGCGTGTGTTCAACCGCCGCTTCCTGATCATGACCGATCATTACATGGTCGAGCCGACCGCCTGCTCGCCGGCGGCGGGATGGGAGAAGGGCCAGGTCGAGCAGCAGGTCCAGACGATCCGAGGCCGCTTCTTCCAGCCGCGACTCCGGTTCGCCAGCCTGGCCGAGCTCAACGGGTGGCTGGAGGCCGAGTGCCGGCGCTGGGCCGAGCATCATGCCCATCCCGAACGCGGGGATATTACCGTCGCCGAGGCGCTGGATATGGAGCGACCGGCCCTGCAGCCGATCCTGGCACCGTTCGACGGCTTCCATGAGAGCGAGCATGCCGTCACCGGCACCTGCCTCATCAGCTTCGATCGCAACCGCTACTCGGTCATGTCGACGGCCGCACGCCGGACCGTTCAGGTGCGCTCCTATGCCGATCGCATCGTCATACGCTGCGGCGATGCGATCGTCGGGGAGCATGAGCGCCACTTCGGTCGGAACCGCACGATATACGATCCCTGGCATTATCTGCCGGTCCTCGCGCACAAGCCCGGCGCGCTGCGTAACGGCGCACCGTTCCAGGACTGGGATCTGCCGCCCGCCCTGCACCGATTACGGCGAAGGCTCGGCACCGGGGACGAGGCCGATCGCAGGTTCGTGCGGGTCCTCTCGGCGGTGCTCACCGATGGCCTGGAGCCGGTAGAGGCTGCCGTGCGCGAAGCGTTGGCGAACGGAACGGCCAGCGACGAGCTGATCCTCAACATCCTCTCCCGGCGCCGCGAGCCGGCGACACCCCACAGCATCGTCACTTCGGAAGACCGGATGCTGCAGCATCCTCCGCTCGCCGACTGTGCCCGCTATGATCTGCTGCGAGGCTATGATGCAGCGGCATGATATGATCGACACGATGCGCGGCCTCGGACTCAAGGGCATGGCGGCGGCGTTCGACGAGGCGGTCACCACCGGCCTCCAGCGCAAGCGCACCACCATGGAGATACTGACCGACCTGCTCCGTGCTGAGGCGACCCACCGGGATGCAGCCTCCATCCGCTATCGGATGACGGCTGCGAGGCTGCCCGTGGTGAAGGACCTGGAGCGGTTCAGCTTCGAGGGCACACCGATCAATGAGGAGATGATCCGCTCCCTTCACGATGGCTCCTTCCTCCCGCCTCGCCGCAATATCGTGCTGGTCGGCGGCACGGGGACAGGCAAGACCCACCTCGCCATCGCGATCACCGCCAATGTCGTGCGAAGGGGCGCTCGCGCCCGCTACTTCAACACCGTCGATCTGGTGACACGCCTCGAAGAGGAGACCCGGATCGGCAAAGGCGGGACCCTGGCGGCGCAGCTGTCGCGGCTCGACCTGATCGTGCTCGACGAGCTCGGTTATCTGCCGTTCGCCCGCTCGGGAGGGCAGTTGCTGTTCCACCTCATCAGCAAGCTTTATGAGCGGACCAGCGTCATCATCACCACGAACCTCGCCTTCGGCGAATGGCCGACCGTGTTCGGCGATCCCAAGATGACCACGGCGCTGCTCGACCGCGTCACCCACCACTGCGATATCGTCGAGACGGGCAACGACAGCTGGCGCTTCAAAAACCGCAGCTGACAGCCACCTTCGGCGCCTTCAAAAATCTATCTTGCGCTGCGCGCGCCTCCGGTCGGGCTACGCCCGCCCTCCGCCGCACGCAGCGCAAGGCCATCTTCAACAAACCAGCATCATATTATCCGAAAAGGGGGTCCCTCTTCGACGCCGATCGGGGGTCCCTTTTGAACGCCGTTTGACAGACAGGAGCTGATAAACGTGCCAATCGGCCTTCTCCATCGTATCGAAAACTCTATCGACGTATTCGAACGGAACTGACTTGTGCCATAGGTCTGACATCGAGTTGACGAAGATCATTCGGGGACGTCGCCAGCCAAGTGGCTGTTCTAACCGAGCAGGTCTAAGTGTAAGGTCGAAACCGCTTTCGAACGGATGGCCCGGAACTCCACGGAACCGCTCAGAAAATCTTTCAGCGTAGCAGTTGTCACAGCCTCGACTAATCTTCGTGCAGCCCGTCACCGGGTTCCAAGTGGCGTCGGTCCATTCGATTGCGCTGTTGTCAGACATGATCTGCCTCCGAGAACATTCGTGGAACACTAGTGGCTAAGTAGTTCAAAGGCAAGGTGAGGCTTTGAGTCGCAGTGGCGTCTTCTGCTTATGGAGACGATCTAAACTTCCCTTTCGATTTCAATCTTTTCGACTAGCGGTCCTAGAGATATGGATTTGATCTCGCGGAGACCGCTTGGCGCCTGGATTTTTCAAAAGCGGTCCTTCTGTTAGCGGCCCACTTTCCGACATTTCACATAATGGCGGTTATCCGTCATTTTTCGCATGGGACCGCACCCGAAGTTGACTGACTGGCCGCACCAAACTGACAATTATTGAAGCAATTCGTCAAAGACTCTCATGGTAGTTTGGGTAGAGTGATAAGTGCAGAGATTTCAATATTTGGCCATTTTTCAATATTCTTAGGTGTAGGCAACAAAGCCCGAAACCCCAGCAGTCGAATGCCAATCAGGTTTTCACAATTTGTAATGCGCGAGGATGACGAAAGAATGAAACCGCAAAAAGGACACTTTCCTACGCCACCGCTTCCTTGGCACACGCGCGTCTTTTACGGGATGGGCGCTATGGCCTTTGGTATCAAATCCAACGGCTTCGATTATTACCTCTTGGCGTTTTACAGCCAGGTTGTGGGCCTGGATCCCCGATTGGTTGGGCTGGCTCTGTTTATATCGCTGCTTTTTGATGCGGTAAGCGATCCATTGGTGGGTTATTGGTCGGATAATCTGCGCTCCAGATGGGGGCGCCGGCATCCTTTCATGTATGGAGCTGCGATTCCGGTTGCGCTGTGTTTTTTCTTAGTTTGGATGCCCCCCGAAAGCTTCTCTGACACAGAGACTTTTTGGTATCTGTTGTGTTTATCCGTCTTGATACGGACCGGCATCACATTTTTTGAAACGCCCAATATAGCTTTGGCGCCTGAATTGACTCAGGATTACAACGATAGAAGCAGGCTCATCAGCTACGCTCATTTCTTTGCCTGGTCGGGCGGCAATTTCATGAACATCGCCATGTTCTTCATTGTCTTTCCACTTTTCGTAACCGGCTCCATGTCCGAGGCAGTAAGCTCGCGGGCGCCTTACACTGCCTATGGCGTTATCGCTTCGGTGTTGATTTTTATCTCTATTATGGTGTCATCGGCGGGCACGCATTCAAGAATTCCAACGCTTTATAGCCCGCCCCAACAACGCAAACTTACAGTGCCCAAAATCTTCAAAGAGATTTTTGAAACGCTTGCCAATCGCTCGTTCGTATCGATTTTTGCCGCTTCGATGCTCGGCGCTATGGGTTTGGGTCTCAAAGCCTCTTTGCATCTGTATTTTGTTTCCTATTTCTGGGAATTCACGCCCGCGGAAACCGGCTATCTTTCTATCGGGATTTTCCTGTCGGCCTTTATCGGCTTTAAGATTGCGCCATTCGTTTCTGAGCGTATGGGCAAAAAGAACGGCGCGATCATTGTGGGGCTTGTGGCGTTTGTGGCGGCGCCAATTCCTATTTGTATGCGCCTGTTTGATATGCTCCCGGCTAACGGCGATCCGATCATATTCTGGTTTAACCTGATTTTTGGGATCGTTGATCTTGGCCTAATAATTTGTTTCAATATTTTGGTCGCCTCGATGCTTGCCGATTTGGCAGAGCAATCAGAACTGGAAACCGGGCGGCGCTCTGAAGGGATATTGGCCGCGGCCATAACTTTTGCGAAAAAGAGCGTTCAGGGCTTGGGTGTGTTGATGGCATCCTTCGTACTGACGCTTGCACAATTCCCAAAAGGGGTGAGCGTTGATGATGTCTCGGACCAGGCGATTTGGGATCTTGGCGCGTATTTCGTTCCAATCGTGACCGCGATCTATCTTGTTATGATTGGCGCCTTGACTAGTTACAAATTGAGCAAAGAGGACTTCGAAGAAAATTTGCGCAGACTTCAAGACAGAACAATAACCGAGCACCGACAATAGGCAGCATATTGTGCAGCCATAATAACTGGGTGCCATACGCCTCATTATCGCAGAAAGGTTTAGTGCGCTGTCAAGTGCAATAGAGTATGGTGCCAGATTTCCGCTTTCGTGTTGAGAGCTCTGGTATTGTCCTAAGTCTTTTTGGTATCCAATTCGAGAACATGCTCTTTCTGGATCGATTTCTTGTCGATTTTTCCAGATGCAATTCTGGCCAGAGGGGTCTCCGAAATCCGGACATATTTCGGGATCTTGAAATTGGCGAGCTTGCTTTTCAAACTTTCTTGCAATGCCGCAACATCTACCTGATTGTCAGCGTATATCGTGGCCGCAACTTCTTCGCCGAGCCTCTCATCAGGCACACCATAAACACACGCTTCAATGATAGACGGATAACCTGCCAAAGCTGACTCTACTTCGCTACAACCAATGTTTTCGCCACCGCGAATTATGATCTGTTTCAGTCGGTCGACGACATACAAGAAGCCCTCTTTATCAATATATGCGATATCTCCAGTTCGGAACCAACCATCTTCTAGAAAATCATCAATGGAGTCTGGGCGTTCCCAATATTTGTGAATAACTGAAGTGCCTCGGATCAATAATTCTCCGCGCTCTCCTGATGGAAGAAAATTTCCGCCATCATCAACCACCCCCAATTCAAGAACCGCGCTGACGCGACCGGAACTCGATGGCCTGCTCAGATAATCATCGCCTACGATAGATGTGCCGATGGAATTGGTCTCGGTCATACCCCAGGCGGTACCAGGCTTAGCATTTTTGAATGTGTCATCAAGGCCCTTGACCTGCGATTCAGCGCGCGCAGCACCGCCCCCGCCAACGGCCAACAAACTTCCGACATCATGACCAGTGTCTTGGGCAGCCAGCATGATATCTCCCGTCATGGCCGGAGTGCCGACAAAGCTGATTATTTTCTCGCGTTCAACCAGCTCAACCGCGCGCATGGGATCCCATTTGTACATGGCAACCACTTTTCGCTGTTTACGGTAACTGGCTAGTAAGACTGCCAATAAACCATTCACATGAAATAGCGGCATCCCTAATAGCGTCGAATCGGTATACGCTTTGCTGCCATTTTTTTTAGATTTCGTCCTGCCTTTCAAAACCGCCATGCAAGTTAAATCAAGTTCCCATGACAGTAATGAGGCGAGGATATTTCGATGGGTGGACACCGTACGCAGCGGGGCCGCCAATGTTCCATCAATGTTCTCAATCAGTTGCTGCGCAAATTTGGCGTGTGCACCGACCGATTTGACCGCAAATCGCGAATTGGATTCGCAAATAGGAGACAAATCACCTTAACCTAAGATATTGGAATAAATAGGGAACTTTTTGTTTTCCTACACCCCTACCGTGAATTACTGTGATCCTCACCTTCCGCAGGTCGAACCAGGCTTCTTCAGCACAAGGAGCTTGGAAAGATGCAACGTTACAGGGTCCTCCAGACCTACGTCCCGCCGCTGATCGCGGACTGGATTCTGGAGCAGTCTAACCTCCGCGAGACCAGCGTGAGCGTGGTCATTCGCGACCATCTGGTCGCCGCCTGGAACCGCGACAACGATCATGCCGACCGTCCCGGCGGGACCGATCCGGCCCGCCAGTTGGTGTTCCTCACCACCGCGCTCGATGCACTGCTTGCGAGCCATTCCGACGACACTCTGCGCAAGCGAACTCATGCCGCTTACCATCGCCGCCTCGCACAGCTCGGCTTCATTCCTTCGCGCGAAAAGGAGACGAGCAATGAAGAATAGCATCGTCAATTTCACGCGCGGCACCCAGCTTCTCGGGCACTTCGGTTTCATGTTCGCTGCGGGTTTCAAGCTCCCGCTTGTCGTCTCTGTTCTGGTCGTTCTGGCGACCGTCTGGTGGCGGGTCAGCAGTATGCTTACCGACTACCAGGCCTACCTCTTGTGGATGCATGTCTATGCCTCTGCCTATGGCTTCATGGAGTTCGATCCGGACAAGCTGGTGAACCTGCGGCTGCCCGATGGCGAGTTGGTTGCCTTTCCCATGGCAGTGGTGAGGGACTTCCCGCCGATGCGCGAGGCCTGGACTCTGTTCTTCGCCACCGCAAAACAGGCCATGCTGCTATCTGCGCTCTGGCTCGCCCCGCTCCTTGCAGCCTTCTGGTGGGTCGCCGAGCACTTCGGCGAGCGTTCGAAACGCAAGCGTCACCTGCGCGGTGCGCAGCTCGTTTCCCTGAGCGAACTTGAGACCGATATAGCCCGGTACAACCGCCGCGCCCGCGCCCGCGAGTACGGCCGCGAAATGGGCTGGAAATGGCGCCTTGCAGGCGAAACGGCCCTGCGCGCTGCGGGTCTCTATACGCCCGCGCATATCGCCGGTGTCAGCTACCCGTGGCGGCAGGAGCAGGGTCACGCCATGCTCGTCGGAACCACCGGTATGGGCAAGACCGTGGCGCTCTTCGAGCTTGTCGATGAGATCCGCATGAGGGGAGAGCGCGCGGTCATTTTCGATCTCACGGGCGCCTTTATCGAGGGCTTCTACGAGCCCGATCGCGATGTCATCCTCAACCCGCTCGATACCCGCTGTCCGGCATGGAGCGTCTTCAATGATTGCACCACCAGCGCCGAGTTCCATGCCGCTGCGGAATCGCTTGTGCCGCATGATGGCGGCGGGGCGGAGCAGTTCTGGGTGCTCGGCGCTCGGACGCTCTTCGTCGAGACCTGTCTCAAGCTGCTCGAGAAGGGGAAGGGCACCAACGCGGCGCTCGCAAGCGACCTCATGAACGCCAATCTTCCTGACCTGCACAAGCTGCTCGAAGACACGATGGCGGGCCCAATGACCGATCCCCAGGCTGCGAAGATGGCTGAATCGGTGCGTGCGGTGTTCAACGTGAACGCCAAGGCGCTGCAATTGCTGCCCACCGAGGGCGAACCTTTTTCGATCCGAAATTGGGTCAAAGGCGAGGGCAAGGAAGGATCGTTCCTGTTCCTTTCAGCGCGCTACGCAGATCTTACCGTGCTCTCGCAGATGCTCACATTGTGGCTCGACACGGCGATCAACACGCTGATGACAGGGCGGACCACGCCCGACCTCAAATTGTGGTTCCTGATCGACGAATTGGGCGCGCTGCACCGGCTTCCCTCGCTCGAAAAGGGCCTGCAGACAGCGCGCAATTACGGCGGTGCGATCGTCACAGGTGTGCACGCCTTTGCCAAGCTCAAGGAGGTCTATGGAGAGAACATGGCGATGACCTTGTCGTCGCTCGCCAAGACCAAGCTCATGCTCGGTACGGCCGACCGCGAGACCGCTACCTGGTGTTCGGACTCGGTCGGCCACCGCGAGGTCCGCGAGGTCGAAGAGAACCAGAGCTATGGTCACAACAGCGCCCGCGATGCGGTGAGCCTGACAGCCCGCCGCGAAATCGCTCCCTTGTTGCTTCCCGATGAGTTCATGGGGCTCAAGAGCCTTGAAGGCTACATCAAGTTTCCCGAAGGACTTCCGACCGCACCGGTCACTCTAGAGCCCCGGCATTGGCCTCGCATTGCCGAAGGGTTCATCCCTCGCGCGATCCAACGACCCGCGAAAACGGTGGCCAAGCCGGTGAAAGTCGGACCGGACGAAGGGGAAGTATCCGGACAACGCGGCTGCGACGGCGACGATTCCGGTGAACGCCGTCGCCGCGACGACAAGCATCCCGGCCGGGATGCCGATGGCGACCAGCGGAAACGTCCCAATCGCAGATCACAAGGTCGCCACGCGAAGGGCAAATCGCAGGAGGTGACGCCGGACGACCAGATGTGTGCAGCACAGGACAGACAAGCTGCTGCAGAAGCCGCCAACAAGGGGCACCTGCCAGTTGATCAATCGACCGGTCGACAGAGCGAACTGCCACTCGAACCCGGCAGCCGCAAAGCGCCCAATGATCACGCCGCCGAGCGGTCAGAAAGGCCCGGCGTCAGTCCTCATCCGCATCCAGTCAAGGAAAGCAAAGAGCAACGCACTCTCGCCGATCACGAGCGACGACAGCGCGATCTTCTTGGAGGCGCGGCCCACGACAAGGAGAGGGATGTACCTGACCGTGACGAACCCGATGTGGGCGATATCGAGCCGGATATTTGATGCCCAAGCCAGTGCAATCAGTGCGTCTAATCGAGGGTTAGGGCCATGCTCTCGATCGCCAATGTCCGATCGCCTTCTGCTGCCGCCAGCTACTTTGCCGACGACAACTACTACGCCCGGGCCGATGCCGATCGTTCCGGGCAGTGGGTCGGCGAAGGCGCGAAATCACTTGGCCTATCAGGGCGCGTTGAGACCAGGCAATTCGATGCCTTGTTGCGCGGCGAACTTCCCGATGGCTCGAGCGTCGGCAATCCTGGACAGGCACATCGGCCGGGCACCGATCTGACCTTTTCGCTCCCCAAAAGCTGGTCTCTGTTGGCCCTGGTCGGAAAGGATGAGCGGATCGTTGCTGCCTATCGCGAGGCGGTAACAGAGGCGCTCACATGGGCCGAGAAGAATGCCGCTGAAACCCGCCTTGTCGACAGAGGCCAGATCAAGACCGTTGCGACTGGCAATCTCGCGGTCGGCCTTTTCCAGCATGATACCAATCGCAACCAGGAGCCCAATCTGCACTTCCATGCCGTCGTTGCCAATGTGACCCAGGGCAAGGACGGCAAGTGGCGAACGCTCAAGAACGACAGGCTCTTTGCGCTTGGCACTCTGCTCAACTCGATCGCCATGGCGCGCTTCCGGATCGCAGTCGAGAAGCTTGGCTACGAGACTGGCCCGGTTGGCAAGCACGGCAATTTCGAGGCTTGCGGGATCTCGCGCGATCAGGTGATGGCCTTCTCCTCGCGGCGGAAGGAAGTGCTCGAAGCACGCCGAGGTCCGGGGCTCGAAGCGGGCAAGATCGCGGCGCTCGCCACCCGATCGCCCAAGCAGCCGATCGAGGATCGCACGGTCCTGGGCGAGCAATGGCAAGCGGCTGCGAAGACTGTCGGCCTCGACCTGCCAAGACTGGTCGATACCGCCAAGACGAGAGCCAGCGAGCGCACCGCTGCCGACGCAAAGGGGCCCTGCCTGGCTGAGCGCGGCCTGGCGCTGCTCAAGGACTTTGCCGCGCGCATCAAGGGCAAGGAGCACGATCCTCTCGTCTCGGAGCATGTTCTCAAAAGGGGGCCGCAAGAGATTGCAGCGTCCCAGGCCGTGGCTTCGGCAGTGCGCCACCTAGCGCAGCGCGAGGCAGGCTTTGCACGGGAGGACCTGTACAAGGCAGCGCTCGATTTTGGCCTGCCAACCACCATTGCTGATGTCGAGAAAGCAGTGCGCTCGCTGGTGCGTTCAGGGCATCTGCTGCGGGGCAAGGGCGAGCACAAGGGGTGGCTGGCAAGCCGAGAAGAGGTCGAGCGCGAGGCTCGGATTCTTGCATGGGCCAATGAAGGAAAGGGCGCTGTCGAACCCATTCTTGCCGAGCGGCGAGCCGACGCCAGTGTCCAGGCTTCCGCTCTCGTCAATCAGGGTTTCAAGCTCAATGAGGGCCAGCTGGGCGCAGCTCGACTTATCCTGACATCACGTGATCGGACCATTGCCGTGCAGGGTGTTGCCGGCGCTGGCAAATCGAGCGTCTTGAAGCCGGTCGCCGATGTGCTGCGCCATGAGGGTCACAAGCTGCTTGGCCTGTCGGTGCAGAACACGCTGGTTCAGATGCTCGAACGCGACACGGGTATCGAGGCGCAGACGCTCGCGAGTTTCCTCAAGCGTTGGAAACCGATCAGCGAGGCAGAGGGGCGGTCCAGCCTCGATCGCGAGGCACGCAGGGAACTTGGCGGCAGTGTCCTTATCCTCGACGAAGCCTCGATGGTCTCCAATGCGGACAAGGAGCAGCTCATCCGCATCGCCAATCGCGCCGGTGCCCACCGCCTGGTGCTCATGGGCGACCGTAAGCAACTAGGCGCGGTCGATGCCGGCAAGCCATTCGATCTCCTGCAGCAGGGAGGAATTGCTCAGGCGCAGATGAACACCAACCTGCGTGGGCGCGATCCCATCCTGCGCGAGGCACAGGCGGCAGCGCAGGCCGGGCTGGTCCGCACGGCGCTTGACCACCTCAAGCACAATACGGTCGAAGCCAAGGGGGATGGAGCGATTGTTGCTGCCGAGCGCTGGCTGTCGCTTCCGGCAGAAGAGCGGGAGCGGACCGCGATCTATGCTTCGGGTCGCAAGATCCGCGCCGCCGTCAACGAAGCCGTCCAGACTGGTCTTGCCGCAAACCGCGAGATTGGCCCCGAAAAGCTCGAACTTGAAGTTCTCGACCGCGCCAATCTTACGCGGGAAGAACTGCGATACCTCGCCGCCTACCGGCCTGGCATGGTGCTCGAGGTCGCCAAACTCGAACGCGCGCTTGGCCTCAAGCGCGGAGACTATTTGGTGCGCAAGGTCGACGACCGGAAAGGCATTGTCGAGCTTGAGGACAAGCATGGCAGGCTAAGCAAGCTCAACCCCTCTCGTATCGGGCACGCGGGGAAGGACGACAATCTTGCGCTATTCGACAGGCGCCATCTTGAGGTCCACCAAGGCGATCGCATCCGCTGGACTAGGAACGACCACCGGCGCGGGCTGTTCAACGCCGACCGGGCCCGGGTCACTCGTATCGAAGGCGATCAGGTCACTGTTGAGACGTCCAAGGGCATCGAAAAGAAGCTCGGGAAAGACGATCCGATGCTCAAACGCCTTGATCTGGCCTATGCACTCAATGCTCACATGGCGCAGGGCCTGACCTCCGATCGAGGAATTGCGGTGATGGATAGCCGCGAGCGCAATCTTGCCAACCAGAAGACCTTCCTGGTCACGGTGACCCGGCTTCGCGATCATCTCACACTTGTGGTCGACAGCGCTGCAAGGCTCGGTGCCGCTGTTTCCAAGAACAGAGGCGAGAAATCATCGGCGTTGGAAGTCACGGAGCGATTGAAAGCTGCTGCGCAGGTGGGGACCGGAAAAGCCATAGCTGAGAAGAGTCCCAAGGTTTTTGAACCCGAGCTCGCCAAAGAGCGCAACCGCTCGATGGACTTTGGGATTTGACGAGATGGTGGCCCAAGAATGGCCGCCTTGCGCCTCAGTTTCGGACATTCCAAGGCCAATTGGCTCCGCCTGAAAGCAGCCACCAAACAAATTTGCGCGATGAGCATTCGAGCTGCCTACCAGCTATAGGATCTACTGCGACAAACTGTGCGAAGTGGGCAACGCCAGGATTGGGATCGCGTCAGTTCTGCACTGCGTTTTCAAGCTTCTCGGTTCGACGGACGGTTACGCCAGGGCGTGGCTTTCTTTGTTGGCCCGTTAGGCCGTCAAACTCGATCAGCCCCTCATTCTTCATATCCACCAGCAGGTCTTTCAACTCCGGAAGGGTAACAGAGAAGCGCTGTTGGATGCGCCTTGCCAGCACCTCAAAAAGAACCACAGCTTCCCCGCCAATAAATTGCTCGCTCCACATGCGCGCCTTTCGCACTTCCTCGTGCCAATGAACCTTTGCAGTCTCTTCTGCATTGTGCGGCAAATCTTCGAAGAGTCCTTGTTGCCCAGTCGCGGAGATTGCGCGGTCCTTCGCTTCAATTCGGAAGAACTCCTCTGCGCTAAGGGCTGTGCGTTCAACTTGCCTGAATACTTCCAAGCCCTTCTGGTGCCGCGTGCCGTAGACGAGATAAAAATGCGACTTGTCCAGTTTGCGATGACGAATGCGGGCGCTAGCGACGTAGTCGAAACCGCATACCTCTTTCACTGCGGTTTTGAAGACCTCCAGAATGGCCTCTTCCTTAGAAAGGCCGTTGGACATCTCTTCGTCAATCATCTTGCGCCAAGGCAAGCCGCCGAAGGGCTTGTCATACGAAGCGCGTATTTCGGGACGTTCGTCCTCCACAAACCTTTTGAAATGCTCGTACATGAAGTTGATGAGCACCTCCCCCCGTTGTCTTAGGAGTGGAGCGATGCGGCTGAGGTCGATGCTCCACCCGGTTGGGTCTACAAACGTCAGTGCAAATGAGGAGCCAACGTAACGACGGACTTCCGGGATATTGTCCTCAAACGTGCCGTGGATGGCGCGGGCGTGAAGGTCCGCTGCGCCTCCAGCGGCGCCATTGAGGCGTTCGAAGGGCTCCGCCTCCTTCTCCACGAATACACAGCGCAAACACTTCGTTTTTCCGCGAAGGCGGAAGGACTCCCGAACCTCTCGGAGCTCCCTGATCGCTATGCCGAATGATGTGTCAGCAAACTCTTCTGACCTCGCCTCCCAAGGACCTGAAAAACCGTCAACGAATGTGAAGTCGTCCCACGCCGAGAGGATATTATAAGCGACTTTTTGCAAATAGCCTCGCAAGATAATGTGCTTGACGAACGTTTGCTCGCGATCGTGGTACTCTCGCGGCAGCACCGGAGGCTGAGCCATTAGTCAGCATTCTCCACCGCAGCCTTGAATTTTTGGGGGAAGTCGTTCCATTCTCGCCCGTCGAGTTTCCTTCCACCGTCCTTGGGCCTGAACCCACCCCATTGCTTGAAGAAGAAGGCGACGTCTTGCTCTATGCATTGGTCTCGCACCTCTCGAACCCAACGGGGATCGATTGGCCTTGCCCGCGGACCGCTTTCTCCGCCCACAATCACCCAGTCAATATTAAAGAGGTCCAATTCTCCCACCGGGCCGATCAATGGCTCAATCGACAGGAAACGCGCGCCCGCTTGCGAGCCTTGGAGGTGCAAAATTCGACTTTTAGCTTGGGCATCCTCGACTGAAACCCCGCACCAAATATGTTGAGGGCAGGGCCGATCTCGATACCGCTTTCGGAGGTACTTCGACATGAGAGAGCTGCGCTTCGACAGGAGCTGATAAACGTGCCAATCGGCCTTCTCCATCGTATCGAAAACTCTATCGACGTATTCGAACGGAACTGACTTGTGCCATAGGTCTGACATCGAGTTGACGAAGATCATTCGGGGACGTCGCCAGCCAAGTGGCTGTTCTAACCGAGCAGGTCTAAGTGTAAGGTCGAAACCGCTTTCGAACGGATGGCCCGGAACTCCACGGAACCGCTCAGAAAATCTTTCAGCGTAGCAGTTGTCACAGCCTCGACTAATCTTCGTGCAGCCCGTCACCGGGTTCCAAGTGGCGTCGGTCCATTCGATTGCGCTGTTGTCAGACATGATCTGCCTCCGAGAACATTCGTGGAACACTAGTGGCTAAGTAGTTCAAAGGCAAGGTGAGGCTTTGAGTCGCAGTGGCGTCTTCTGCTTATGGAGACGATCTAAACTTCCCTTTCGATTTCAATCTTTTCGACTAGCGGTCCTAGAGATATGGATTTGATCTCGCGGAGACCGCTTGGCGCCTGGATTTTTCAAAAGCGGTCCTTCTGTTAGCGGCCCACTTTCCGACATTTCACATAATGGCGGTTATCCGTCATTTTTCGCATGGGACCGCACCCGAAGTTGACTGACTGGCCGCACCAAACTGACAATTATTGAAGCAATTCGTCAAAGACTCTCATGGTAGTTTGGGTAGAGTGATAAGTGCAGAGATTTCAATATTTGGCCATTTTTCAATATTCTTAGGTGTAGGCAACAAAGCCCGAAACCCCAGCAGTCGAATGCCAATCAGGTTTTCACAATTTGTAATGCGCGAGGATGACGAAAGAATGAAACCGCAAAAAGGACACTTAACAAACGTTGGGTGCTTTGACACGCGAGCCAAAATCAAGGAATATTGAGTTGCGCCTTAGAGACTGTCATAATTTTGAAGATTTCCGCCGATTAGCGAAAAAACGTCTCCCTAGTCCCATCTTCCATTACATTGATGGCGCTGCTGATGATGAAGTGACATACCGCAGAAATAGCGCAGCATTTGAAGACGTGGACTTGGTTCCGAATGTACTAAGAGGCGTCGAACAAATTGATATGGGCGTCGAGGTGATGGGGCAAAAACTAGCCATGCCCTTCTATTGTGCTCCAACCGCGCTGCAGCGCTTGTTCCATCATGAGGGAGAGCGTGCTGTTGCAAGAGCCGCGACAAGATATGGCACTATGTTTGGGATCTCATCGTTAGCAACGGTTTCAGCGGAAGAAATCGCCCCGATCGCATCGGGCCCCAAAATGTTTCAGTTTTATTTCCACAAGGATCGCGACCTTAACGATACACTTTTGGAGCGTGCACGGGATGCAAATTTTGAGGTCATGGCTTTAACCGTGGATACAATAACGGGAGGAAATCGTGAACGAGACTTGCGCACCGGCTTCAAGTCTCCTCCAAAGCTGACTCTATCTTCCTTGGCTAGTTTTGCCTCCCACCCGATGTGGGCTTGGAATTTCTTGACGAAAGAGAAATTCGACATGCCCCATTTATCTGGTCACGTGGGACAGGGCACAAATTTGGCAGTATCCGTTGGAGACTATTTCTCCACTATGCTGGACCAATCGATGGGTTGGGACGACGCTGAAAAACTCTGCTCCCAATGGGGAGGGCAATTCGCTTTGAAGGGCATCATGAGTGTTGAGGATGCGCTACGAGCTGTCGAAATTGGTTGCACAGGAATTATGGTTTCCAATCATGGTGGACGTCAACTTGACGGCGCTCGTGCGCCTTTTGATCAGCTGGCAGAAATTTGTGATGCGGTTGGAGACAAGATTGATGTGATCTGTGAAGGAGGAGTGCAGCGCGGCACTCATGTCCTAAAAGCGCTTTCCGTGGGGGCAAAAGCGGTATCAGGAGGACGATTCTATCTGTATGCATTGGCTGCCTCAGGCCAAGCTGGAGTTGAACGCGCCCTTGGAAACATGAGGACAGAAATAGAACGAGATATGAAACTGATGGGAATAAGAAGTCTTGATGAGCTCGGTCCTCATAATTTGCGAACAAGAAGCTCGATAAATGCCGGTCATTAGCAAGCTATCGAGTGATTAAAGGGGCTTTGACCGGGACTCATAAGTACATTGTGGGTGGCATCTCAACAACGCCTGACCAAACCGCCCACGCGCAACCTAGATGGAATATCCGGAAAATAATACCTTTGAGACAGCAATAACTTTAGACGAATGCAGAGCTGCTCGCGAGGATATCGCCAACTATGCTGAAGACATTGCAAGCTTTCTCTTGGCCGATTTCTAGCTGTTTGCAGGGCTTTACGGCGGCACCAATATCTCAATTTAAGCCGATTGAAGGTGTGAATCTGTTGAAGTACGCGCAATGGGGCGAAGCCACGAAGGCATTGTGTTAGGTTTTCCAACTGGAATGTGTGGCAGATCGAATTTGTCGAAAATTGATCATTATGATCATACCTCCGTGAACGTGCTCTGATAGCTATAGAAATAAGCAAAATTATTTTGCGGCACCTGAGGAGGGTATCTTGAGCAACAACGATCACAACAAACTAAACTTGGGCGATCAATCTGATTTTTGGGGCAAAACCTCAAGATTTGCTTTGATCCCACATTCTCCAAGTAAGTCGCTGATTTCGCTGTCGTAATCGTGATATTTCGCATATAAATCATGGCGTTGACGGCTGCGAGGGGCGCGTTTCATGGATCACCTGGAGGGTGCGGGCTTGGCGCGGGGAGATCGGGTTGATTTCGACCGCCGTGTGCGTCTGGAGTTCCGTGGTGCGCAGATCAGTTCAGACGGTGGCCTGCTGGTGATGCGCGAGCTTGATGACGTGCTCGGCCTGTCCAATCTGGCGTCGGAGGCGCTGCGAGACAGCCGCACCGGGAAGAACACGCTCCATCGGCTTGACGGATTGTTCCGGCAATCGGTGTTCGGACGACTGGCCGGATACGAGGATGTGAACGATGCCGACCGCTTGGCCCTCGATCCCGTGATGCGTCAGGTCGTTGGCGGCAGGGCCGTCGAGGCGCAAGCTGCTTCGGCATCGCAGATGGGACGGTTCGAGACCGAGACGCTGGCTCTGGCCGCGAACCGGGCGGCGCTGGCCGATCTGAACGGCCAATGGATCGACCGGTTTCATGACCGCAACGGGTTGAAATACATCGTGCTGGACATGGACAGCTCGGTCAGCCCCACCCACGGCGATCAGGAAGGTGCTGCCTGGAACGGGCATTTCGACTGCACCTGCTATCACCCCATCTTCTTGTTCAACCAGTTTGGCATGCTGGAGCGCTGCGCCCTGCGTAACGGCAATGTCCACAGCGCCGATGGCTGGCGGGATGTCCTTGATCCCGTCATTGCCCGATATGCTGGCCGCGACCTTGGTGGACGCTTCTTCCGGGCCGACGCTGCCTACGCGATCCCCGCGATCTATATGCGGCTGGAAGAAGCCAGGTTCTTCTACGCCATCCGTCTGCCCGCCAACGCCGTCTTGCGCGAGAAGATCGCGCATCGGCTGACACGGCCCGTGGGACGGCCTTCGCTGACCAAGGTCAAACGGTTCTTCGAGGACTTCGAGTATCAGGCGGCGTCCTGGGACAAGCCGCGCCGCGTCATCGCCAAGATCGAATGGCATCCGGGCGAGCTGTTCCCCAAAGTCGGCTTCATCGTCACCAACCTGCCGATGGAGCCAGACTGGGTGGTGAGGTTCTACAACCAGCGCGGCACCGCAGAGCAGCACATCAAGGAAGGCAAATATGCCTTTCGCTGGACGCGGCTGTCATGCCGGAAGTTCCGGCACAACGAGGTGCGGCTGCAACTGCACGCGCTGGCCTACAACCTGGCAACCTTCCTGCGCTGCATCGAACTGCCCGAGGCCATGGCGGACTGGTCGTTGACCAGCCTGCAACTCAAGCTGATCAAGATCGGCGCCCGCGTCGTCCGCCACGCCCGCGCCATTACCTTCCAGTTGGCCGAGGTCGCCGTCACCGGCCCGATGGTGCGGGCCGTCCTTGCCGCCATCCGCCGTCTTCGAACGCCTCCGTCATGCGCATGACCACGATCCATGCCCAAGCTGAACGAAAGCGGCAGGACAGGTCCGTCTGCCGCGCGGAAAAGCGGCTCTGCCGGGCCAGAATGCTGCGGGTTCGAGGCTTGATCCACCCGACTTCGGCCGTTTGCGCGACGACAGACACCGCTCGGGGCGAAAAACGCTTGCCCAGCGAGCAAAATCAGGCGATCTTGAAGTCAAGCGGCAGGCCACTTGGGGAATGTCGGTTGATTGCATCCGCCCTTGGCTATATGGGCGCGCCTGGGATTGCATCGGCAAATGATGATATTCAGCAGGAGGCCCCTTCTGCGCAAGCGCAGAGCGAACCAGAGAGCGACCGAAATCTAATAATCGTCACCGCTACAAAGCGCGAACAGTCCATTGTTGAGACGCCGATTGCCGTTACAGTCGTAGATGCCGAAATGTTGGTGCGTACCGGCGTTTCAGACATTACAAATTTGGAGCGGGCCGCCGCTAGCTACCAGATGAACTCCTCGGAGAGTACGACTGGCGGGCTGACGCTTCGTTTGCGCGGGATTGGAACCACCGGTAACAATATTGGTATTGAAAGTTCGGTCGGCGCATTTGTGGATGGGTTTTACATCCCGCGCCCAGGTGCGGTCCTTGGTGAATTGAATGATGTTCAGCAAGTTGAGGTCCTAAGGGGCCCGCAGGGTACGCTTTTTGGTCGCAACACTTCGGCAGGCGCTTTGGTCATAAAGACCAACAAGCCAAACCTTGATGATACAGAAGCATTCTTCGATGTTTCCGCCGGCAATTACGATCTGTTCAAGGTTCGCGGCGGGTTTAATGTTCCGGTTTCTGAAGGAAAAGTAGCTCTTCGGGTCTCTGGCTCGCATGCTGTGCGTGATGGATATGTTATTGGCCCGGACGGATATGATTCTAGCTCGATAGACCGATCTTCCGTTCGCGGACAGTTGCTATTTGACTTAGAAGATGCAGGCGTTTTGCGTCTATTTGCTGGTTATTCTCGAGGGGATGATCAATGTTGTTCGGCGGTGTGGTTGAATCACTCACCCTTTATTCAGGCTAACTCGGCACCATTTTCTGCATTTGGCGGAACAGCAGGGGCTGACTTTGTTGGTCGCCGAGCCCTAAAAGAAGGGTTGGCGAACGACAGCAACTATACCAACCCTTATAACGGTTGGAATGTTGGCGCCACGTATGATGTGGAATTGCCTTTCGCAAACCTCTCTTATCTAGGTTATTATGGCGAATCGAATGCTGATTCTTGTCGCGGCGATTACACTTCGCTTGAAATATACGCTGTTGGTCCCTGCCCCGAAGCTGAAGCTATCTTACCAAATGTGGACTTGGATGCGCTAAACGGCACCACGATTAAGTCGACATCGCATGAGCTCAGGCTTCAAGGGAATGCCTTTGAAGACAGTTTGGATTGGTTAATTGGGGCATACTATTCGCATGAGAAGATCGATCAACGTTATGCTTTGGTATTTTTGCGGGATATGCAGGCGGGCGTTAGCGTCGGTTCGTTTGGTTTTGCAGATTTCAATGAGCTAAATTTTGCTTCTAACGGCGTAGATGCAGCTGGCGACTATGCCGCGCCAAGGGCACAGCAAGATGGCAGTTCTTTTTCGGTCTTCACTCACAATGTGCTGGAGCTTACTGACGGGCTAAATCTGACGCTTGGTGCTCGATACATCACTGAAAAGAAAGATGCCCAAGTCGGCCACCAAGTTCCCGGACAGCACAACGCCTGCGAGGCAACATTCAACAATTTGACAAGCTTAACTTCACCTAATTTTGGTCTGTACAATGGGACGAATGGTTTCTTTGGCGCAGGGGGACCCGCACGACTGGCATCAGTTGTTCAATCGAACTGTTGGATATTCAATTCCGGTCTATATGATCCTAGCGACCCAAATAATTTCTTCACCCAATTTGCAAATACGAACGCGGCAAATACATTTGTGACTTCATACTTGAATCTAATCCCACAACCATTTGACAGAGATTTCAAGGATGACCAGCTCACCTATACTGCAAATTTAAGCTACGAAGTTGCAGATCAAACCTTCGTCTATGGTGGATTTACGCATGGATTTAAGTCCGGTGGATTTAACCTTGATGTTTCCGCTGCGGTTGGCGGTGCAGATCCGCGATTCCGCTCAGAGAAAATTGATGCCTTTGAATTGGGTTTCAAATCCGTATTCCTGAACAACCGGGCCTGGGCAAATATTGCCTTGTTCTATTCTGATCTTTCGGATTTTCAGGTGCTGGAATTTGATGGCACAAGGTTTAGCACATTCAATGTCGATAAAGCGCGCTCCAAGGGTGTGGAATTTGAATCAGCCTATGCGTTGTCTGACGCATTATCCCTAAACCTGGCTGCCACTTATACAGACGCCAAATATCCCGATGATTGCACCACATTTGATCCGACAGATGCGAATTTCAACGGCTCTGTCACTGCATTGTGCGGTCAGCAATTCACGAATGCGCCAAAATTGGTTGTGATTGGTGGTGCCAATGTTGATACCGAGATTAACACAAGCGGCGCCTCGATGTTCGCAGGTTTCTCGGTTCGTTATGAATCAAAAAGGCGCACCAGTACTTTGCCTACTGAAAGACCTGCGACCTTTGGTCTGACGACCGAAGCTCAAGTACGGGACGCGGTGGCAGCCGCCATTGCGGCACCATTTGATATCCAGAAATCGAACGCGAAGTTGGATCTTCGCCTTGGTTTTAGAACTGCAAATGAGAAGTTCACCATTGAGGCTTGGGCTCGCAACTTTTTTGATGTGCGGACAAGGTTTTTGACATTCCATATTCCGCTTAGAGGATTCTCTGGCCAGCGAGCACGTGGTGCATTTGTCCAAGAGCCACGGACCTATGGACTGACCCTGCGCGGCAAGTTTTAGTAGAACTCTCCGCTCTACCAGATGCTGGGAATTTGGTGAGCAAAGACTAGCGATCAGGCGAAAGTCTGATCGCAACTTTTTTGACTGAGCAAGCAGCACATAGAAGAGGCATATCAAATGAAAATACACAGCAAACTGTATATCGGCGGCGAATGGGTTGATCCATTGAATCCGTCAATATTTGAGGTTGTGAATCCCCTCACCGAAACAGTTTGTGCAACCGTTGCTGGCGGTGGAGAAGATGATGTCGCTCGTGCGGTGGCAGCAGCCAGGGAGGCGTTCAAGGAGTTTTCCCAATCTAGCGTTGAAGATCGCAGGGCCATGTTGGAACGGATTGCGGCTGGAATCAAAGCTCGAGCTGACGAGTTTTCAGAAGCAATTAGCATGGAAATGGGAGCACCAACTTGGTGGTCAAGCAGGGCGCAAGTCCCGGCCGGCATTGCCCATTATTCAACCGCGGCCAAAGTTCTGGAGAGTTTTGAGTTTCAGAAGATTCAAGGCACTACAGCCATACGACGCGAACCCATTGGCGTTTGCGGGTTGATCACTCCGTGGAATTGGCCGTTGAACCAGGTTGCGTGCAAAGTTGCGCCGGCATTGGCAACAGGCTGTACGATCGTTCTGAAGCCGGCTGAACAAACATCCCTGGATTCACTGTTGCTGGCTGAGGTTATCCACGAAGCTGGTGTGCCTCCTGGTGTGTTCAATCTTGTCAATGGACCTGGTAGAGTAGTGGGTGCGTCCATAGCTGAGCATCCAGATGTTGATATGGTCAGCTTTACTGGGTCTACGATGGCCGGAGCCAACGTCTCAAAGGCAGCGGCGGATACGATCAAAAGAGTATCGCTCGAGCTTGGCGGCAAGTCAGCCAATATTGTTTTGCCAAGTGCCGATTTGAAGGATGCTGTTGGCAGGGCTGTTCAAGGGATTATGAGTAATGTGGGCCAGACTTGTACAGCGGGCACGCGCCTCCTGGTTCCGTCAGACAAAGTGGCAGAGGCCACTAGAATTGCAGTTGAGGTCGCCGAATCCATCCCGCTGGCGACAAGTTGGGATGCGCCGGCGCCGGCTATCGGCCCGATTGCGACGAAACGTCAGCATGCAGAAATTGTGCGGCTGATTTCAGAAGGTGTCAAAGAAGGCGCCAAGCTGGAAACCGGCGGCGCAGACAGGCCCGATGGTGTTAGGAGCGGCTATTTTATTGCGCCAACGATCTTTTCAAATGTCAGCAATGATATGACAATTGCACGAGAAGAGATATTCGGACCTGTGCTGAGCATCATTGCATACGACACGGTTGATAACGCGATCGAGATCGCCAATGATTCGCCCTATGGC
The DNA here is from genome assembly GCF_001307295.1 of Sphingopyxis macrogoltabida. NCBI lineage: Bacteria > Pseudomonadati > Pseudomonadota > Alphaproteobacteria > Sphingomonadales > Sphingopyxidaceae > Sphingopyxis > Sphingopyxis macrogoltabida. The sequence goes on along the minus strand of NZ_CP012700.1, from coordinate 2,807,697 downwards.
TTGTCCGGCTATGTTCAGGGCGAACATCAAGAAGCTGTCGAAGTGGCTCGAAAGATGCGCACGGGCCAAGTTTTCGTGAACGCGGCCCATGCGGATTTCAACGCACCATTTGGCGGCTATAAGCAGTCAGGCAATGGCCGTGAATGGGGCGAGATTGGATTTGATGAATTTCTGGAATACAAATCTGTCCTCGGCTCAGAAATCAAAAATTAGATTGGCATGGCGATCGTTAATCCACCGTTAGAACCAATCTCGCAATCGCCAATTCCTACGCCACCGCTTCCTTGGCACACGCGCGTCTTTTACGGGATGGGCGCTATGGCCTTTGGTATCAAATCCAACGGCTTCGATTATTACCTCTTGGCGTTTTACAGCCAGGTTGTGGGCCTGGATCCCCGATTGGTTGGGCTGGCTCTGTTTATATCGCTGCTTTTTGATGCGGTAAGCGATCCATTGGTGGGTTATTGGTCGGATAATCTGCGCTCCAGATGGGGGCGCCGGCATCCTTTCATGTATGGAGCTGCGATTCCGGTTGCGCTGTGTTTTTTCTTAGTTTGGATGCCCCCCGAAAGCTTCTCTGACACAGAGACTTTTTGGTATCTGTTGTGTTTATCCGTCTTGATACGGACCGGCATCACATTTTTTGAAACGCCCAATATAGCTTTGGCGCCTGAATTGACTCAGGATTACAACGATAGAAGCAGGCTCATCAGCTACGCTCATTTCTTTGCCTGGTCGGGCGGCAATTTCATGAACATCGCCATGTTCTTCATTGTCTTTCCACTTTTCGTAACCGGCTCCATGTCCGAGGCAGTAAGCTCGCGGGCGCCTTACACTGCCTATGGCGTTATCGCTTCGGTGTTGATTTTTATCTCTATTATGGTGTCATCGGCGGGCACGCATTCAAGAATTCCAACGCTTTATAGCCCGCCCCAACAACGCAAACTTACAGTGCCCAAAATCTTCAAAGAGATTTTTGAAACGCTTGCCAATCGCTCGTTCGTATCGATTTTTGCCGCTTCGATGCTCGGCGCTATGGGTTTGGGTCTCAAAGCCTCTTTGCATCTGTATTTTGTTTCCTATTTCTGGGAATTCACGCCCGCGGAAACCGGCTATCTTTCTATCGGGATTTTCCTGTCGGCCTTTATCGGCTTTAAGATTGCGCCATTCGTTTCTGAGCGTATGGGCAAAAAGAACGGCGCGATCATTGTGGGGCTTGTGGCGTTTGTGGCGGCGCCAATTCCTATTTGTATGCGCCTGTTTGATATGCTCCCGGCTAACGGCGATCCGATCATATTCTGGTTTAACCTGATTTTTGGGATCGTTGATCTTGGCCTAATAATTTGTTTCAATATTTTGGTCGCCTCGATGCTTGCCGATTTGGCAGAGCAATCAGAACTGGAAACCGGGCGGCGCTCTGAAGGGATATTGGCCGCGGCCATAACTTTTGCGAAAAAGAGCGTTCAGGGCTTGGGTGTGTTGATGGCATCCTTCGTACTGACGCTTGCACAATTCCCAAAAGGGGTGAGCGTTGATGATGTCTCGGACCAGGCGATTTGGGATCTTGGCGCGTATTTCGTTCCAATCGTGACCGCGATCTATCTTGTTATGATTGGCGCCTTGACTAGTTACAAATTGAGCAAAGAGGACTTCGAAGAAAATTTGCGCAGACTTCAAGACAGAACAATAACCGAGCACCGACAATAGGCAGCATATTGTGCAGCCATAATAACTGGGTGCCATACGCCTCATTATCGCAGAAAGGTTTAGTGCGCTGTCAAGTGCAATAGAGTATGGTGCCAGATTTCCGCTTTCGTGTTGAGAGCTCTGGTATTGTCCTAAGTCTTTTTGGTATCCAATTCGAGAACATGCTCTTTCTGGATCGATTTCTTGTCGATTTTTCCAGATGCAATTCTGGCCAGAGGGGTCTCCGAAATCCGGACATATTTCGGGATCTTGAAATTGGCGAGCTTGCTTTTCAAACTTTCTTGCAATGCCGCAACATCTACCTGATTGTCAGCGTATATCGTGGCCGCAACTTCTTCGCCGAGCCTCTCATCAGGCACACCATAAACACACGCTTCAATGATAGACGGATAACCTGCCAAAGCTGACTCTACTTCGCTACAACCAATGTTTTCGCCACCGCGAATTATGATCTGTTTCAACCGATCTACGATGTAGAGATATCCATCTTCGTCGAGATAAGCGATATCTCCCGTCCTGAACCAACCACCTTCCAGAAAATCGCCGCTCGAATCTGGTCGGTCCCAATATTTGTGAATCACCGAGGTTCCTCGAACAAGCAATTCTCCGCGCTCTCCGGCCTTTACAAAGTTATCGTCGCTGTCAACAATTCCGAGCTCAAGAACCGCGCTCACCCTGCCCGAACTGGATGGTCGCATTAGATATTCTTCGCCACCGATCGACGTGCCGATCGAGTTGGTTTCAGTCATCCCCCATCCGGTGTGCGGCTTTGCATTCTTGAATGTCTCGTCAATGCCCTTCACTTGAGATTCAGCGCGCGCCGATCCGCCGCCACCCACGGCGAGCAAGCTGCTCACATCTTTATCCTGCTTTTGCGCCGCCAGCATAAGGTCTCCCGTCATTGCGGGCGTTCCAACAAAGCTGACAATTTTTTCTGCCTCAACCAACTCGACAGCGACATTCGGGTCCCATTTGTACATCGCAACAGTCTTCCGCTTTCTGCGGAAACTGGTCAGCAATACAGCAAGAAGTCCGTTGACGTGAAAAAGCGGCATGCCAAGCAAGGCTGCGTCCGGATAATGCGGCTTCGATTGCCCTTTGGGCGCGCCACCGTGGATTGTTGCCAAAACTGCCAGATCAAGCTCCCAGGACAAGAGCGCCGCAATGATGTTGCGGTGCGTCGAGACGGACCCTTTGGGGTGGCCAGTCGATCCCGATGTAAACAAGATGACCGCATCATCATCGGGTTCGATTTGGATATCGGGAAGCTCGCCGTGCTGACGCAGAAGCTGATCGATGGGTGTGGCACGGTCACATGGCTCTGAACGGACCGAAATAAGAGTCAGAAAATCAAGACCACTTTGGAGTTTGACTCTGTCAAGCCGTTCCTGGTCGACTATGGCCACCTTTGCCCCGATATGCCTAATGCCATACTCAAGCTCGTCCGATTCCCACCATGCATTGAGCCCCGCGACGATCCCTCCGATAGAAGTTATCGCCGCAAATGCGAGCGCCCATTCAGGGTAGTTGCGAAGGCCAATTGCGACCCGGTCGCCAGGTTTGACTCCATAGTCATCGATCAGGCGTCTGCCCAGATTTGACGCACGCTGATAGAATTCCTCAAACGTGTAGCGCTCATCATTATAGACAAAAAATGTCTTCTCGCAGCGCGCTTCGCTAATCAGCTGTCTGAGCGAGGTGGGTGCGTTTACGAACCACTTTACCTCGTTTCCATTCACACAGACATTTTGCAGTTCATACTTTCTTCCGGGTGCCGTAAGTTTTGCAATAGCTCTTGCCCTATCCACGATCCCAACCTTTCTAATCCTTCGCTGCAACTTTTGCTCAAATCGGCACAAGACTAATACGCTAACCTGGTGTCTGTGATTGCGCCCACACGATCACGACCTTCCAGCGTTGAACTCCACACCCGGCGTCTGCACATTGTCCTCAAGCCTGATCTGCGGCGCGCATTGCACACCGGGGCGTTCCTTCAGCTTGCATCAATTCTGGATGGACGCCTGGTTGATCGATTGCGCTAGGTGTAAGATTCGGCTTCATCGAGTATCATTTGCGCCCCTTTTTCGCCGATCATGATGGTAGGCGCATTTGTGTTTCCCGATACAATAGAAGGCATGATCGAGGCATCGATAACGCGTAGGTTCCTGATGCCCCTCACCCTAAGTGATGAATCGACAACCGCCATCGGATCACTGTCCGGACCCATCTTGCAGGTGCCAACCGGATGATAGATCGTATCGGCACGGTTTCGAATGTCCTCGATCAATTCATCATCATTATTGCTGGCGGTCGCATATACCGGCTTGCCTCTAATCTCATCGAATGCAGGAGCCTGTAAGATTTGTTGCGCGCGTTTGACTCCGGCAAGCAACGTTGCGACGTCACGCTCATCCTTTAGAAATGCTGGATCGATGAGCGGCGGCGTTGCCGGGTTTGCGTCGGCTAAAGTCAAATTACCATGACTCTTGGGTCTGAGGACACAAACGTGGCAGCTAAATCCGCCGCGGCCGTGCCGTTTTAGTCCGTGTTGATCGACCAATGTGAAGGCAAAATGCAGCTGAATATCCGGCGAACGCTCATCCGGATTGGTGAAATAGAAGGCACCAGATTCATTGAAGTTCGTCGTCAAAATACCGCGCCTTCCGGCAAAATATTTGAATTGGTTCCACGCAACACGAAACACCGAGCGCGCATTTTTGCCCAGAACATGCTCGCTGTCAGATTGGTACATTAAGCAGAAATCTACATGGTCGTAGAGGTTCTCTCCGACACCAGGAAGTTCATGAACCACCTTGATTTTATGCGGATCCAACTTGTCCTTGGCGCCAATGCCCGAAAGCAACAGCAACTGTGGGCTTTGGAACGCGCCGCAAGAAAGAATGACCTCCCGCCTGGCTTTGATTAGCTGCAAGTTGCCGTTTAACTTGACCATCACGCCGGTCGCCTGACCGTTTTCAACCAGAACCTTCTCGACAAATGCTTGTTTGAAGATGGTTAGATTCTTGCGCTTTTCAGCTGGCGTAACATAGGCGAGCGCGGCTGAGCAGCGCTTGCCGCGATCCTGCGTCAACTCATAATAGCCAATGCCTTCCTGAGTTTCGCCGTTGAAATCCTCATTGTAAGGCAGCTGGCAATCCATGCCAGCCTTAATGAACATGTCGTTGAGCGGGTTGGGGCTGCGCGGAGGGGACACGGTTAGGGGGCCGCCCTGCGCGTGATATTCGTTCGCACCCTTAACCCTGTTTTGCGCCTTCTTAAAGAATGGCAGCACCTCTTCGTATGACCAACCCTCATTCCCCAATGCCGCCCAGTGCTCATAATCTTCCTTGGCGCCGCGTATGTATACCATCGCATTTATTGAAGAAGAACCACCCAACACCTTGCCGCGCGGTTGATATCCGCGCCGACCATTCAGCCCCTCCTGTGGCACGGTTTCGAAGCTCCAGTTATGCGGGCCTTTGGGGACCGTGAAGGCGAAGTTGAATGGAATCGAAATCAGCGGATTATTATGAGATCCTCCAGCTTCGAGGAGAGCAACTTGATACTTTCCATTCTCTGACAATCTACTGGCAACTGTGCATCCCGCAGATCCAGCTCCCACCACGACAAAGTCGAATTTGCGCATCCCTCGGTTCCTTACCCATATTGGTGTGCAGCGATACAAAGTCACTAGGCACACTTGCGCAGCAGTCCAAAATCCCAATGTTGGGGCTAATCTGGCACTTCATTTTGACAACTCAAAATAGTCGCAGGTGAGCTAGATGGTCACTGACATTCTTTTTCGAATTATGTGCAATTTCGCTCAAGCGCGATGAAATGATTGAGAAGTGCACGGATCAGTGTTGCCACTTTCCCGGCACCTCGACAGCCGGTAGGTAAACGGATCCACCACGGTTACACACTTGCTATTGCGGACGTTGGGCGGCAGTTCACAAGGACTGTAACTGATATAAATCCAGCCCTCGTCTCGTATCACGCTTCGCAACGCCTGGGCTTGAGAAACGACCCGTCGAACCTGCCAATCAAGTTGCGGCCAGTTCGCTAGTCTTGGCAGAACCGTGTGGTCATAACTTGGCCGCTCAAGCGCCAGTCACTTTCCTGCGGCTGCACCCTTGCCATCACTGCCAGCATCTGGATGAGCGTCGTACTTCGGCGATTCAGGGCTACTTGCAGCGGCTCTCATTTTCAGTTCTCGCAAATTTTCCTCGTGGGATTCCCTACTGATATTGTAGTTCATCAGCACAGCAAGCATGACGAGATAAATACCCGTCACTATGGGCACATAATACGCACCCAAACTCCAGATGGCTTCGTCGGGGACTGCGCTCGCGTCGACCTGTCTTGGAAAGCTCGCCAGATAGAGCACAAAAGACGCGATCAAGATCCCAAGCCCCTGAACACTCTTTTTTGCAAAGGTGATGGACGCAGCCAAAACCCCTTCTGACCGACGCCCAGTTTCCAGCTCGCTTTGTTCAGCGAGATCGGCAAGCATTGAAGCGACAAGGATGTTGAAGCAGATGATGAGGCCGAGATCGACAATTCCAAATATCAGGTTGAACCAGAAAATGAACGGATCGCCATTTGGCGGCAATAGATCAAGCAGCCTGAGACAGATGGGTATCGGGTGCGCCAGAAGCGCCACCATACCCAAGATGATGGCAGCCCTCTTCTTGCCAAGATGTCTTGTCGCTACGGGGGCAAGCGCAAAACCAATCGCTGCCGATACAAATATTCCCAGGGACAGATAGCCTGTCTCGGACGCTGTGAATTCCCAGAAATAGGAAACGAAATAGAGGTGCAAGGAAGCCTTCAGCCCCAATGCAACCGCTCCCAAAATCGCCGCCAGAAACACTGCAAGGAAGGCGCGGTTGGACAGGGTTTCGAAAATCTCCTTGAATATCAATCGCAGCGTGATGTTGCGCTTCGGCGGCGCCTGATTGAGGTAGGGAATTCGCGATTGAGTGCCGAACGCGGCTATCAAGATGGCAACCAGAATCAGTGCCGAAGCGAGCATCCCATAGATCTCATAAGGTTTTCGCAGGCTAACAGCCTCGGACATGGCTGCTGATGCAAACATCGGAAATACGACAAAGAACATTGCGACATTCATGAGATTGCCGCCCGACCAGGCGAAGAAGTGCCCTAGGCTAATGAGCTTGCTTCTTTCTGTGTAGTCTTCTGTCAGTTCCGGAGCCAAGGCGACGTTCGGCGTTTCAAAAAAGGATATTGCAGTGCGGATAATGATTGACAGGACCAACAAGTAACCGACCATTGCCAATTCCGACCAACCTTCTGGGGGCGACCAGACCAAAAGAAAGCTCAATGAGACAGGGATTGCAGAGGCAAAAAGAAATGGGTGGCGCCGCCCCCAGCGAGATTCGGTGTTATCTGACCAATAACCCACGATCGGATCGCTGACGGCATCAAACACTAGTGAGATTAGCAAGGCCATGCCGACCAGCCTTGCATCCAGACCTAGAACTTGACTGTAATACGCAAGCAAATAGTAATCAAAGCCATTGGATTTGATCCCAAATGCCATGTGCCCGATACCGTAAGAGATACGGGTGCCAAACGGTAATTTTGGTTTGCCTACAACGCTGCCCCCAAGCGAGGGATTGTCATTTCTCGATGGCAATTCCTGCGCCCCAGCTTCAGGCACCAACTTCTGCACCCAGAACTGCCTTGTACTCCAAGAATTCGTCAAAACCAACTTCGCCCCATTCTCGCCCGTTGCCCGACTGCTTGAAGCCGCCAAATGGAGCATTGAAATCAGCGTGTGCGTTGTTGATGAAAACCTGCCCCGTTCTGATCCTGGATGCGACCTCAACCGCCTGCTCATGCGGCCCCTGGACGTAGCCGGAAAGACCATATGGTGAGTCATTTGCTATCTGAACAGCTTGATCGACATCTTCATAGGCGATGATGACTAGAACCGGGCCAAAGATCTCCTCTTGAGCGATAGCCATAGCATTGTTTACATTGGCAAAGATTGTAGGCTTAACAAAAAAGCCCTTGGTTGCGCCCGAAGGGCTCTCGACGCCGCCAGTTACGAGCGTCGCTCCTTCGTCAATGCCAACGCCAATAAGCTTCTTGACTTGCTCATATTGCCGCTGAGTGGAAATAGGCCCAATTGCCGGAGCGTCTGCATCAGCAGATAATGCGACCGGTATTGACTCTGCCGTTTGCTTGGCGATCGCAATCGCTTCTTCTTGCCTGTCTGCTGGCACAAGCAACCTTGATCCGGCACTGCAGGTCTGCCCAGCATTTGACATCAAACTGCGCACTGCCCGCACGACTGATTCTTGCAAGTCAGCGTCGGGCAAGACCAGATTGACTGATTTTCCGCCGAGCTCTTGCGAAACGCGCTTGATCGAATCTGCGGCTGCCTTGGCGACCATTGCCCCAGCCCGCGTCGATCCGGTGAAGCTGACCATGTCGACTTCGGGATGGTCCGAAAGCGCCGAACCAACGACTGATCCTGAACCCGTGACAAGATTGAAAACGCCGGGGGGGGCACCAGCGGCATCAATGACCTCAGCCAGCAAAATAGAATCGAGCGGTGTTTGCTCGGCAGGCTTAAGTACAACCGTGCATCCCACTGCCAATGCCGCGGCAATCTTGCATGCGACCTGGTTGAGCGGCCAGTTCCAAGGTGTAATCATGCCGCAAACACCGATGGCCTCACGTCTGAGGTGAGTGGTGCCCTTCGCTTCCACAAATTTGAATTTTTCCAGAACATCAGCCGCTGTGGCGAAATGGGCAATTCCAGCTGGAACCTGAGCCTGCTGCGCCCACCATAAGGGTGCGCCCATCTCCTGATTGATTGCCTCAGCAAATTCGTCAGCGCGGCTCTGAATGCCCGCTACAACATCTCGCAACAGCTTGACGCGCGATTCCCTGCTTGATTGCGAAAATGAATCGAATGCCTCCCGCGCAGCCCTAACCGCAGCATCTACATCGGCTTTATCACCGCTGGCGATCTTCGCACAAACTTCTTCCGTCGACGGATTTATGACAGTCGACATATTGTCGGAATGCGGCGACACCCATTGTCCACCAATGTAGAGGTTTGGATACTCTTTCACGTAATATTCCAGTTGTTCTTGAGCAAACTCGATTGAGCCAGCAGTTGTAATAAAGCGAGAGCCAGACAGATATTGCCCAATATCAACTGGCTCTCGTTCCTCTTCATTAATGGATCGGCTAGAATTTCGCGCGGGCCGTTACGCCATAGGTGCGCGGTTCTTGAACAAACGCACCACGAGCTCGCGAGCCGCCAAATCCTCTTAGCGGGATATTGAACGTGACAAACCGGGTGCGCGTGTCAAAAACGTTCCTCGCCCAAGCTTCGATTGTGAACTGCCCGTCGGCAGCGCCGAAACCGAATCTGAGATCGACTTTCGTGTTACCGGGCTGAATGTCCTGCGGCAAAGGCAGTGCTGCTGCTACCGCAGCGCGCACATCATCCTCTGTCAACGCCCCTGCCGTGGCCGGCAATTCGGTCGGGCGGGTGCTGGTACGACGCTTGGACTCGTACCGCACCGTTGCGCCGCCAAACACTGACATACCTGCATTGCCAATCTCGGTGTTGAAATCAAGTCCTCCGATCAGCACCAGTTCAGGCGCATTGGTCAACCTGGTCCCGCACAGCGAAGTCGCCGCCGGTGTGAAATTGGGATCCGTGGGGTCAAAACTTGCGCAATCGCTTGGATAGCGCGCGTCCGTATAGGAACCTGCGAGGTTCAAGGTCACTGCGTCTGAAAGGTCAAAGCCAGATTCAATTTCCACCCCCGTGCTTAACGCCTTGTCGGTGTTGAATGTATTGAACCGAGTCCCATCAAATTCTAACACCTGAAAATCTTTCAGATTGGTATGGAACAACGCAATATTTGCCCAGGCCCTGCCACCCAGGAACCTTGACTTCAAGCCAAGCTCAAACGCGTCAACTTTCTCAGACCGGAACGTCGGGTCAGCTCCGCCAGATGCTGAAGATACATCAAGATTGAAACCGCCTGATTTGAAGCCTTGAGAGTAGCCACCATAAAGAAACGTCCGATCGGCAACTTCATACCTGACATTTAGAGTATAGGTTAGACGGTCATCACCGAACTTCTGGTCAAATGGTTGCGGGATGAATTGAAGAAACGGACTAGTGACCGGATCGCCAACGAATTGCTGGAAGAAACTATTTGGATCACTTGGATCAAAGAATGGTGAAGTGAAAATCCAGCAATTGGTCTGCACAGCCGCTGCCAGCCGACCCGGGCCACCAGCACCAAAGAAACCATCAGTTGGGTGATATGCCCCGCCTGGCGCCAGATAGCCTGCCAGACTGTTGAAGGTCCCGAAACATGCATTGTGTTGACCGGGCACTTGCTCTGAAAGTTTAGCATTCTTGGATTCATCCACGTATCGAGCGCCAACAATAAGGCTTAGCCTATCGCTCAATTCGATGACATTGTGGGTAAAAATCGAAAACGATTCGCCCTTCTGCTGCGCACGCGGCGCAGCGTAATCGAGCACGGAATTCGCTCCGCCCGCAGCGAAATTCAGTTCATTGAATACAGGCTGACCTAAAGCCCCAACGCTAACCGCTTCCTGCATCTGATCTAAGAAAAACGACGTGTATTTCTGGTCGATTTTTTCATGCGAGTAGTAGGCGCCAATGATCCAATCCAAAGCGCCGTCAAATGACTCGCCTTGCAATCGCAATTCGTGTGACGTCGACTTGATGCTGGTCCCGTTAAGTGGATCCAAATCTATTCCAGGATTGAGGGCTCTGATTTCAGGGCAGTCGCCGACCGCATAGACATTCAATGCGGTATAGTCACCGCGACAACTGTCGGCAAATGAGTCCCCGTAATAGCCAAGATAAGACAGCTCACCAAATGGCAATGAAACATCATAGTGAGCCGGGTGCTGTCAGGCAAACGCTAACTGTTCTCCAAACTTGAGATATTTGGAGCTAAGTTGGCAGTTATGCAGCCTCTTTCATTCAAGCGTCATCGCTTTCACCCCGACATCATCCGCCAGGCAGTGTGGTTGTATTTCAGATTCACGCTGAGCCTGCGTGATGTTGAAGACTTGATGGCTGAACGCGGTATCGACGTGACTTACGAGACCATCCGCTGCTGGGTGGATAAGTTTGGTCCAGCCATTGCTGCCAACATTCGCAAGAGACGCCATCGGTTAGCGTCCGCGCTCGTGGTGTAATTTCCGGTGTAGGCGATGGTGTATTCCGGGGTGGGGCATGCCCCACCCCGGAATGCGGCGTCGCTGGTGGCCACCGGGTTCATCGTTATGGTGGAGTTTGCACACTTCAACCGTGACGAAGAGGAGTTCCCGATGACCGAGGACAGATTACTGATCGAAGAGCTGGCTGCAAAGGGCGGCCAACCGGATTTTTTGCGCACCATCGCCGAGAACGTGCTGCAGCTGATCATGGAGGCCGACGTTGATGGCCTGATCGGCGCGGGTCGCCACGAACGCAGCAGCGAGCGCGCGACCTGGCGCAACGGCTATCGCGACCGTTCGCTGGATACCCGGGTAGGCACGCTGAACCTGAAAATCCCCAAGCTGCGTGCTGGGTCCTATTTTCCGGGCTTCCTTGAGCCCCGCAAGATGGTCGAGAAAGCGCTGGTTGCGGTGATCCAGGAAGCGTGGATCGGCGGGGTCAGCACCCGGCGGGTCGATGAACTCGTCCAGGCCATGGGCATGACCGGCATCTCCAAGTCCACCGTCTCCAAGCTTTGCAAGGACATTGACGAGCGCGTCCATGCCTTTCTGAAACGCCCGCTCACCGGCGAATGGCCGTATCTCTGGCTCGATGCCACCTATCTCAAGGTACGCGAAGGCGGGCGGATCATCAGCGTTGCCGCAATAATCGCCATGGCCGTCAACACCGAGGGCCGGCGCGAGATCGTCGGCCTGCATATCGGCCCCTCGGAAGCGGAGGTCTTCTGGTCCGACTTCCTGAAGGACCTTGTTCGGCGCGGTCTTACCGGCGTGAAGCTGGTCATCTCCGATGCTCACGAGGGCCTCAAGGGCGCGATCACCCGCGTCATGGGCGCCACCTGGCAGCGCTGCCGGGTGCACTTCATGCGCAATGCCCTGTCCTATGTGCCCAAGGGCCAGAACACTGTCGTCGCCGCCGCGATCCGCCAGGTCTTCCTGCAGCCCGATCAGAAAAGCGCAACGCAGGTCTGGCGACAGGTCGCCGACCAGTTGCGCACCCGTTGGCCCAAGCTCGGCGCCTGCATGGACGAGGCCGAAACCGACGTGCTCGCCTACACCGGCTTCCCCACCCAGCACCGCACGAAGTTACACTCAACCAATCCGCTCGAGCGGCTCAACAAGGAGGTCAAGCGCCGCGCCGACGTCGTCGGAATCTTCCCGAACGAAGACAGCATCATCCGCCTCGTCGGGGCTGTGCTGATGGAGCAGAACGACGAGTGGCAGCTCCAGCACCGATACATGCAGATCGAAGGCATGGCCGAACTCAACCAACCCATGATCGAGGAGGAAAATCAGCCCCTACACATCACCGCCAAAGCCGCCTGACGATGGCCCACGGCCACAGCCGAAATTACACCACCTTGACGGACGCGACCCGCCATCGAGCTGATTGCGTGTGGCATTTGGATGAGATGGTTGTCCGGATTAGCGGCAAAAGAATGTTCATGTGGCGGGCTGTGGACAAGGAGGGCGAGGTCCTCGATGTCCTGGTTCAGAAGCGTCGCAACAAGGCAGCAGCGCTGAAATTGCTACGAAAATTACTCAAGCATCAGGGCTTCGTTCCCGACGCTATCGTCACAGATGGCCTGGCTTCCTACGGAGCAGCGCTCCGCGACCTTGGCGCTTTGAAGCGTCATCAACCTGGTCAACTCAAGCATAACAACCGCGCGGAAAACTCACACCTTCCCGTGCGAAGACGGGAGCGAAAGATGCAACTGTTCAAGTCCCAGGGCCAAGCGCAGCGTTTCACCTCAACCCACTCAGCAATCTACAACACATTCAATATCGAGCGTCACCTCGTCTCCCGAAACACAATGCGAAAATACCGAGATCGTGCTTTCGCCGAGTGGCACGCCGTGTCCGCTCCAAATGGGTGAAATTTCAGCAGCGCACTTTAGCTCGCCCCGCGTCGCTTAACCTGACAACGCCGTCGCGCGATTGAATGAGAATGCGAGCTCTGTCTTCATCGGTGTTCAGCAGAGCGGGCCGCTAACAGTTGACAGAGACAGGGCGGTAGAATGGCTACGTGCACCGACCAATCCGAATGGAGTGCCCAACTCGGCCATTCTTTCGGCTTATGTCGCAACAGATGATATTGTTGGCCGCCCGTCTGAGAACTTTCTTATCGATTTTCCCAGCGGACTTGGTGAAGCCGAAGCGAGCGCTTTCGAGCTTCCGTTCGAACACCTTCGCGCTGCGAAATATGATCCACATCGCGACGGTGAGCTTGTTAACTATGTTGACTATCGGACAGATACTGACAGCCAAAACTCTTCGTGGTGGGAGCCGCATCGGGCTAGGCCTGCACTCCGCAATCGACTTGTGAATGCTGGTGATTATCTTGCCACAGCCGAAACAACCGAGCATCGTGTCTTTAGATTTCTTCCAGCAGGGACGGTGCCTGACAAAAGCCTCTACGCTTTTCCTGGCGTTGGATTGGAAGGTTTTGGAGTGTTGCAAAGTCGGTTTCACGAGAATTGGTGTACGTACTTTGGCAATCGAATTGGGGCAGGCAATCAGAGGCGCTACAACGCATCTTATGTGTACCTGACCTTCCCCTTTCCCGAAGGTCTGACCCCCGACATCCCCACTGCCGACTACGCCGATGATCCACGCGCGCAGGCTATTGCGGCAGCGGCGGCGCGGCTCAACGAGTTGCGCGAGAACTGGCTCAACCCGCCTGAGCTTATCGAGCGAGTGCCCGAAGTGGTCGAAGGCTATCCCGACCGCATCCTGCCCAAGGACGAGGCTGCCGCGAAGGAACTGAAAAAACGCACTCTCACCAATCTCTACAACACCCGCCCCGCTTGGCTCGACCATGCCCATCGCGCGCTCGATGAAGCCGTTGCCGAAGCCTACGGCTGGGGCGACGACTATCGCGCTGGAACCCTAACTGACGACGAAATCCTCGCGCGCCTTTTCCGCCTTAATCAGGAAAGGGTATCGGCGTGAGCCGGATAGACCTGCTGACAGCAATGAAAGCTTTGGGCCTATCGGGCGCGATGGCCCTTGAGGACAATCTTCAAGCGATCGAAGACCTTGTTGAGTTTCACTACGACGACGCAGAGAGACTTAATTCGGTTCGAAGTGAGTTTGAAAAGTTTCATCATCCATGGGCGCGATCGATAGTCGAAAGAATCGACGGGCATTTAACCCACATTTCCCAAGTAAGGCGCTGATTTCGCTGTCCTGACCATTATATTTCCTATATAAAACATGGTGTTGAAGGCTGCGAGGGGCGCGTTTCATGGATCACCCAGAGGGTGCGGGCTTGCAACGGGCAGATCGGGTGGATTTCGACCCTCGCGTGCGGCTGGAATTTCGCGGCACGCAGCTCAGTTCCGACGGCGGCCTTCTGGTGATGCGCGAGCTTGATGACGCGCTCGGGTTGTCCGATTTGGCGTCAGCGGCGCTGCGCGATACTCGCTCTGGCAAGAACACGGTCCATCGGCTCGACGGCCTGTTCCGGCAATCAGTCTTTGGGCGGCTGGCCGGATACGAGGATGTCAACGACGCCAACCGTCTCGCCTGCGATCCGGTCATGCGCCAAGTTGTCGGCGGCAGAGCGGTCGATGCACAAGCGGCCTCGGCATCGCAGATGGGACGGTTCGAGACCGAGACGCTGGCTCTGGCCGGGAACCGTGCCGCGCTGGCCGACCTGAACGGGCAATGGATCGACCGGTTCCATGACCGTAACGGGCTGAAGTACATCGTTCTGGACATGGACAGCTCGGTCAGCCCGACCCATGGCGACCAGGAAGGGTCCGCCTGGAATGGCCATTTCGACTGTAGCTGCTATCACCCCAACTTTCTGTTCAACCAGTTCGGGATGCTGGAACGCTGCGCCCTGCGCCATGGCAACGTCCACAGCGCCGATGGCTGGCGTGATGTTCTCGACCCCGTCATTGCGCGCTACGCGGAGCGCGACCTTGGTGGCAGGTTCTTCCGGGCCGATGCTGCCTACGCGATCCCGGCGATCTATGAGCGATTGGAAGAAGCGCGGTTCTTCTACGCCATCCGGCTGCCCGCAAACGCGGTCCTCAAGGACAAGATCGCGCATCGGCTAACGCGCCCTGTCGGGCGGCCGTCACTGACCAAGGTCAAGCGGTTCTTCGAGGAATTCGAGTATCAGGCGGCGTCCTGGGACAAGGAACGCCGGGTGATCGCCAAGATCGAATGGCATCCGGGCGAACTGTTCCCGCGTGTCGGCTTCATCGTCACCAACCTGCCGATGGAGCCGGACTGGGTGGTGCGGTTCTACAACCAGCGCGGCACCGCCGAGCAGCACATCAAAGAGGGCAAATACGCCTTTCGCTGGACGCGGCTGTCGTGCCGGAAGTTCCGCGACAATGAGGTGCGGCTGCAACTGCACGCCCTGGCGTACAACCTGGCCACCTTCTTGCGCTGCATCGAGCTGCCCGAGGCCATGGCCGACTGGTCGTTGACCAGCCTGCAACTGAAGCTGATCAAGATCGGGGCACGTGTGGTCCGTCACGCCCGCACCATCACCTTCCAGCTGGCCGAGGTCGCTGTCACCGGCACGATGGTACGCGCCATCCTCGCCGCTATCCGCCGATTGCGAGCGCCACCGCTATGCGCATGATCGCGATCCACGCTCAAACTGAACGAAAGCGGCTGGACAGATCTGTCCGCTGCGCTGAAAAACGCCGCCCCTGGGCAAGGAAACAGCGGCTTCGCGGTCTGATCCGTCCAGATCCAGCAGTCTGCGCGACCGCAGGTGCCGCTTGCGGCAGAAAATCCTTGTCTAGCGCTCGGATACAGGCGATCTTCACCTCAAACGCCACGCCACTTGGGGAATGCAGGTTTAAACAATATTCGTGATTTTCCGATAGATGAGGAGGATGATCCGAATTTCGACATGGACCCCTTGCTGCCAAGTACTGAAGAGTCGCCTCGATTGACAGCAGAGCAAGAACGCCTTCTTAACCTGATCGACTACGTCGAGGCCACCGAGCGCGATAAGTTGAAAACGGTTCTGGATTATCAGGATCACAAGGCCTTCCGCAAAACCGGGGCGGAGCTTCAAGGATTTCCTGGTGTCGCACTCGATGTCGGGCGCGATGACGATCCGATATGGTTGCGTGTCGACCGGCTGCCGAGGAAGGCACCGCCAGCACCAGAGGACGTAGAGCTATCCGTCTGGCTGACCTATCGCGACGATCCCAAAAGCGAGCCGCGACTTAAGTCCGAAATCTCAGGGGCTGTCCTTGTAGAGGCTGGCCTGATCCCCGCCGAAGATGCACCCGAGCATGTTTCCTTGGAACATTTTGCCGAGCGTGAGATGGTCGAGCTTTTGTTCGAGTACTGGCTTAAGAATGCCTGGTCGAATTGGGTCGAGACCGAAACCCCGCGCCGTGAGACAATTGCGCTCTACAATGCGTTGTTCATGCTGCGCCAACAGCTCGAAGGTGTCAGCGATATCCCGCTTGAGCTGACCTGCGGCATCGGTTTTGCCACGCTGTTTCGAGACGGGAAGCGGTTGCGGTATCCGCTGCTTACGGTCTCGCAGGAAATCAGTCTGAACGAGTTGACCCACGCGATTGAGGTGCGACCGCGTATGGAAGCGGACCCCGGTCTCGAATTGGACGCGCTGGATAAGATGGGGCTGGGCGTGCTGGACCAATGGCGCTCCGCGACTGAGAAATTCCTTGGTGAACTTGAGGAAGAAAGCCTGTCTCCATTTGCCCCGGAGACGTTCGCGCCACCGCTACGCCAGGCCGCCGCTTTGCTTGATCCTGATGCTGTGTACTTACCCGACCAAGATCCAGCGCAGCCCGGGATTATCCCTTCGATTGAAACGCAGTTCAGGATCGGCGATGCGTTTGCATTCTTTCAGCGAGAGCGTCGTGCCACTCAATTGATGGAAGATTTGCGTCAGTTCCGCGCGCTTCTCGAAGATGGAGAAGAGACAACAGAACTGCCGAAGGCAGTGGCCTCCTTGCTTGTTGAGCCTGCTAATGCGGTGAGCGAAGAAGAGTATCCCGAGTTCCGCGGCATCTCCAGCATTCCGGGCGTCACCACTTCTAGCGGGGAGGGGAAGGATCTGTTCTTTCCATTGCCGTTCAACCGTGAGCAGGTCGAAGTGGTGCAGCGACTGGAAGTGCGCCCGGGAGTAGTTGTTCAGGGGCCGCCGGGTACCGGCAAGACGCACACGATCGCAAATATAATCAGTCACTACCTCGCCCTTGGCAAGCGGGTGCTCGTGACATCTCAGAAAGCGCCCGCACTGAGGGTTCTTCGCGACAAGCTACCAGAAGCGGTGCGTCCTCTTGCAGTGAGCCTCCTTGAAAGCGATCGCGACGGCCTTAAGCAGTTTCAGGAATCCGTCGATATCATCGGCGAAAAACTGCAACGGCTGCGGCGGCATGAGTTGCAGGACGAGATTGATGATCTGGACGAGCAGATTGACAGGCTGCACCGGCAATTGGCGCTAATCGATACAGAAGTCGACAAGATCGGACGCGCGGCAATTTCGCCAATCACGCTGGATGGCGACACTTACGAGCCAATGCGCGCCGCTAGAATGGTCGCAGCCTCGCCGGAACTAACAGCTTGGATGCCTGATGATCTGGAGGTTTCATCAACCTGCGATCCAGCATTTTCCGATGCTGACATTGCCGAACTCAGGACGGCTCGGAAGGCAGTTGGTGACGACCTCGCCTATCTGAATGCGTGCCTTCCGGACCTTGAGCGCCTTCCCACAGTCGAAACGCTCCTCAATGCCCACAAGGATCTGTCTAAAGCCGAGCAGATAAGGGAGAGGATAAGCAAGGGCGAACTTCCGGCTTTGCGAGAGGACCGGGATGACACTGTTTCGCGCCTGCGAGACCTGACGGCAAAACTGAAGTCACTATCTGCAGAGGAGCAACGGGTATCAGGGGCACCCTTTGCATGGACTGATGAGCTGCTTCTTTGTCTTGGGCAAACCGGACCGGACGACCGTCTAACCGCGTTGGAGAGCTTGCGCGAAGAGGCTTTAAGGCTTGGAGCCGAGTATCAATACTTCCTGACCAGACCGGTTTTCGTGCCGGAAGAAGCGCTTAGCGATCCGAAGTTTCTTGTTGCGATTGAGAAAGAGGCCGAAGGTAAACCGGCAGTCGGGCTCGTTGGCGGGTTATTCGCTTCCAAACTCAAGGCTCAGCTGGGTGAGGTCACTGTATTGGGCGAACCAGCTTCAACTGCCGACGAATGGAGCGACGTTCAACGATTTGTTACAGCACGGGCTTCAATTCGGCGATTTCAGACAGCGTGGAACAACGTGGTGGCTGGCGGGATCGGTGATCGTCTGGAAGGACAAGAGTTGGGCGTGGCGCAACTCGCAAGACGCCAGTTCGATCATATTGACGCTGCTAATACATTGATCGCAAGTCGTCGAGAGATCCATGCTGCGGTCGATGCTACTTTTGTTTCGTCCCCTGCGTTGCGGGATGGTGATCAGCAGGCAATTCGCGGTCTGCTTGAAGCCGTCGATGCTCATCTTCTGCGATATCGATTGGCTGATGCTGAAGGTTTGCGGACCTCTCTCCTCTCCGAGCTAGAGCCCTGTGAATACGAAATCAGCGCGGAGCTTCGTGCCCTGGCGGCTACGCGTTTGGGCAGCCCGGAAGTATCAATTGATGCACTGGCAGAAGCGTGGAATTCGTTCATTACGCGTCTGAGAGAAGTAAAAGGGAAACACGACGCTTTCGCGAAGATTGCGGAGGTGACAGACCTCATTGAGATGTCAGGTGCGCCAAAATGGGCTCGGCGCTTGAGGTCCAATCCGGTCAATGGTGTTGAGGACGAACTTCTACCCGGTGATTGGGAAAACCGTTGGCGTCTTCGTCGCCTAGAGGGGTGGCTGGATACGAACGACAAGCATCACCGCCTTAGGGAACTCGGCACTGATCGCAGCGAGAAGGAGGTTCTCCTCAAACGAGCATACGAACGCTCGATTGAACTGCGAACCTGGTTGGAGCTCAGCAAGAAGGCTAGTGATGGGGTCAAGGCGGCACTTGCCGCCTATGCAGATGCAGTTCGAAGAATTGGACGAGGTACTGGGAAACGTGCTGGCCGATACAGGCGCCAGGCGCGTGAGGCATCCGATCGCGCCAAGGGCGCTTTGCCATGCTGGATTATGCCGCATTACCGGGTCTCAGAGTCCCTTCCAGCAGATTTGGGACTCTTCGATCTCGTGATCGTTGACGAAGCATCGCAATCGACGGTAGCGGCATTACCCGCCCTACTACGGGCCAAGACAATCCTCATCGTTGGCGATGATAAGCAGGTCAGTCCGGACCTTGTCGGACGCGACCAGACGCGTGCAGATGAACTCGCGGTACGACACCTTTCTGGGCAAGTCCCCGATTATCGGGCTTCGCTACGCGAGGAACAATCGCTGTACGATCTTGGCAAGGTGGTCTTCGCCGGTGGGGCGATCATGCTTACCGAACATTTCCGTTGTGTCGCGCCCATCATCGAATTTTCCAAGGCGCAGTTCTACAATCACAGGCTGAATCCTCTGCGGCTACCGACTGCTTCGGAACGGCTTGATCCTCCCTTGATCGACGTTCGAATTGAAGACGGATATCGTTAGCGTCCGCGCTCGTGGTGTAATTTCCGGTGTAGGCGATGGTGTATTCCGGGGTGGGGCATGCCCCACCCCGGAATGCGGCGTCGCTGGTGGCCACCGGGTTCATCGTTATGGTGGAGTTTGCACACTTCAACCGTGACGAAGAGGAGTTCCCGATGACCGAGGACAGATTACTGATCGAAGAGCTGGCTGCAAAGGGCGGCCAACCGGATTTTTTGCGCACCATCGCCGAGAACGTGCTGCAGCTGATCATGGAGGCCGACGTTGATGGCCTGATCGGCGCGGGTCGCCACGAACGCAGCAGCGAGCGCGCGACCTGGCGCAACGGCTATCGCGACCGTTCGCTGGATACCCGGGTAGGCACGCTGAACCTGAAAATCCCCAAGCTGCGTGCTGGGTCCTATTTTCCGGGCTTCCTTGAGCCCCGCAAGATGGTCGAGAAAGCGCTGGTTGCGGTGATCCAGGAAGCGTGGATCGGCGGGGTCAGCACCCGGCGGGTCGATGAACTCGTCCAGGCCATGGGCATGACCGGCATCTCCAAGTCCACCGTCTCCAAGCTTTGCAAGGACATTGACGAGCGCGTCCATGCCTTTCTGAAACGCCCGCTCACCGGCGAATGGCCGTATCTCTGGCTCGATGCCACCTATCTCAAGGTACGCGAAGGCGGGCGGATCATCAGCGTTGCCGCAATAATCGCCATGGCCGTCAACACCGAGGGCCGGCGCGAGATCGTCGGCCTGCATATCGGCCCCTCGGAAGCGGAGGTCTTCTGGTCCGACTTCCTGAAGGACCTTGTTCGGCGCGGTCTTACCGGCGTGAAGCTGGTCATCTCCGATGCTCACGAGGGCCTCAAGGGCGCGATCACCCGCGTCATGGGCGCCACCTGGCAGCGCTGCCGGGTGCACTTCATGCGCAATGCCCTGTCCTATGTGCCCAAGGGCCAGAACACTGTCGTCGCCGCCGCGATCCGCCAGGTCTTCCTGCAGCCCGATCAGAAAAGCGCAACGCAGGTCTGGCGACAGGTCGCCGACCAGTTGCGCACCCGTTGGCCCAAGCTCGGCGCCTGCATGGACGAGGCCGAAACCGACGTGCTCGCCTACACCGGCTTCCCCACCCAGCACCGCACGAAGTTACACTCAACCAATCCGCTCGAGCGGCTCAACAAGGAGGTCAAGCGCCGCGCCGACGTCGTCGGAATCTTCCCGAACGAAGACAGCATCATCCGCCTCGTCGGGGCTGTGCTGATGGAGCAGAACGACGAGTGGCAGCTCCAGCACCGATACATGCAGATCGAAGGCATGGCCGAACTCAACCAACCCATGATCGAGGAGGAAAATCAGCCCCTACACATCACCGCCAAAGCCGCCTGACGATGGCCCACGGCCACAGCCGAAATTACACCACCTTGACGGACGCGACCCGGATATCGACAGGGAGACATTAATCCTCCGGAAGCGGCATATATCGTCGAAGAGATTGAGAGAATCGCATCCGACCCAAAGATGGCAACGCGGACAATCGGCGTAACAACCCTATTGGGTCAAAAGCAGGCAGCTCACATTTATGGCCTGATCGAGCAAAAACTCGGACCAGAGGTGATCGAACAGCACCACCTGCGCGTGGGCGATCCCACAGCTTTTCAGGGTGACGAGCGAGACATCATGTTCATATCGTTGGTTGCTCAAGCGGGTGGTAGCGCTCTGTCGGGAGTCCGATTTGAGCAACGCTTCAACGTCGCCCTTTCGCGAGCATGTGATCGAACGTATTTGGTTCGCTCAGTAGACGTTGAAGCCCTTGGACATGCCGATCAGCTTCGCCGCGCGCTGCTGGACCATTTCCGGATGCCCTTCCCGTCTGATGGTCAAGAGGCCAAGGACCGGCGGGAAAAGTGCGAGTCCGATTTTGAGCGCGAGATGTACGATCTGTTGGTTGAGCGAGGCTATAGAGTCGACACCCAAGTCAAAGTAGGCGATTTTAGGATCGACCTCGTGGTCGAAGGTGAGAATGACCGCCGCGTCGCAATCGAATGCGATGGCGACCGATATCACGGACCTGATCGTTGGGCCTCCGACATGAACCGGCAGCGCATCTTGGAAAGGGCTGGTTGGACAGTTTGGAGGTGCTTCGCATCTCGTTTCGTCAGGGATCAAAGACAGGTGATGGAGGAACTGGTCGGGTTCCTATCCGAGCGTGGTATCCAGCCAGTTGGCGGTTCAGATGAGTGGACCAGTCGACATGTAGAACTAAGAGCTTGGCGTTCCTCTGACTCGACTGAGGATGACGCGCAAGACGAAGTCGATCTACCTACTGAACCCGTTGAGAATTGTGAGGGCCAAGCAGACCATTCGAGCGAAGAACTTGCTACCGTTGTGCCTTCTGACGATGAGGAGCAGGACTCCGCTCGGGTTACTGAAGCTCAGGTTCAAGAGCAGATCTTGCAGCTGATGTCAGATGGACAAGTCTGGAGTAATTCCCAGTTGAAGAAAGCGTTGCCTGACCACCTCCCGCTGTCGTCAGCAGACCGCGCACCTGCGGCTTTCAGGCCGCATGAGGAGAGGTGGGAGGAGCTTGTAAACAACGCGCTCTCCCCATCCCGGAGCAACTCTTTGCATTCGCGCGGTTTGGTCGAAAGTCGAGGCAGGGGGCTGCACCAGCTTACATCCTCATGCGGTAAAGATGAGACGCACATTTCGAGTGATCAATCACGGCAACCGCATGAAACGGTTTATCGTTTGCCTCCTCACGAGGTGGGCCAAGAGTACCAATTTTCCGAACTTTCAGTGCCTGAAGGTGATGGCGATCTGCTTTATGAAGATGCATATCAGCGACGTCTCGAAACAATCGTCGAGGAGGTCATCGAACGTGAGGGGCCCGTCTATCTCGACCTTGTCGTCGAACGGGTCGCCCGTGCGCATGGGAAGCAAAAGGCGGGACGGATTATTCAGGAGAGAGTTGTTTCGGCGATCCCAGCTGAGTGCCGTCGGGCGTATGACGGAAATCGCCTTGTCCTTTTTCCCAAGCATTCGAGCCCACATATGATCGTACCCTTGAGGCCCTCACGATCCGACTGGAGATCGCATCGGGATATCCCATTGATCGAGTTGGCCAGCTTGGCGCTGCCCGGAATCCGATCAAAGAAATCAACCGAAGACATACTCGCGCACTACTCCAAAGCATTCAAACTGGCGCGGCTTCGCCAGCCGACAAGAGTAAGATTTGAAGAGGCCATTGCGATTGCACGATCGTCAGTCGAGGCTGAGACTTAGTGCTACCCAGAATGAGGGATCCTTCGCCGCGAGGGCGCGGAGATCCGTTGGAAAGACGTTGGAAAAGCCCTTCAGAACGAACCGGCGAAATAACTGGTCACGTGGGGGAATATGGGAAATGGGAGGGCACACCGAACGCAGTAGCTGCTGCTGGTGAAGCTGAGTTAGATTAGCGAGTAACGGCCGATTTTGGCGAGTGGCAGTTTCTTGCTGCCTAATCTCAGCGCGACCTTGCCATGGCTCTGTCAATCGGAGACGAGCTGTAGCAAGTCTGACAGCACCCAATTGGGTCCAATTTTCAATCAGGTACAGTTAGTCTGACAGCTCCGCAACGAGTTTTCCGGCGAACCCCCAATCTTCAAATTCAACTTCTTGAATCACGACATGGACGTGCTCGGGCCTCTTACCGAGGTGCTCCACCATTAAATCTGTGACACCTTTTACGATCTCTCGCTTGGCTTCCTTGGTAGCGCCCTTGGTAAACTGGACATTGATATAAGGCATCGCGGCAAATCCTGTTCAAAAATATGATGTGAAATCATGGGCTTCTGTCCGAATGCCGATGAATCATCAATGTCGCCGTGACCGGCAACTTTGCCTGCTTCACAATCCCGAACTCGTCGGTGGGGCGATTCTCGGGCAATTCATTGCAGGCATTGCAAGCCCGACCGATCAATCTGACTTTTTCTCCGAGCCGGAGAACATCGATTTCCATTCCTTGGAACCGGGCTTAGCTTGCCATTTCATCTTGTCGGACAGAACACTCAGGCCCTCAGAGACAGACGGGCGAACCTTGATCTGGTCATACCAACGTTTCACATTTGGATAATCTTCAAGGTCCTGGCCCTGCATTTTTCGGGGCCTGACCCATGTGAACGTAGCTATATCGGCTATCGAAAATTCGTCCGCCAGATATTCATGATCCGCCAGCCGGTTATCGAGCACTTTGTAAAGGCGAGCGGCCTCTTGTGTGTAGCGGTCTACCGCATATTCGATCTTCTCGGGCGCGTATGTTCTAAAATGGTGTGCCTGCCCGAGCATCGGCCCCATGCTACTCACCTGGAAGAAAAGCCATTGCAGGGCTTCCAGCCTTTTCACTTCAGACTTGGGAAGAAGCTTTCCGGTCTTTTCAGCCAGGTAGAGCAATATGGCGCCAGATTCGAATATCGCAACCGGCTCGCCATTTGGACCATCGTGATCGATGATGGCGGGAACCTTGTTGTTTGGACTGATCTTAAGAAATGCCGGATCGAACTGTTCACCGGCCAGAATATTGATTGGCGTAACTTTGCCAAGCAATCCCAATTCCGCCAAAGCAATCGTCGCCTTGTATCCGTTGGGAGTAGGCCAGAAAAACAGTTCGATCATAGCGTGCGACCTGCTCCCCTTATCCGACGATCTTGAGATGATTCGAACGGTCGAGAAGCATTCCCGGGTTCATAATCCAATCTGGATCAACAGCATTCTTTGCGCCAGCCAACATATCCCGGAAAAGCGGGTCCACTTCCTTGTCGTACCACGGACGGAAGCTGCGTCCGACCGCATGGTGGTGCGTGATTGTCGCGCCAAGCTCCGATATCGCATCAGAAGCCACGTCGGAAAGCGCCTGGTAATGTTCAAGGCTCGTCTCGTGCGTGGAAGGCGCAACGACGGAATAATAGGGCGCCGGCCCATCGGGATAGAGGAAGGAGAATCTGCGGCAAACAATGCCACCGCCGGTCAGCGCTTTTTGCGCCTCGCTGACCCGGCGAATAATTTCCGTGTCCACGGCTTCGAATTTGTCCCAGGTATAGGCCGTTTCAAAGGTAAAGCTGACCACGCCCATCGCAGCGCGCGTATGCATCAATCGCGGCAGGTAACGGAATTGCTCGCGCCAATTCCCCTGCGCGCCGCTGCGGCTTGACTTCAAGGCATCGCCGCCCGATCCGGTCTTGGTCACGACTTCACCGCCGTGGTCCTGGCAAATTTCAACGCCGCGCTCCAGCCAGACATCCACGGGATGATCCGCAGATTCAAAGCCAAGCAGCAGCACAGATTTTGTGCCATCACCAGCGCCATAAAACTGGGCATCTTGCGCGTCCAGATAACGACAATTCGCAGGAAACAGGCCTGCCTGTGTGATCTGCCGAATGGCTGCGGCACCTTGATAGAACGTGTCAAAGGTGATGGTCGCATTCGCCCGGAAGACCACTCGCCCCTGAAGCTTCATCCATGCCTGTGTGATAATCCCGAGCGAGCCTTCAGAACCGATAAAGAGGCGGTCGGGATCCGGGCCGGCACCTGATCCCGGCAATCTGCGATTTTCTATCGTTCCGCGCGGCGTTACGACCCTGAGGCTCTGCACCATATCGTCAATATGGGTAAGGTGGGTAGCATAGTGGCCCGAAGAACGCGTCGCAATCCAGCCGCCAAGCGATGAAAACTCCCAGGATTGCGGAATATGTCTCAATGTGAGGCCGTGCGGCTTTAGCTGATCTTCAAGCGAAGGCCCAAGCGTACCTGCCTGGATAAGTGCGCAGCGGGAGACCGGGTCAACCTCCAGCACCTGGTTCATGTTCCCCAAATCGATAATTACCGAACCGTCGCAATCCTCCGGGGCAGTAAAGCCGTCCGTGACACTTGATCCGCCGCCATATGGAATTGCCGCATAGCCATTATCACCGCACCAATCCAAAACTGCGGCAACCTCGGCCTCGTTGCGAGGATAGGCAATCACATCAGGCGGATTGGTAAAATCTCGCCGAAAAATGCGCGTCAGGTCCTTGAAGCTCTTGCCGTAGGAATGAGAAACGCGATCCCATTTGTCTGAATTACAAAAAGACGACAAGGAAGCAGGGATGGAGATCCGCGATTCCCTCAACTCGATTTCCTCGAGCGTTGGATCAGACAAGACCACCGGCTCATCAATGCCCAGGCGTTTGCCAACGCGAACGGCCATTTCCTTGACCTCAGCCTGGGAAATGACCTCGTCTTCGTATCCCCAGCTATGCCATTTGCGCCTCTTACCATAGTAGCCAGCTTGCTCAGTCATGATTCAATGCCCTCAGAAATCAGTTTGAGCACCAGAAGTTAACGGGTCGACGAACCTATTCTATTGCCATTGAAGTCAGTTTTTTGACAGATTCATTCAACTTCGTGCGCGGCCGGGATCTCCCTTGGATTGGAAAATTCAGACAAGAACCTCGGCTATTGCGGGCTGCTACAGGCCTCATGTTCAGGCGCGAGAAGCCCATCAGCCAATTCAACTGCTCGCGGTCGCTGCCTGCGAAGTGATTCGTTGTTAGGAACCGTTGCATGTCTGGCTCCAGCGTCGATCCCGAGACACTTCCCAGCCAGGGTCAGGTCTCATAAGTTGATTCAGAGGGCGCAGGAAGATGCCCGACAGACCAAGCTCATCCACGAGGCACGGGAAGAGTGGCAGGGTGTACGGCAACCGCATCTGCATGATGTTCTGCTTGATCAGGGTGAGCAGAGCTGTCCCAACCGTGTGGCTCGCCTTGCATGGCAAGCCGGGATCAAAGCTCAAGTTGGCTATAAGCGGCGTCCAGACAGCTATTGTGGCACGCCATCAGTTGTGATCGACAATACGTTGGATCGCCAGTTTGCAGTGTCAGCGTCCGACGCAGCATGGGTAACAGACACCACCTTCATCAGAACGCATGAGGGCTTCGCTTACCTCTCAGTGGTGATCGATCTCTATTCACGGCGGTGGTTGGTTGGCAGATACAAAGTCGGCAGACCGCTGATCTGGTCTGCCAGGCACTGCTGATAGCGGTGTGGCGCAGAAAGCCGAAGAACGTAGTTCTGATCCACTCCATCAGGGCTCACAGTTTATCTCCCGCGAATGAACCTGGCTCCTCCATGCCCACAATCTCAAGCACTCAATGGGCAGGCGCGGGAACTGCCATGATAATGCGTTCGCTGAGAGCTTCCTTAACCTGCTCAAACGCGAACGGATCCGAAGGCGGACATAAAAAACCCGCGCAGAAGCTCGGCAGGATGAGTTCGACTACATCGAAATTCTATAACCCCGTGCGAAAGCACGCCACAAACCCCATGTTGTCACCTGTGAACTTCGAACGACAGCAAAAAACAAACAATGAAGGCGTCTAGATCACTAGGCGCTATTCACTTCAATGTCTTCAATCTCAATGTTCCCCGTCAGCGCCTATGGCCCAGTTCATCGATCCGAAGTCAGGTGAAGTCTTGTCATTGCCGCTCCAATCGGAGACAAGTGGTCTCAACTTTGGTGACGCGAAAATGACCCACATCTCATACAAAAAAGAATTTTCAGATATTCGACAAGTTACATCGTTGAGACTCCTTGTTGATTTCGCGCGCGAACACGACATTCCAGCCCTCGAAATCCTGAAAGGAACGGAATTAGATCTGGATGATATTGAAGACCCATATTGCGAAATTCAGGTCTGGCAAGAACTCCGAGCAATTCAAAACTTGCTGGAGATAGACGATGATCCTGCCAACGGCGTGATTTTGGGAATGCGCCAACACCTGACCTGTTATGGAACACTAGGTTTCGCCATGATGGCTAGCCGCACGCTGGAACAAGCGCTAACGATTGGCGCCAAATTCTACAAGATATCTTTGTGGATCAACGAAGTTTCCGTTGTCCGAGATCCTGACACCATCAAATTCGTGATTCTTGGGCACAAGCTGCCACCATTCAGTCAACACTTTCTAGCTACAAGAGGCATGGCTGCCCTGGTTACCTGGGTCCAAGAGTTAACCAATTCCGAAGTATATCCATGCCAAACTTCATTCAAGAACGATAGACCGGACAATATGGATGAGGTTGGAAAGGCGTTTGGAACAGAAACGCTATTTGGGCAGAAAAACTATTCAATTTCATTCAATCGCAGCTTGTTTCGTATGCAATTGAAATTCGATGACCGTTGGTCACGCATGAGATTAGAGGACAAGCTGAGCAACACCCTTGAAAGGCGCCACTCAAGTACAAAAAACAGAGTCAAGGAAATGCTTGGTCGCGTCCGTCAAGGTGGTGTAATTTCGGCTGTGGCCGTGGGCCATCGTCAGGCGGCTTTGGCGGTGATGTGTAGGGGCTGATTTTCCTCCTCGATCATGGGTTGGTTGAGTTCGGCCATGCCTTCGATCTGCATGTATCGGTGCTGGAGCTGCCACTCGTCGTTCTGCTCCATCAGCACAGCCCCGACGAGGCGGATGATGCTGTCTTCGTTCGGGAAGATTCCGACGACGTCGGCGCGGCGCTTGACCTCCTTGTTGAGCCGCTCGAGCGGATTGGTTGAGTGTAACTTCGTGCGGTGCTGGGTGGGGAAGCCGGTGTAGGCGAGCACGTCGGTTTCGGCCTCGTCCATGCAGGCGCCGAGCTTGGGCCAACGGGTGCGCAACTGGTCGGCGACCTGTCGCCAGACCTGCGTTGCGCTTTTCTGATCGGGCTGCAGGAAGACCTGGCGGATCGCGGCGGCGACGACAGTGTTCTGGCCCTTGGGCACATAGGACAGGGCATTGCGCATGAAGTGCACCCGGCAGCGCTGCCAGGTGGCGCCCATGACGCGGGTGATCGCGCCCTTGAGGCCCTCGTGAGCATCGGAGATGACCAGCTTCACGCCGGTAAGACCGCGCCGAACAAGGTCCTTCAGGAAGTCGGACCAGAAGACCTCCGCTTCCGAGGGGCCGATATGCAGGCCGACGATCTCGCGCCGGCCCTCGGTGTTGACGGCCATGGCGATTATTGCGGCAACGCTGATGATCCGCCCGCCTTCGCGTACCTTGAGATAGGTGGCATCGAGCCAGAGATACGGCCATTCGCCGGTGAGCGGGCGTTTCAGAAAGGCATGGACGCGCTCGTCAATGTCCTTGCAAAGCTTGGAGACGGTGGACTTGGAGATGCCGGTCATGCCCATGGCCTGGACGAGTTCATCGACCCGCCGGGTGCTGACCCCGCCGATCCACGCTTCCTGGATCACCGCAACCAGCGCTTTCTCGACCATCTTGCGGGGCTCAAGGAAGCCCGGAAAATAGGACCCAGCACGCAGCTTGGGGATTTTCAGGTTCAGCGTGCCTACCCGGGTATCCAGCGAACGGTCGCGATAGCCGTTGCGCCAGGTCGCGCGCTCGCTGCTGCGTTCGTGGCGACCCGCGCCGATCAGGCCATCAACGTCGGCCTCCATGATCAGCTGCAGCACGTTCTCGGCGATGGTGCGCAAAAAATCCGGTTGGCCGCCCTTTGCAGCCAGCTCTTCGATCAGTAATCTGTCCTCGGTCATCGGGAACTCCTCTTCGTCACGGTTGAAGTGTGCAAACTCCACCATAACGATGAACCCGGTGGCCACCAGCGACGCCGCATTCCGGGGTGGGGCATGCCCCACCCCGGAATACACCATCGCCTACACCGGAAATTACACCACGAGCGCGGACGCTAACAAATGCTTCTGCAGATGTCAAATGAAAAGCTGTCCACTGAGCCAGAAATTTGTCGAGCTTTAGGGTGCTCAATGAGTACTCTGAGGCGTCGTTTGCATACAGAAGAAACAAATTTTCGACAAATCCAGTCCGAAGTTATTTTTGAACGTGCTTGCCAGCTCTTATTATCATCAACCATGACATTAGAGCAGATCGCTTACACGCTTGGATACTCTGAAGCAGGTAGTTTTTGTCGAGCTTTTAAACGGGTCGGTGGAATGGCACCCGGTCGTTGGCGCAAAGCGAATACATCCTAGCGATTCCACTGCTCAAGCTACAACCTACTCGGCAGGGCGCTTCGACCTCGACTTTTGGTTCTCATGTTCGTTCCTTCGTCACTACGACGAGAACCAAAACCCTCCTAAACTTCAACCGCTAATCTGTCTCATGAACGCTGACGGGGAACAGTCGCAGCTCTCATAAGCCTCTCTGTTGCGCCATCGCGTGATTTCATACTCGGCCGCGCCGTCAAAATAATCGAACACTGGAAATGGAATTCGACGCTGGGCGAGACGATGAAAATCAGTCACATTGTGACAGCCTGGAATATTCATCTGCGTCACTCCAAATCTAGGAGTTTTTGATGATCTTTTTGGATCGTCTTCTTATCAATCTTACCGGACGCGATACGAACCAATGGCTCGGTTGTGACCCGGATGTGCTTTGGGATTTTGAAACCGGCAATCTTGAGCTTCAGATTTGATCTTATGGCGTCGACGTCTACTTCCCGATCAACATATATTGTCGCCGCAACATCCTCGCCCAGCCTTTGGTCGGCTACGCCGTAAACGCTGACCTCAATAATTGCCGGATCGTTTAACATTGCCGATTCCACCTCGGCGCAACCGATATTTTCACCACCCCGAATGATGATCTGTTTCAGTCGGTCGACGACATACAAGAAGCCCTCTTTATCAATATATGCGATATCTCCAGTTCGGAACCAACCATCTTCTAGAAAATCATCAATGGAGTCTGGGCGTTCCCAATATTTGTGAATAACTGAAGTGCCTCGGATCAATAATTCTCCGCGCTCTCCTGATGGAAGAAAATTTCCGCCATCATCAACCACCCCCAATTCAAGAACCGCGCTGACGCGACCGGAACTCGATGGCCTGCTCAGATAATCATCGCCTACGATAGATGTGCCGATGGAATTGGTCTCGGTCATACCCCAGGCGGTACCAGGCTTAGCATTTTTGAATGTGTCATCAAGGCCCTTGACCTGCGATTCAGCGCGCGCAGCACCGCCCCCGCCAACGGCCAACAAACTTCCGACATCATGACCAGTGTCTTGGGCAGCCAGCATGATATCTCCCGTCATGGCCGGAGTGCCGACAAAGCTGATTATTTTCTCGCGTTCAACCAGCTCAACCGCGCGCATGGGATCCCATTTGTACATGGCAACCACTTTTCGCTGTTTACGGTAACTGGCTAGTAAGACTGCCAATAAACCATTCACATGAAATAGCGGCATCCCTAATAGCGTCGAATCGGTATACGCTTTGCTGCCATTTTTTTTAGATTTCGTCCTGCCTTTCAAAACCGCCATGCAAGTTAAATCAAGTTCCCATGACAGTAATGAGGCGAGGATATTTCGATGGGTGGACACTGAACCTTTAGGATGACCTGTTGATCCAGATGTAAACAGAATTACGGCATCATCGTCCGGTCCCAGCTCAACCTCTGGCATATCGACTTTGCGACTTAGCAGAGGTTCGATCGGTTGGGCTCTCTCTTCAGGTTCGGATCGAACCGAGATGAGGTGCATTTCATTCAAGCGGTCATTTCCAATTATACGGTCAAGCCGCTCTTGATCAACAATTGCAACTTTTGTTCCGGTGTGATTCAGTCCGTATTCGAGCTCATCGGATTCCCACCAGGCGTTCAGCGCGACTACGATGCCCCCGATTGATGTGATCGCTGTAAATGCGATTGGCCATTCTGGATAATTGCGCATGCCAATGGCGACCCTATCTCCAGGCGAAATACCATATTTTTCGATCAATTCGGCAGCCAAGCTCGAGGCCCGCTGATACATTTCATTGAATGTGTATCGTTCTGTTTTATAAACGTAAAAAGTTTGGTCGCTGATCGATTCTTTGATCATTTGCGGCAAAGTGCTCGGGGCGTTTACAAACCATTTGCACACATTCCCATTGATCGTAATATCCTGAAGCTCGAATTGCTCACCTCGAGCAGTCAATTTCGAAATCGCATCAGTCCGATCCATCTCGGTTTCCTTCCAAAAATCCTATCGCTTTGGACATCGACTTTGCACAAATTCGGCACTTGATAGACAGAGCCGAATGAAACAAATCTTCGACCAATTCATCCAAGATTCGCATTGAGGGTCACAAACCTGTTCGGATCAGAAATAATCAATTCCAATATGCGGCTCGAAAAATGTTGCGCCATCCTACGAAAAACCAACGAAATATTTCGAAATAGAGCGTTTTCGTTCAACTGCGTTTTGCAAATAGAGAAGAGTCTTGTCCCGAATGGATCAAGCATCTTCCAAGATCATATGGGCGCCTTTTTCGCCAATCATGATCGATGGGGCATTTGTATTTCCGGAAACTATTTTTGGCATGATCGAGGCATCAATAACTCGCAAACTCTTGATTCCTCGCACCCTTAGCCTCTGATCGACAACAGCATTCGGATCGCTATCTGGGCCCATTTTACATGTACCAACGGGGTGATAAATCGTGTCGGCTCGGTTGCGGATGTCTTCTTTTAGCTCCTCGTCATCGTTGCTTGCGCCAGCGTAGAGCGCCTTTCCTCTATGTGCATCAAATGACGGAGCTTGCATGATTTGTTGAGCCTGTTTCACCCCAGCTAACATTGTATCAAGATCGCGCTCATCCTTTAAAAATGCCGGGTCAATCAAAGGTGGAGAATTCGGATTCGCATCTGCCAGTTTTACACTGCCAACGCTCTTCGGACGCAGGACACAAATGTGACAGGTGAAGCCGCCACGCCCATGTTTCTTCAGACCATGCTGGTCGACCATGCTAAAGGCAAAGTGCAGTTGAATGTCAGGAGAGGGTTCTTCAGGATTAGTGTAGTAAAAGGCCCCAGATTCGTTAAAATTTGTGGTCATCACACCGCGCTTGAAAATCAGATATTGAAGTTGATTCATAGCAACACGAAATACTGAGCGGGCATTTCTTCCTAAGCAATATTCGCTATCTGATTCATAGATTAAACTGTAGTCTAAATGATCAGTCAGATTTTCACCGACTCCAGGAAGTTCGAGGACCTGATCGATTTTGTGCTCTTCCAGTTTGGATTTTGGACCAATACCAGAAAGCAGTAATAATTGCGGGCTCTGAAACGCACCGCAAGATAGGATAACCTCTTTGTTCGCCCTGATTATCTGAGCCCGCCCATCGATTTTTGCTCTAACCGCTATTGCGCGTCCATTTTCGATCATTACTTTTTCCGCAATGGAGCGTTTGAAAATGGTGAGATTTTCTCGATTTTTCGCTGGCGTTAAGTAAGCATGAGCGGTTGAGCAACGCCGCCCATTGTCCTGAGTCAATTCATAAAATCCAATACCTTCTTGCGTCGCACCATTGAAGTCGTCATTGCGTGGGATCTGGCACTCCACGCCTGCTTGGATAAAGGTATCGTTCAGTGGATTGGGACTGCGAGGTGGAGATACGCTTAGCGGTCCACCAATGCCGTGAAATTCATTAGCGCCTTTTTGCCTGTTTTGTGCTTTTCTAAAAAAGGGCAGTACGTCTTCATAGGACCAACCCCTGTTCCCTAATGCTTGCCAGTTATCGTAGTCCTCTTTGGCCCCTCTGATATAGACCATAGCGTTGATGGACGAGGAGCCGCCCAAAACTTTTCCTCTAGGTTGGTAGCCAATTCGCCCATTCAATCCAGGTTGCGGTACCGTTTCAAAACTCCAATTGTGAGAGCCCTTGGGAACGGTAAAAGCAAAATTGAATGGAATCGAAATGAGTGGATTATTATGAGTTCCGCCTGCCTCAAGGAGTGCAACTGAGTACTCTCCATTTTCCGAGAGTCGGCTTGCTACTGTGCAGCCCGCTGAACCCCCGCCTACCACAACATAGTCAAACCTCTTCATTCCAAGTTTCCTATTTTAGCGCGAGGGCAAGGCCATCAGTCCAACAAAGAACATGGCATCTGCCACTATATAAAGCAGCTGAACTGGCTATCACTTAAAAATAGGCTAGAATGTCTGTGTAGATTTGGTCATTGACATTTTGCGGGTTTCTGTCGTCATTTTCGCTCAAATTTGTACCGATAACACTGTCGATCGAAGCGACTAGACAAAGTCAAATTGTTCGAATGAATTAGCTAAATTTACGCGTGTGTTTCTTACGCCATGCTCCAGGAGAGCACCCAGCCTGACGCTTAAATGCGCGACCAAAGCTGCCCGATTCTGAATAGCCCAGCGCATATGCTATCTGATCAATTGTCATGGTTGATGACAGCAGCATTTGACTGGCGCGTTCATGTATCACTTCCGACTGTATCTGCCGAAATGTGCAATCTTCCTCGTGCAACCTGCGGCGCAGCGTGCTGGTCGAATGTCCAAGGGCAGCACAGACAGCTGGTTCAGTGGACAATTTCTGATCCGACAGATTTAACAATAAGTCTCTGACCTTGTTGCTTACGGTGGAACGTCTTTTTTCCAACGTTGTTTCAAGTTCATTTTCCAACCGCATTCGCGTCCATCTATTCCTAAATTTCAATGGCTCGGCAAACACCGATCTTTCGAAAGATATCGAATATTGCTTGGCCCCAAACTGAATTCCCTGCCCAAAACATTTTTCAAATTCCTGAGCATCGACAGGCTTGGGTATCTTGAATGTGCAAGTGACAGGCATGACCGCCCGTCCAATCAATTCGTTCACCCATACCACCAATGCTGCCATGCCTCTGGTTGCAAGAAAATTCTGCGAATACTCGGGCAATCTATGGCCCAGAATAAGAAATTTTATCGTGTCACCGTGCCTGGCTACATCCACGTCATTTATCCAAAGAGAGATATTGTTGAATTTCCCTGCAATCTCCAACGCATGCAGAAGGTTTCGACAAGACATCATGGCAAAACCAAGAATGCCATAGCATGTTAGATGCTGCTGCAATCCAGACATTATACCAAGGGATGCGTCACCATCTCTCTCTACCAGATTCTGAATTGCCACTAGCTCTTGCCAGGCCTCGATTTCAAAATAGGGGTCGCTCAGGTCAGCTTCAGTCACTTGAGTGCCTTCAAGAATATGTGGTGTCGAAACCCCTCGTTTGTCGGCGACGTCAAGCAATAGCCTCAAGGCGGTGGCTTCTCTTTTTCTAGAAAAATGCTTAATTATCAAATTGTTATTGGTCTTCTGCATGGTTCCTGACTAACAAATTGATCGAAAATGTCAATAATTGAAGGCTGGCGGCAATGGGAGAATGCTGACGGATCGTCAATACTGCTTCGGAGTTTGGATCACCTAATCAAGGGAAAACGCAATGAGCGGCGAATCAGGTTACTACGGAAAGCGACGGAAATGGCACAGCTGGGGCTATGAGGATGAAGGTATTACGCCTGCAGAAGTCAAAGAGATGGCGGAAAGGGTGGCTCAACGGCTCAATATCGATGAGCCGGTTATTCTTCCAGATCCTACACTAGAAGAGCTTGTGCTCCGTGAGCCGCGGATCAAAATTCCGGCTTCTTTGCAGCCATTTTGTACAACCGACAAATGGGATCGCGTTTTCCATACCTATGGCAAGAGCTTTAAAGATCTAACCAAGATTTACCGCCGCGATTTTGACAATGCTCCTGACGTTGTGGCCTATCCAAAAGATGAGGCAGACATTGCTGCTGTGTTGGATTGGTGCGGCGACAAGGGCTACGCCGCTATTCCTTTTGGTGGCGGCTCTAGTGTGACCGACGGATTTGGTTGTCCAGAAGACTATCCGGGCGCAGTGATTATTGATCTAGGCAATCTCAACAAGATTCTTGAAGTTGATGATGTTTCTAGATGCGCCTTGATTCAAGCCGGCATATTAGGCCCAGCGCTGGAAGAACAATTAAAGCCTAAGGGGCTTACCTTGCGGCATATTCCGCAATCGTGGGAATTCTCGTCTCTTGGTGGTTGGATTGCAACACGCTCTTCTGGACATTATGCCACACACCTGACCCATATTGACGAATCGGTTGAAAGTCTGCGTGTAGTCACGCCAAAGGGTACAATTGAAAATCGTCGCCTGCCTGGTTCTGGTGCTGGACCAGATCCAGACCGCCTGTTTATAGGGTCTGAGGGCTCTTTGGGAATTATTACAGAGGCTTGGATGCGCCTTCAGGGGCGGGTCAAATTCCGCGCCAATGCAACCATTACTTTTGACAGTTTCTATCAAGGTGCTGGTGCCGTTCGTGAAATCACTCAGGCTGGCCTCTTTCCTGCCAATGCGCGCTATCTTGATGAACAGGATGCCAAATTTTATGGCGCCGGCGATGGCTCTAAATCGGTGTTGCTGTTGGGCTTTGAATCGGCCGATCATCCGGTCGACGCATGGTTGGAGCGCGGCATTGAAATTTGTAAGGACCATGGCGGCAGCGTTGAAACCAAAACTGGCTCGGGCGGCGATGCGCTTCAATCCAGCCGTTCCGGGGCTCAAGGCAACTGGCGCAAGCAGTTTCGCTATTTGCCGCGAATGATGCATACGCGTGCAGCGATGGGCGTGGTTAGCTTTACCTTCGAAACCGCGTACACTTGGGATAAGTTCGAATCCATCGATACCGAAGTTATTCGCCGCCTCAAAAAGGCACAGGAAGAGATCACAGGCGGCGGTATTGTTTGTCGGCGCTTCTCATTCCTCTACCCGGATGGCCCGGCGCCATATTATACAGTTGTTGCGCCTTCAGATCACAGCAGGAGTTTGGAAGATTATCAGGCACTTTCAGATGTAGCTTCTGACGCGCTTACCGAGCTTGGCGGAACGATTACGCATCACCATGCGGTGGGTAGGAGCTTCCGTCCTTGGTACGACAAAGAAGTGGATCCGTTGTACCGCGCAATGCTCGCAGGTGCGAAGAACACGATCGATCCAAATTGGATTATGAATCCTGGCATGATTCTTGACCGACCAGCGCACTTCAAGATGGTCGGCTGATTAGAGTATTGGAAAGTTACAATGATTGAACTGTTCTTCTGGCCGACACCAAATGGCTACAAAGCAACTATTACTCTGGCCGAGCTGGGGTTGTTGGACAAAGTTACGCCAATTGATATTCTGTCTGGAGAACAGTTTGATCCTGCATATCTTGAACTCAACCCCAATAATAAGGTGCCTACGATCATTGATCACGATGGTCCGGGCGGAAAGCCAGTTACGATATTCGAAAGTGGAGCAATATTGCTCTATCTAGCGGAAAAAACAGGGAAATTACTACCCAAATCTGAATTCAAGCGCTTAGAAGCTATCCAGTGGTTGTTTTTTCAGGTGAGCAGTATGGGGCCGATGCTGGGCCAGACCCATCATTTCAGAACCTATGCGCCAGAAAAAATTGAATATGCGATCAATCGCTACACCAAAGAAGCAGAACGCCTGTACAAAATCCTAGACAATCGATTGTCTGACCATGATTTTTTGGCCGACGAGTATTCGATTGCAGATATTGCTACATTTACCTGGGTCCGACCGCGCAAGATGCAGGGGCAAAACCTTGATGACTACCCCAATGTGAAACGGTGGTACGATACAATCAAAGTGCGACCGGCAATTTCTGAAGGCCTAAGCGTGCTCTCGGACAATATGAAATGGAATGCCAAGCCGGGTTCCAAAGAATGGGAAAACATGTTTTCGGCCTCTAAGAAGTAGTCAGCCAGGCTGAGCTCCAGCAGCACGTTTTCCAAGCTGACACCCTTTTTGCGGCACGGATCCTGAGAATTGAATAGATATCGTGGAATAATTTGATGGCTATAGCAGTAACACCTTCGGGTGCCTCTTGTGGGGCAACTGTCCGAGGTCTTGATTTAAGCAAGTCGTTGGCGGCTGATGAAATTGATCAAGTACGCAAGGCTTGGCTCACTCATCATGTATTGGCATTTCCGGATCAGAAGTTGGATATTGACCAGCTAGAAGCATTTTGCCGCCAATTCGGCGAACTCAGTGAAGACCCATTCTTTAACCCTCTGCCGGCGCGAAAATATACTGCGGCCGTCAAACGCGAAGCGACTGATACTAACCGCATATTTGCGGAAGGCTGGCATTCAGATTGGAGCTTTCTGGAGAGCCCACCAATAGGTACCGTTCTGTATGGTGTCGATATCCCTCCAGTCGGTGGGGACACTCATTTTTCTAACCAGCAAATTTCGTTTGAATCGCTTCCCGATGAGGCAAAGATACGTTTGCAAGGAATGAAGTCTATACATTCTTCCGCCGCCACTTATTCGGCTCAAGGAATTTATGGCGACACAAGCAGCCATGGAGCAATGGACATCAGAAGTCCGAACGAGGGCGGTGTTTTGCAGCACACTCACCCTTTGATACTCGAACATCCTGAAACAGGACGGCTCGGAATCTTTGGCGGAGGCGCGTACATTATCGGCTTGGAAGGGGTAGCCAAATCCGAAGCCTTGCGCACTCTTGCTGAGCTGAATGCCTGGCAATCAACAGAGGTATTTGTCCATAAACAGAAATGGGAAAAGAACATGTTG
Organism: Sphingopyxis macrogoltabida; assembly: GCF_001307295.1. Taxonomy (NCBI): domain Bacteria; kingdom Pseudomonadati; phylum Pseudomonadota; class Alphaproteobacteria; order Sphingomonadales; family Sphingopyxidaceae; genus Sphingopyxis; species Sphingopyxis macrogoltabida. The sequence continues at coordinate 2,769,721 of NZ_CP012700.1, read as the reverse complement.
GTGATGTGGGACAATCGCAGTGTCGTTCACAAGGCGACAGGTGGTTATGAGGGGTATAGGCGAGAGCTCCACAGAGTAACTGTTTACTGACAGGCGGAGTGTGCGATGCTAGTTGATATCACGCTCGCCAAGGCAATGGCATCGGCAATCGCAGAACAATCACAACTGCCCGTATTCGATCGAGAATTGGATTTGCCTCAGGCCTATCGGCTTCAACACGAAGTATCGAGGTTCAGAGCAAATGCCGAAATCGGAGGCATCAAGGCTGGCGTTACCAACCGCAAATCACAGGAATATTTTCAGATAGATCACGCCCTGATTGGGAGCCTTTATGCTGATGCAAAGCTGCCCAATAATTGCAAACTGCCTTACGTTGAAGGCAGGCTTATTGAATGCGAGGCGGCGCTTCTCGTCAACGAGGAGGGCGCTCCGGTTTCGATTGCCCCGGCGATTGAGTTTGTCCTTCCCAAATTTGCCCGGCAATCTGAAATGACGGCCTCTGGTCTGATTGCCTGCAATCTATGCGCCGAGAGTTATATTGTTGGCGCCTGGCAGCCATGGAGCGCAAGTTTCAACACAGCTTGGGTGACGCTTGTTTGCAATGGCGCGCGCGCCAATCATGCGGCTTTGGAAGAAGCGTTGAATGGGCCTGAGGAGGCTGCGCGGTGGATGTGGCAGGAGGCTGGGATGCGAGGTTTCCCACTTGGCGATCAAACCTTGTTTTTAACCGGGGCTTGCGGGCGTGCTGTCCCTGCGGAAATTGGCGAATACACAGCGGATTATGGCGCTCTGGGCTCGCTCAGTTTCGTAGTGGTATAGGGCGGGCTGATGCTGGCGATACAACCCCGCGCCGTTCATTTATCAAAAGGATTTGCAGCTGAATAACAGAAAGAAACACACTGATCAGAGCAGATTGCCTGGGTCAATCTGACGAAAAAGAAGGCGCAATTCTTCGATCTGGAGATTGTTCGATCGGACCCCAATAGCAAGATTGGTAGGAAATTATGCAATCGACAATTCAAATTGTAGCCAAGTTTACGCCATTGATTTTTGGCTTCGCTTTCTTGTCGCCCCTTTTGATCCAAATTCTGGAAGCCTTGACTTTTACGCCGCCATTTGGACTGTCAAAAACAACTCTTGGATTGATGATCGGCGGTTCGTGGGGAATTTTTGCGCAAATTAGAGGGCGCTGGATATGAACAAATTTTCAAACGTCACCGTGCCAAATGATCTTGGCGCATTTAGCAACGCTGAGCTGCGTAAATTGGAAAATCAAATTGCGCGCAAGCATAGCGGCAATGTGCCTTGGGAAATAGTGATTTGGGGCTTTGGCAATTTGTTTGCATGGATTGCGCTATGGCCAATGGTCATTTTTGATGTGATTCCTTTGTGGCTGGGTTTCATTCTTGCAAGCATCTGCCTTTCGCTGGTGTTCTTGCCTACTCATGAAGCCCAGCACGATATTATCGGACAAAAAGGCTCAAAATACCGCTGGCTCAATGAATTGTTGGGCCACGCAACCAGCTGGATGATTGTCTATCCATTTCAGGTTTTTCGCATAACGCATCTGGATCATCATCGATTCACCAATGATTCCGAAAGAGATCCTGATATTTCCACCAAGGCGCCGGGTCCTTTTTCGGCCATTTGGGCCAGCATTCAGGGCCGCCAACCAAAGGGGTCGCATGGGCAAAACTATTTGAAATCTTTGGCCAATGCTGGCCGCACTGACCTGATTACATTGACCGTTCTTTATCGGTTTGGTTTCCTGGCAATATTGAGCATATTGGCCTGGAATGGCTATGCCTTGGAGGCGGCTTTATTGTGGTGGTTGCCCTTTCACCTAGCACTTTCCTACCTGCATTTTTTCTTATCATGGGTTCCCCATCACCCCGGTAAGGATCAAAGCCGTTATGGCAATACCCGCAACTGGAGGTCAATGGTTGGCAATATCGGAACAATGGGCATGCAATATCACATTGTGCATCACCTTCACCCCTATATCCCATTAACCCGCACTCCGGCTGCCTATCGAGAAATGTTGCCCATACTAAAAGCGCGAGGCTGTAGCCTGGAGATGGTTTGACAGGCGCAAGAGATGCGGCATGGGATCGTGTGGCGTGCCTCCTCGCAAAACCAAGGAATTACCGAAGTGCCTTCAGGGGTATTGTCAGACTAACGTGGCAGGAGAGTGCAGTGGTTGCTAACTTGCCGTCATGAAACGCAAATCTCGAGCTAAACCGCCCAGCCCGTTCAAGCGCTTCAACTCGTCGCCTGGGTACTGTCAAAAGGATGGCCGCTGATCGGCTCGCTTGCTAGCCGGAACGGATGACTGCGACCAAGAACCCGTTTCGGGTGCTGTCAGACTAACGTGGCAGCAGCAGGCGAGGGCTGCTAGCTGGCTCGGATGAGCCGCAAGCCGAGAGCCAAACCGCCCAGTCCATTCAAACGCTTCAACTCGTCACCAGAAGTCATTCGGCTTGTGGTGATGATGTATGTCCGATTTCCGTTGAGCTTGCGGAACGTTGAAGATCTTCTGGCCGAACGCGGCATTGATATTTGCCACGAGACGGTTCGGTTCTGGTGGAACAGGTTTGGGCCGATGTTTGCGGCTGACATCAAGCGGCAACGGATCAGCCGAATGCGTGGGTTTCGCAACTGGCGCTGGCACGTCGATGAAGTCTTTGTGAAGATCAACGGAGAGACCCACTATCTGTGGCGCGCAGTGGATCACGAAGGCGAAGTGCTCGAGAGCTACGTTACAAAGAAGCGCGACAAATCAGCCGCTCTTCGCTTCTTCAAGAAGACGCTGAAGCGTCACGGGAAGGCCGAAGCGATCGTCACGGATGGTCTTCAATCTTACCCAGCAGCGATGCGCGAGCTCGGCAACCTGGAACGAAGAGAAGTGGGCAGGTGGCTGAACAACAGAGCGGAGAACTCCCACTTGCCGTTTCGAAGACGAGAGCGAGCCATGCTCAGGTTCAGGCAAATGAAGTCGCTACAGAAGTTCGCTTCAGTTCACGCCAACGTCCACAATCACTTCAACTCAGACCGCCACCTCATCGATAGACAGACTTACAAAGAAGGCCGCTCAGCCGCCCTGGCTGAGTGGCAAAACCTTATCGCCTGATCGAGAACGCGGGTGGGGACCATTCTGCTAGGCGGAGACGAGTTAGCGTTAGACTGACAGCACCCTCTTGATTGCACGAAGTTCATTGGCTCTGGTCGAGAAATGCCGCCAATCTTTAGATTTTCAGCATGATCTATGGTCTTCCTGCGTTGCTCGAGCATATGCGGCGTTCGAAGATACTGAAGCAGAAAGAACCTAGAGATATCGCCTGTGTAGATTTGTCCATTGCCCTCTAGCGCTTCAATCGCAATTCCGTAACGGCCCTCAAAGTGTTGAACGAAGTCCTCAAAGATTTCATCGGAGCCGTAGAACTTGTTCTTGGAGCACTGATCGCTAATCGAGGCCCCGTCGATAAATCTCTCGTGATCAATCAAATATGCGTTGATGCGGCGACGGTCAGCACCCGGCGGATCACAGCTGAAACGCCTAAGATATGCTTTGGGTACAAAATGCTGGTTCTTATTGTTTGCCACCACTCAACAAGTTGGGAGCAAACATGTGAGATTCAATTACTTCAGTTGATCAAGGGGACTGGGCTGCTTTGAACAGCGCAGGACCTGCAAGCAGACATTCCGCTACCGGCCCAAGCTTTGCCTCTACAAAGCTCGGCCAAACCAGATGACCCGGCCCACAACGTGCACCTCAGACCGGTCCATGTCGCGCCACGTCGGGTAGGCCGGATTGTCGCTGGCAATGGTGATCTGCCTGCCGCCCGGCTTGATCGCGATGCGCTTCACAACGAGCGAATCATCAGAGCGAAGGACGTAGATCCCATCGCGCAATCGTGAACCATGATCTGATGCATCGACCAAAACTTCATCGCCATCGCTCAACGTTGGCTCCATTGAGTCACCCTTAACGCCGACGATCGACAGGCTGGCGCTCTTCGCCGAAGTTAGGTGTCGCAGCCAGCGTTCGTCGAACCCAAACCGGGTATGTGCAGTCTCGCTGGCGGCGACCGCGCCGAAGCCAGCTGAAGCTTCGACATCGAGAACGGGAATTTCGACCATGCCGTCGGTGACCGGATTGGCCGGACCGCCGAGCACTTGCTCATCGACGCCGAAGAAGCAGGCGAGCGTCTTTCGATCCTCGTCATCAAGCTTCCTGGGCGAACCGCGCTTGATGAATTGCTGGACGTAGGCGGGGTTACGACCAAGCAGTCGCGAGATCGACGCGTAGCCATAACCGCGCTGCGTGATCAGCCGATCAAGTTCTTCCCTGACATGTTCCATTTACGTGGCCCTTCGATTTCAATCGTAGGAATTTTCCTAGACTCACGGATACGATCCTAGTAGGAACAGAACAAGAACGCAAGGGATTTGCGAGTCGGAGCGAAAAGGACATGACCTTGCTTGAACGGATTGAAAAGCATCTGAAAGATAATCATATTTCCGCGACTCGTTTTGGCAGGCGCGCGGTCGGCGATCCGCGATTCGTGCTCGACTTGCGATTGGGCCGCCGGCCGCGCCGGAGAACAATCGAACGGCTGGAGGCCTATATCGCGTCTGTCGAAAGCTCGGACGGCAGAGATGCAATCAAGATTGGGAAGTGCGCTCGCCAAGCTGCTCCAAGCGACGCGCAACTTCCTCCCAAAGTCTTACGCCGTCCATCTCGGTCGCAAGGACTAGCTCCTCGATCTTCGCATCGATGAAATCATGTCCACCATCGCCGTGATGCTTCTCGACCCAGAGCGCCATTCCCCAAATTTCCTGGTCGCGAGTGAGTGTCAAAACAGCGACCAGATGGCTGCGGCGATACAGAGGATGATCGGAATGCCGAGAAGCCAGGCTTCAAGCTTCAGCTTCCACTCGTTCTTGCCGCTCACCAGCGGTTCGTCGCTATCCGGCCAGACACGCATCAGCACCATGGCTCCCGGCGTCCGGTCCAGGTCCTGGCAAGACCTTCGGCAACCAGTTGATCGCCCAAAGAGCGTCCGTCGCGCTTTAGCACACGCAGCTTGCGGCCATACTGGTCTTCGTCCCGGTTGCCGATCGGAACCGCGGAGAATTCGCCTTGGTTGAGCAAGGTAACCAACCGGTCGCGAGCCTTGATGCCGAGTTCGTATTCGTAGTCGCACCTGGGTTGCGAGATTTCCGGCGTATCGATGTCTGCCACGCGGATCTTTACGCCCTCGAGCCAGATTGTATCGCCATCGACAACGCAGGTTTTCCTCACCATCCCGCATACGCCAAAGGTATGGGTGGTTCGCGCCTCGGCGCTGGCGGAACCGAAGGGCCAATTGATCCCGATCACGCCCCCGAGAACCCCGGCGAACAATCCGCCCACGACGAGAAGCAAGAGTTTGCGCCTCTTGTCCCGCTTCTGTCGGGCAGCTGCGCCGCGAAAATCGACGACGTTTGGTTCTGATGGCTCGTTCGTGCTCATGATCCGCTCTTCAGTATCGCGTGTTCTTTCACTTTCCGTGAACATGGCCAAGCCTTGCGAACTCGCTTTCCCGATAGTTTTGAGCTACTTTCGTGCAATCGATCAGTTGGAAGAGTGGAGAAGAGGGGGGCTCCTATTCTCGCGAAGGAGAAAAAGCGATGAGCGGACCTCAAAACACACCACCCAAGGACAACAAGGACTGGGAAGGCTTTCGCGAAATTGATCGCGCGATCGCTGAGAACAGACGAGCAGAGTATCGTTGGAAGAAGGCCTGGGCCGACCCATGGGAGCGTCGCGCCCTTTTATTTACTGCTTTCGCAGTGACCGCATTTATCGTTTATGTCGTCGTCTACGATGGCTTGATCTAGCTTACCATTTCTTCACATCATCGGCTGCCTCAGCGGATGCTCCTCGTGCATCCCGTGTGGTCCGATCAAGACTTCCACGTCTCCGCTCGATGCTTCGAGAGCCTTCGTTTTGCTTCCGACTAACATCGCCTGCGATCTCTTGCCTTCCATCTGACGGATCCCCGAGAGAGCTTGGTGTTCCGCCAAGACGAACAGAGCCGCCCACGCCGCTCGCGCTTCCTACATTAGGGCGAGTCACAGGCGCTGCATCAGGCAACTCAAGTTCGCTCGCGATCTCATCATTGAGGCCTTCAGCGTAGCTCTCGACAAATCGTGCTTGCAGCTGCTGTCCTTGCGCGCTCATCTGGAAGTCGATGTCATCGAAGCGGGCTCGACCATAGTAATCGCGGTTGGCTTCTATCTCCGCCATGCCCCATTCGCGATAGGCTTGGCTGAGGTTAAGCGTACCCGCAGCATTGGCGCTTTCATACCAGCTAGCCTGGCTCTCAAGCCGATTGGCTAATTCTTCCGCGCGGCGTGCCTCGACTGTGTAGCTATTCGCTTCTGTAAGCGAAGTTGTGACACCCGCTGCACTACTCGAAACAAGCGCTTCTGAGCTTGAGCTGGTCTCGCGGAAGAAGCCCTCTCTGGAACTTGACCAGTTATAGCTTTCGGAAATTTGGCTGAGCGCACTCTCGATACGCGAGCGATCTTCCGAGGCGATCCCTATATCGCTGTCGGTCCAGCTCTGATTTCTCCCGCCCTTAATTCCGCCAGAACCACTGAAAACGTCTCCTTCTGCTTTCGCCCCCACTCCCGCATCACCGTTCAGGAACCATGAGACCGAGATGTCGTCCGATGCCCGGCGAGACAGGCCAAACTGCTGCTGCAAGGTGTTGGACGCGTTGTCGAGCTCACTGAATGTTCTTCCAATGCTGTCATTGGTCGACGTTCCGCTGACCGTCTCGTTCGAGCGAGAACGGGTGTAGGCATCGCGCAGTTCGCTGAACCGTGTGACCGCCGAACTGGTCGATTGCTGAGCAAGGTTGGAGAAGGTCTCGCTCTGGCTGCGGCTTTCGCTCGCCATGGTTGAAAGCCTGCTTGAGAAATCTTGGCCGAGCGTCGGGGTGAAGGGATAGCTGGAGGTCGGCACGGTCGCGAATTCCGCCTGCGGAAAGCCGGTTGTCTGAGTGCCGCTCTCGCCAATTCCTCTTGTCTGCGCCGCGCCATAAGCGATGTTTGGTGCGAGACTGCCTTGAGCGAACTGCCGCGAGAACACGCTTGAATTGTCGAGATTGGTGTTGCCGAGCGACACATTGCCCGTGCTTGCCTCGCGTGCGGCTTCTTCGGCGGCATTCTGGCTCGGATTGAGATAGCTCGTGGCCTGGCCCGAGATCGCCATCGCGCCGCGCGCAACGCCTCCTGCAAGAAACGGGATCGAGGCAACGAGATAGCCAGCGAGAATACCGATATCGTTGTTGACGTCGGTCATCCCCGAGAAGGTCGCGAGCGTAAGGCCGCTCGCGCCGCCGGCTGCCGCAACATCGCCGGCGCCTTTGAGCATCAGGATCATGTGGAGGATGACGAAGAGCGGTCCCCAGGCGGCGAGGTAGAAGAACCCAGTGACATAACCTCTCAGCGCGATCGGTCCGGTCGTGGGCATCAGGAACAGCGGGAAAAGCACCGGAAAGAGCGCGTAAAAGACGACCGTCAACACCACGTTGAGGATCGGCACCCATTTCATCGCATTGTGCGCGATCGAGGAATAGGTCCGCTCGGTCTGGATATCAGCACGGGTCTGCGCGAACACATCGACGCTCGAGGCGCCGCTTGCTCCGGCGAACCCATGCATCGCCTGGTTCATCGCGTTGATAGTCAGGACCTGGCGAAAGATGCTGCTCGCGTCCTTCGAGATGCCGGTGAGATACTGGTAAGCCACCGGCAGGTCGGCGATGAGCTTGGCCTTGGCAAGCGCTTCGGTCTGCTTGGGATAGAGCTGGCGGCCGGCAACGAGCGTCATGTCGTCGATCATCCCTGCCCACTGGTTCGAGAGCGCGGTGTAGGCTTCGCGGCAAGTAACGATGGAGGCCGTGACACTGTCATCGGCCTCCCGGGTGAGGAGTTTCTGCGCACGCGCCGCGCTCCCGGGCGCGATGGTCGCCCAGATATCGTTGCTCTCCGACAATTCCTTCATCGAGTAGCGGCCGAGCAGCAAGTCGTAGAACACGCATTGGCGGACATGCTCGTCGAAATTGGCGGCGAATTCGGGATCGGCAATGCGCAGGGACCGCGTCGCTTCGAGCAGCCGCGCGCCGTATATCATCCCGTTCTTCGAATAGTTGAGATCATCGGGAAGCCCGAACACCGTCTCGGCCGAACGCGTCAAATAGTCCCCCGCCTGGCTGGTGAAGCTTGCCATCAGCGCGAGCCCGAGCGGGACATTGGCAACGGTCGCCGGAGCGAGGCTCGGATTGACCCGGTCGGTGACCTGCACATCCATCCGCGGCACCATCAGGCACATGTAGATCAGCGTCGCGCCGAGGAACCAATTGAGCCATGCGCGCCAGTTCTGGTTGAACGCCACCACGATCACCGCGAGCGCGAACCCCATGACAAGGGCAACCTGGATCAGGCTCTTGTATCCGCCTGCACCTGTCCATGCGGCGACCGCGTTCAGGACATTGACGATGTATTCGCCGCCGCCGGTGGTGAAGATCTCGACCATGGTGCTCGCCTCAAGGAATGATCGAGCGCGACTGGAGCCCGCGCGACCAGTCGAGCGCGGCGGACATCGAGGGTGACATCGAGGCGGCAAGCGCGTTCTCGATCATCGCAGTCTTCTCGATGATTTGCATGATCGCCGAGACCTTGGCCTGTCCGGTCGCCTGCCGCTGGACGAGGCCCGAACGCACCTCGGTGACCTGGCCGCGCCATATCGCGAGCTTTGCTTCGTCGGCGGCGATGAAGCTTGCCATCGAGCGCCCGGCTTCCGACACAATCCGGTCGAGGATCGCATAGAGCAGATCGATGCTGGCGATTTCGGCGAGCGTGTCGCGGTCGTCGGTCGGCATGCCGCGACCATAGGCGGCCTGCACCGTGAGAATCTTGTACAAGGGGACCGAGGCCACCTGCAGCAGTTCCTTCTCAGCATTGCCGATTGCGGTGTCGGTGCGGATTGCATCGACCATGTTGCCGATGAGGAGTGCGACGCGGGGGCGGATTGCCTTGGCATTGGAAAGGCTCATCTGCTCGAATGTCGGATTGAGGCAGAGATCGGGTTCGTCGCAGCGAAACACGCGCACCGTCTGGCCCTGCGTCCCGTCGAGCAGCGCGCTCACGAGCGTCGAGGACGCATCGCCTGCGAAAGGCACGAACTTGCCTGGCTCATCGTCCTTGGGCGGCACATAGATCACCGTGCCGATAAGCGTCATGGCGTATTCGGCAAGCTCGCGGTCGAAAGTGCCGCCGGGATTGAAAAAGGCGCTCTTTTTCAGGACGTGCCAGGTGTAGTTGCGCGGCACGCCAGGATTGACGTCGGCATAGTCAGTGCCAGCGCCTTCATTGGTCGAGGCGCGCTGCCCCCGCGTGCCGCAGCCATGCTTCGCTGCGGCATAATCGGTGAAGATGCCTTCGGAATTGCCGATCGCTTCGCAGATCGCCTTGTCGGCGAGATCGCCCTTGGGCCACAGGCCGCCGACCAGACCCTGCGCCATTTCGCAGGAGTTGATCGAGAGATTATTCATGAGCTGCGCCTTCTGCGAAAACTCCTGCATGATCTTGTTGCACTCGGGGCAAACGGTATCGATCGCCAAGCTGAAGGCGAACCCGACCGCGTTGTTCGCCACGGCCTTCAGGAGCGCGACCATCTCGCTCGCATTGATGAAGGAGAAGGAGCCCGCGAAGATGTCGATACCGCCACAACCCGCGCGGGCGCGGGGCAGCTGGAGATTGGCGATGTTCGTCGTCTTTTGCGGGAAGCGCGTCCAGACATTGCCGAGGCTGTAATAGCCCGCCGATTGGCCCTCGAAGGCGGTCGGGCCGGTGACATTGGCCGCCGCGCCCATATCATCCATGAACCTGTCCATGCTGTCGCCGACGTTGGCGGCGACCGGTGATGCGACCAGGCTGGCAGCGGCGAGGGTCAGCGCTGCATTGCGAATGCTAGAAATCATGTCCGGCTTCCTTCGAGGTGAGGAGGTAGATGCGGTTCTGGAGCTCGTCGGCCGAGAGCACGCCGTAACCGATCGGGATCGGTCGCTTGGTCACGCTGTCCCACAGCACAAGCGCCGGAGTGGCCTTGCCTTCAAGACCGAGTCTGGCGCGCTGGTTGGTCTCGACCTTGTAGTCCGGGAAATGGCGCGAAGGCCCGCCGTCGGTCGAGATGGCGCGCACAGTGATGCGCCAGCGGTCGGCGACTCCCTTGACGATGGGGCTCATCACTTCGCATGGGCCGCAGGTGGCGCTGAAAAAATAGAACAGGCCGTAGCGCTCGGAGAGCGTCGCCATGACGCTGTCCCGTTCGGCGCTGCGGGCATCCTGCCACTGCTTCTTCGCGACCGCTCCGACGGGCCGCTCGAGCGTGTAATCGAGTTCGGGGTCCTGCCAGATCGCGCGTTGCCAGACGTCGGAGAAGAGAGAGGCGCGGTCGAGCTGCGCGCGCTGGAAACGAATATAGGCCGCGACATTCGCCTCGGTCGGATAGAGGATCGCTCGCGCCTTCAACTCGCGCAGCTCGGACGTGATCGCGTCGAGTTCTTGGCTGGCCGGGACCGGTTCGGCTTCGGGTTGTTGCGGCTCTTCTTGGGGAACGGGCTTCACGCAGTAGAACCAATAGCCGAGCTTGCGCTCTTCGCAGTAGAGCGTATCGGCCGAGTTGGTTGACGAGGTGGCTTGCCGATCCTGGCTGTAGGCTGAGGTCACGGGAAGAGCAGTCATGCCCAGGGCCAGCGCCGCCATGCGATAGAGATGGGTCATTGGCCGCCCCTTGCGTAGTAGTCGTCAATCTTCTGCTGGATGAGGATGCTGGTTTCGAGTTCGTCGGGCAGCCGCGCGGCTTCGGTGAACTCGGCGTAGACTTCGCTGAAATCCATCCGGGAAAGATCGAGCTGCGCGAACTCGTCGAGGGTGAAGCCCTCGCACTGCTCTTCCTTGGGCTTGTCCCACGGTTTGGGGAGCTGCTTGCGGCCCTGTTCCTGGAGGATGCGCGAGAGCTTGCTCTCAAAGCAGCAATAAGCCTTCTTCTTGGTCAGGCAGACGCCAAGGAACTTCTTCGAACAATAGGTCCCGACATAGGCGCACAGCCCCTGCGCATCGCGCTGGTGGAGCAGCACTTCCTCGCGGTCGCAGCCGAGCGCGACCAGCAGGCTGATCCCCGGAATGAGCGGGAAACCCTTGCCCTTGCAGCAATTGAGCACGCCGAAGACCTTGGATGAGCAGGTGTTTCGGGTGCCGCGGAACAGCGTCAGCGTATTGGGATCGAACTGCCCGCGCGCTTCGTCCATCGCATGGAGCGCGGTGACCGCATGTTTGAACTCGTCATTGGCCGTGCGCTCGATCGTCTCGCAGCTGCCGTCGATGCAATAGACATCGCCATCGCACACATATTGCGTGGTGTTGTCGGTATCGGGCAGCGGGCATTCGTAAATGCGCTCCCAGGTCTCGCAAGGCGTTTCTTCGGTGAGACATTCGTCGCGGACAAACCGACAGGCTCCCTGGCTCTCGATATCCGAGCAGTCGGTTGCCGCTTCGCGCGACGTGCACGTGTAGCTGCGCTGCCATTCCCAGCACGGCCGGGTGACCGAGACGCCATCGATCATGCGGGTCTGCGGGTCGGCATCGGTGCAGATCTCTGCATCGAGCGTGCAATCGCCATTGTCTGCAAAGCCCGTGCACTGGCTCTCGTCGGGAATGGTATCGACCGTGCTGTCGGTGGTCACAGCATAGGGCGTGAAGCGCGCATCGGGCGCATCGCAGGAAATCTCGGCGACGGGATCGCCCGGCTCGGAGCAGAATCGGTTGAACCCGTTGTCCCACCACTGGAGGCAGAGACCGGGGCGATAGCCGGTGATGCGGCACGAGCCGCCATCGAAGGCCGAGCACCACGGAAGACCTTGGTAGATGCCGGTGTCGTTGCAGAGGTAATGCCATTGCTGGCGCTGAGTCACGTTGGCGACGAGCGGCACCGCGCATTGGCCCGCCGACTGGTCGATCCGCGTGCCGGTGTTGCAGGTCGCGGTGTAGGTCCCCGCCGAGCCAGAGCCGGGCGGCAGCGGGACGCAGGAGCCCTGGCCGCCGGAGATGTCCATGCCGCTGGTATAGTCGAGCGGCGTCTCGTTGATCGCGAGACTTCGCGCGATCACGTTTTCAATGTCCTGCGGGTCGAAGCGTGCACGGTTGGCGATGCTGTCGCGCATGGCGCGATAGCCTTGGTGTCCGGTGGCCGCTGACGCCGCATTGCTCTCGATCCGGTCGGGATCGTCGGCGAGCGTCTCGAGGTCGCGCACGGCATTGCGGTCGTAGTTGGGGAGGGTGGATGGGTCGGGCTGCGATCTGGCGGCTGCCTGCGCTTCGCCGCGCAGGCTTTCGCCAAAGGCCTTTCCGTCCGCCCGCGCATCCTGCTGCTGCGCGGAAAGGGGCGCGGCGACGGCGAGAAGGGCGAGCAATGCCAAGCGAAGGGAGTGTGTGAACTTCATGGCCGCTCTCCTTCGAGGCGGCGGAGATGCATGCCTGCGAGCTGCGCGCCCGGACCGCCTCCCGAAGCGAAGGTGTCGAGCACTTCGGCAACGCTGATATTGCCTGCGATGCGGTCGTGCGGCGGCAGGATGTCGCTGCAGTCGAACCCGTCGCAGGGGGCAAAATCGCTCGCGATCATCACGAAGCTCGGAGCGACCTCGATATCGAAGGCGCGGAAGAGGCGCGGGTCTATCCCGCGCGCACCGGCTTCGCTGCCATCGTTCCAGATGGCAGCGATGCGATTCTTGAAGCGCACGCTGTCGCCTTGCGGAAATCCGCGCAGCACGGTGACGCCGCCCGCTCTCGAGACATCGCGAACCAGCGCCTTGAGCGAACGTTCCGGCATTCCCAGCGAGGCAAAGGCAATGAACCGGGGCGTCTCGCCCATCGCCGCCACTTCCGCATCGGCCTGGGCGCGGATCATGCCATCGAGATCGAGCGGGCCGGTGTCGGGAGTCGTCTCTGCCGTTTCTGCATAGGCAGCGCGGTTCGCGTGGGCCGTTTGCTGTGCTGCGCGCGCGTCTTCTGCCAGCGCATCGGCTTTCGTCCTCACCGATGTGGCGAGCGCTTCGGCATCGGCAGTATGCTCACTGGCGCGTGCGCGGATCTCGGCAAGATCGAGCTCGGGCGAACTCTCCTGCGCCGAAGCGGCGGCAAAGGCGGCGGCGGTCGCCAGGCTGATAACGACAAGCAGGGGGAAGGCGTTTCTCATAATGCGCAGCAATTCCTCTTGCGCCAGACGAGGTATCCCATGTCTTCGCCGATGGCGGGGATGACCTGTCCGGGGGACTGGAAGGTGGTGGAAGCACCGATGGGCGGGCAGGCGAAGCGGCCCTTGGTCGCGGGGTTGGGGTTGGTGGCCTGGAATCGGTATTGCTGCTTGCGCATCACCGGCATCAGGTACTTGCCGCACAGGCCCTTCGATCCCATCGTCCCCCACGAGACGAGTTCGCGGTGAAGCTTGTAGGCGAAGCGCGAGAGCACGAGCCGCGAGGCCTGGACGTGGCCGATCGAGGCCGAAACATTGCCGTTCATGGGGTACATCGAACCCTGGCAACCCGCGCACCAGAACATCTCGTCGAGTGGCAGGTTGGCGGTCGATGCCGCGCAATCCGCAGCGCAGGCGGCCAGTGCCAGCGGGTTGGCGAAGAGCACCGCTTCGGGGTTGATGATCGCGGTGAGCTCGCTGTCCTGCCACAGCGGATCGATCTCGGAGATGTAGAGGATGTCGATCGAGCCGGGCTCAAGGCACAGGAAATCGGCGACGATCTCCATCCAATAGATCAGCGGATAGGCATACCAGTGGACGTGCCAGCTCGAATAATACTGGCTTGCTCCGCCCACCGCCGAAGGACCCGAGATCGAGCGAAAGCCGATGTCGAAGCCGGGATCAAGCTTCATCCCGCCGAGGTTCACGAAGCACCACGGCTTCATGCTGACATCGGCAAGCCGCACCGGCTCCCAGAACCCCATCGCGATGCCGGGCCGGAGCCCGCACAGACACACGGGCAGGTCGGGATTGTCCGGATCGGGACGATTGCTCGGCCAGATCTCGAGCCCGCCGACAGATATCGGGAACAGGCACGACCAGCAGATGTCGGTGATCGGATTGACGAACTGCCCGGTGCATTTGCCCGGACCGGCATCGGCCGAGGCCGGTGAGGAAAGAGCGAGCGACAATGCCGCTGTAACGAGGATCAGGAAGGCGCGGATGCTGCTCATGGCTGGGCCTTTCGGGGCGGCAGCGCGATTTCGCTTATCTCGAGCATTCGCCCGCTTTGGCGCACCCGCGCGGGGACGGCCTTAATGCCAAACTTTTGTGTGAGCTTGCCGCCCTGGTCGAAATAGAAGCGGCGCTGGCGTGCCTTCATTAGCTCGAGCGGCGCGCCTTTCACGAGAATCAGCTTGGCATTGGCGTCCTGCCTCAGCGCCCAACGGATCTGCGCCGGATCATCGCCGTCGAGGAACAGGAGGTCGGAACGCAGCTTGACGCTGTCGAGCGGATTGACCCGCGTTCCGGCAGCATGGATCAGCTCGCCTTTGGCGCCGCGGATATCGGCGGCAAGCGTGATCGTCGGATCGAACGGCCAGCTGCGATTTTCGCTCGCGCGGATCAGGCCGCCGACTGGGTCAGGCCGGTTGACCCGCGCGATGGTGCGTCGCTTCAATTCCTGGTTGAGACGGGCAGTCTCGCCCGACTTTTCCATTGCGGTGAGGCGCGAATGGATCTGTTCCAAGAGGTCGCGCTCGATGACAGGGAAGACCGCGCCGCGCTGGCCGTAGTCGCGCGCTTGCAGGCTGGCCGGGAGTGCAGCGAGTAGAAGTGCGCCGAGCGGAAGGAGGGAACGCATCACAGGATCGCCCTCCCGCTGCCGAGGATTTGCCCGCGGCAGACGAAGCCGATCTCTGCGTAGCGGCTGTCGAGCCCGCGCGGATGGCCCGTTCCGGTGTAGTAGCAATTGTCCGGTATCGCGCCTTCGGGACCGCGCGTGAGCGGAATGCCAAGGCGAGTGACCTCAAGCCGCGTCGCGACCTTCTTGCCATTGATGAACACTCCATCGTCCTCGTGGCGCACCACATCGCCGGGCATGCCAAGCACGCGCTTGCCGAACATTTGCGGTGCTTGACCGAAATGTGTGTCGACGAGCTCGCTTTGCGGCGGTTCGAAGAAGATCAGGCTGCCGCGCGCGATGGGCGCGTCACGATCGAGCCAGAACGCCCAGTTGGGGAGGCTCGGGCTGGCATTGATGAGGAAGGCGTGGTCCTTGCTGAAAGCATCGAGCGGTGCCCATGCAAAAGGCAGCAGGACGAGGCCGGACAGGAGCAAGGGGCGACGCAGGCGGAGCGGCAGTCTCATGGCTGCTCTCCACCTTCGAGTGGCTTGCGTTCGAGCTTCTCGGCGATGCGGCGTTCGAGTTCGGGAGTGGCGTCCTCGGCGGCCCCGGCAAGTACCGCTTCGGCCATCAGCACCACGCGGCCATCGTTCCCCATCTCGCCAACCGCGTTTTCCGCAGCCTGGAGGTAGGCAAGGCTTGCGGCCTGGACGGCCGCCGGATCGGCATCGGCGCGCGCAGCCTCTTCGACAAAAGTTCCGATCGTTTCGGCAAGGCGGACGGTGACGATGCGCTGCTCAGGAGAGCTGGCGATCTCGCGCGTCACCCAGGCGCCCCAGAGCAGCGCCGCAACCAGGGCTGCGGTGGCTACCAGTTTGAGAGCGAGCGAATGCGAAGTGTGGACCTGATCAGACATGGGCAGGGTCTCCTTCATTGAGGCGGCGATCGAGACGGCGCAGGAAGGCGGGCATGCGCAGCAAGGCAAGGCCTCCGGCGGCAATGAGGAATGCGATCTGGAGGTCCTGCGCAAAGAAGCGGCGCGCGATCGGTTCGGCGGTGTGGTAATGGTCGGCGAGGTTGCCGAGCTGAGCGAAAAGCAATCCCAGGTCCCAGCCTGCTACAGCCAAAAACACGAACAGCGGCAGGCCGAGGACCAGAAGAAGCGTGGTAACTGCGAAGCCTGTAGTTTCGATCAGAACGAGACAGGTGCCCTGAAACAGCTCCAGCCAGTCGATGGGTTGACGATCAGGCCTTGCCGTCATTGGTGTCGGGAGCGGGACGCGGTCTACGAGCGTGGTGGTTTCGAGCGTCATTATGCAGCTCCTTCCACACCTGCGACCAGCGCGACCGCGCGCTCCAGTGGCATCCCGCTTTCGACATGGCGGTGGATCTCGGCATAGGTGTCGGGATCGGAGGAGAAGATGGTTGCCGAGAGCGGATCGAGCACGAGCCGTCCGACGGCCTCCATCTCCGGACCTTTCAGATAGATCTCGCTGTATTCGGTGCCCGACCGCTTGAGGCTGCGGATCAGCGTCTCGGTCCGGTCGTCCATGTCGAGCCGCGCTTCTTTGCGGAAATCGGCAATGGTCTCGGGCTTTTGCTGGAGCACCAGCATCCAGTCGCTGTTTTCGAGTGCGGCGCGCGCGCCATCGGACTTGTAGTAGTCGTTGAGGGACTGGGTGGCGGTCGCAAGCGCGCCGCCATATTTGCGTGCAGTGCGGGCGTAGGTCTCGACGAACTCGCCCATCGACCCGCCCTTGAGCATCGCCCAGGCCTCATCGATCAGCAGCAGTTTCTTGGTCGCGCGCGAGCTGCGCGTCATCGCCTGGCCGGTCATGAACATGATCGCCGAAAGGACGACGCTTCTGAGTTCCTCGCGGCTCGCAAGGTCGCTCATCTCGAACACGGTAAAATCGTCCTCGAGCGCGAAACTCGCTTTGCCGGAGAAGAACCCGGCATAGCTGCCACCGCGGCAGAAGGGCGCGATCGCGGTCGCCAAATCCTTGCCCGCCTCGTTCTCGCTTGAGTGCAGTGCGTGCGCGACATCGTCGATCGCCCCGCCGCTGCCGAGCGCTTCCCAGACCTGCGTCACCGCGCGGTCGATGAGGCCGCGTTCGGTGTCGGAGGGTGCCGCGCTCGGCCGGGCCATCTGGCCCACGATCGCCTTGATCATCGCAAAGCAATCGAGCCGGTAGTCCTCGTCTTCATGCGCGCGGGCATCGTCGACCATCGAGAAGGGGTTCAACGAGAAGCCCGAGGCGAGTGTGAACTCGACAAAGCGGCCGCCCTGCAATTTGACCGAGTGCTCGAAGCTGCGCCCGTCATCGATCACGACGACCTTGGCGCCGGCACCGCGCAAGGCAGTGCACAGCTCCTGCAGCAGCACCGATTTGCCCGAGCCCGACTTCCCGCAGATCGCGATGTTGTGGTTGCCTGCTGTGTTCTCGAAGGGAGACCAGAAGAAGGGCTGGCCGCGCCGTCCAAGCAGCAGCAGGTGCGGTATCTCGCCCCCGAGATACTCGCCCTGCATCGGTGCGATGTTCGCCGCCGTTGTCGAAAGCATCGTCCGGAAGCGCTTGAGACGCGCCATGTCGTGGACGAGCCCGTCGGCAAGGCTCAGGGGGAAGGCGGCGACGAGACCCTGCAATTGCAGAAAACGCTCGTCGGCAAGATCCCATCCGGCCGCCTTGTAGATCGCCTTGACCGTGCGCTCATGCGCATCGCCATCGCCGAGCGGCGAAATGGTGGTGAGGCCGTAGAAGAGCTTGACCAGCTTCTTGCCTGCCTGGAGTTCGGCCTGGACGTGTTTCCACTCCGCCGACTGCTCGGAGAGCCTGGGCAGGAAACGCGCGCTCTTGGTCTCGGAAAGACTGGTGGTGCGCATGAACTTGTAGCCCGCGCGCGCAGATGCCGTTTCCTGGTCGGGATAGTGCAGGCACAGCATGGTGGCGGCAGGGCAAGGGAAGCGCAGCTTGTCGGTGAACATGTCGCCGATGAGCCGCGCGCACTCCCACGGCGCCCAGCGTTCGGGGGTCGATCGCACGCCGTAATGGCGCACATCGAAGCGGTCGGGATAGCATTCTCCCATCTTCGGAATGCCATCGCGGGTGCGCCCCGTCTCGCGGAAGCGTTCGGTGCGCAGGATCAGCCGGTCGTCCTCGACCTCGAGTTCGATGTCGCGCCGGATGGCCTGAACGTCGAGCGTGTCCTCGCGATTCCAGTGCGTGCGTTCCGGTTCTCGCGCCGTTGTTGGCGAGGTCAGTTCATCGACGAGTTCGAGCAGGCCCGCCGGCTCGAGCGCGTTCGACGCGAGCCCTAGAGAATTGAGCATTCCCATGAGCCCGTTGCTGCATTCGGTTAGCTCTGCGTCGGTGACATGGCCCGGAACCGGGACACCTAGCGAGACAATCAGGCGTACATGGCGCGCGTGGAACGGTGCATGCGCCGAGCCCGATTGCCACACAAGATCGTAGAGCCGGTTTGTACGCGCTTTTGCGATGGCTTCGTAGATGCCGCCCTGCTCGTAGCGCGGTCCAAACCACGGGGCCACGATCGCCCCGATCCTGGGCGACGCAAAGTTCAGGACTTGGAGGCAGGCCCCCTGCGGCAGGCTCTCGGAAAAGAACTGGCCAAGGATCTCGCCGGTGCGCTCGTCCGCCCCGATCAGCGGGGTGACTTCGAGCACGAAGCCCTTCGAATGCGCGTTGCGATAGAGGCCGGATCCTTCGTCGAAGACGCGGTAGGGCAGCCAGTCTGACAACATGTCGAGCGAGAAATGCGCCTGCGGATGGTCGGCGCGCTTGGCTTCGCCGAATAGCCCGGAAAGCAGCGCATCGCGCGCGGACGCAAGCGAAAGGTTCATCGCGTCTCTCCTTCAGGCGAAACAGGGTGGGGCACCCGGCCGGGGGAGGGGGAACGGCCAGGTGCCCCTTGGTCCGGCGCCGAAGCGCCGGGCAGCTCCGGCGCGCCCTGGGAGGGGATAACCAGGAGGTCCGGAAGCTGCTGGGGGAGGGAAGAGGGAACGGTGGCGGCGCCTTCTACGTCGCCGGTGTCGGTAGCGGTGGCCGGGTTCTGACTGGCGCGGCCGAGCGCGCGCAGGACATCGCCGGTCGAAAGTGGGGCGCGCCAGTCCGATACAGGCTTCTCTGTAAGCGGCACGTGCACAACGCGCGCTTCGTGCTCGCGGCCGTTTGCGTCGCGCCAGGCCGCGAGGACGACACGCAAAGTGCGACCATTCGCTGGTGACAAAGAAGGTGCGTTCGCGCCCTGCGGTTGCATCGCATTCGTTGCCTGCTCATCAATCGCGGAGGTGGGCGCACAGCTGCTTGTCGGAGCGCGGCAGGCGAAATCGCCTTTGACATTGCCGCCGAGCGTTGTGCAGCCGCCGATTGTCAAAGCAAGGCTTGCCAGCGTGCCGAGTTTCATGAGCCGCGCGCTCATTTGCGGCCTCCCGGCTTGGCATTCGCGAACTTCCGCAGCGTTGCCGCATCGCGGTAGCCGTGGAGGACCGCGCCGTCGCTTGCGCGCACAATCACCGGGGTTCCGGCAAAGCCATTGGCACGCGCGAAGGCTTCGTTGGTATCGAGCGCCTCGCCGACGTCGCAATTGGCCGGGGCCGAAGGCGCGCGTCCGGCATAAGCAGCATGGAGCGCCTTTGCCTTGTCTTTGGCGCAGAGCACGCCTTCAGACATGCGGCGGCTCGATGCACCGAAGATCGAGATCGGGCGTTCTTCGACCAGCACGGCGGCCGCTTCGAGCTCGCCCGTCAGCCGCTGGCAGTAGCCGCACTGGAAATCGGAGAAAACAACGAGCCGTGGACCCCTGCGGTTGCCCCAGAGGACCGCGCCATCCTTGGGCAGGCCTGAAAGGTCCACCATGGTCTTGGCGGGCGCGGTTCGCGCTTCCGGAGAATGCGTTTCCGCACGGCCTGCCGCCCGTGCCGCTCCGGCAGCGAGCAGGTCCGGATTGAGCTCGAGCAGCCGCGCTGCCGTCACATCGCGGCGTTCTTCGAGGTCGTAGAGACGCCCGACGAAGAGATAGCGGGCGGCTTCGTCGATATAGAACAGGCTCTCGCCCGAGACGACCTCGCACCACGGCGCGAACGTCGTGCAGTCGAGCGCGTCGATCGGCGTTTTGGGCAGGCGCAGCTTCAATGCCTGTGCGACATCGCGCGCAATAGCGGCCTGAGCCGGCATGGCGGTAACCACCGCAACTCCGCTGGTAAGCAGCGCCGCTGCGCTGGCCGCGGCAAGCGAGAGGTGGGCGACGCGGGCCTTCAGACCCGGCCGGAATTCATTGAAATTCATTGGGAAGTGCTCCTGACATGGACGCCGTCGAGGAAGACGATCTCGACTGCGATGCCGGTCGGCATCTCGACGACGGGTTGGTATTGTTCTGCGCGTTCGATGAGATATTTGCTGACCGTGTCGGCCGCTTCGCCCGCGCCCTGCCCGAAGCCGCCTGCAAGGATGTCGGTGGGGGACAGTGCCTGGCGCGCGCCGTCTTCGCCGACACGCCCTGCAAAGACGCCGTTGGCGTTGGCCGAGAAACCGCGTCCGAAGCCGCCGACGATCCCGGCGAGCAGCGCCTGGCTGACAAGGCTGCCTTCGCGGCTGACAACGCGTCCGCGCACGCCGGACTTTCCAGCAAAAGCGATAAACCCTTTCACCTCGCTGACCGCGTAGCGACCGCCCGGCTGCGCGCAGGTCATGCGCACAAGCTTCACGTAGACCTTCTCGGCCGAGAGATCGCCGCGCGCCGCACCGTTGACGAGACAGCCGGTGAGATCGGTTGTGAGCAGGCGATTGCCCTTGAGCACCGAGCGGGCTGGTCCTGTGATGCGCAGCACCACGGGCAAGGGATCGCTCTGGCTGGTAACACCGGTCGATGCGTCGACGCCGACGATAACTGTCGCGGGTGCATAGCTGTTAGGCGGCAGGTAGTCGCGGCTCGCCTCGAGCAGCAGCGGCGGCGAGCCATCGCTCGATCTCGCAGGTGAAGCCTTTGCTTTCTCGCCATCGAAACTCAGCAAGCTGGCTTTGGGCTCGGCCAACGCTGTGGGATCGAGCGCAGCTGGCGAACCGCCTCCCTGGCGCGGGTCGGCAGGAGCAACCGGTGTGGCGGGAGGATTGGCCCGGACGGTTTCGAGCTCGCTGCGCAGCGCCGCATTCTCCGCCGAGATCGCATCGATCGCGGCCTGTCCATCGCTCAGCATCCGCGCGTTCTCGCCGCGCAGCGTTTCGAGCTCCTGCTCGATCGCGCTCTTGGGAAGCTGGCTTTCCTGGAGGTCCTTGATCGCCTTGCCCTGCGCGTCGAGACGGTTGCCATAGGTGGCAACGAACTCGCGCTGCGACAGGTTGCGATTGACGAGGCCGCCGGTGTCGATGGTGGTTGCACCTCCCTCTTCGCCGGTCTGGGCATCGTCGCCGCCGAAGATGAACATCGATCCGGCGATCAGGGCGGCCGCACCAATCCCGCCGAGCAGCAGCTTCTGGCGCTGCGCGATCGCAGAATTGAGATTCGAGCGCTTTGCCCCGCCTTGATCTTTGGCGTGGGAGCTTCCTGATGTCGGGGAAGTATTGTCGGCCATCACTCGAGCCCTCCCTTGGCGAAGACAAGGAAGGCTTGCGCCGTCTCGCCGGGAGCAAGCGCATCGCGGCCATAGGCAAAGGCAAGTGCACCCGCAGGCGCTTCGCGCTCGCTGGAAAGATCGATGGGTTCGGAACCAAGGTTGCGCAGGGTGAAGGCCTGGCCGGTCAGCTCGGCGCCTTCATATTCGGCGACTTGCTGGACCTCGAGGCTGCCCGTCCGGCGCGGTCGCGAAAGCGCAGCCCTTGCGCGAAACCCGGGCAGCACCGCGTCATTCGCCATTGCCTCGATCAGGCGAAGTGTGGCGTCGTCGCGGCTCGGTGAGCCTTCTTCCCAGTCGGCGGCCTCGGACTTGGCGAGCGCCGGATTGGTGACGAAGAGCTGGCTCGCGTCCTCACCCTCGACCCGGCAGGCGAACTTGTAGACATGGCCCGCGCTGCTGGTGGCGAAGAAGCTGACTCGGGCGCTCGCATATTGGAGCGGCACCGAGACATAGATGTCGCCGCGCACCGGCTCGTGCGTCACTTCGAAATCGTTGTAGGGAAAGCCGCTCGCCATCTTGGAGACATTGGCAAAGCCGTCTTCGACGAGCGCGATGCGAGTGAGCGCACCGCGCGCCAGCACGCAGTCGATGGTCGCGCCGTCGGCGGCTTCGACGAACTGGTCCGCCTGGGCTGGCGCAGCAAAAGCGCAGGTCAGGGCAGCAAGCGCGACGCTGGTCAATGCGGTCGGGAAGGGTCGGGCAAGGAGACTCATAGGTCTTCCTCCTCGTTGGCGTTGGGAAGCTGACGGAAACCCGAGAGGCCGAGGCTGAGACCGCGGCGGTTCCAGGTGAATTCGAAGCTGCGCTCCTGGCTCGCGATGACCTGCGCTCCGACGAAGGTCTTGAGCGTGCCGGTCACAGTAGAGGTCAGCGCCTCGGTATCGACGCGCATCGAGGCGATGACGAAGGCCTGGCTGATGTCCGAGCCCCGCTGCTCGTCGACGATCTTGACCAGTTCGGCCTTGAGCTGTCCGCGCGCTGCCGGATCGGCGACCTCCAGGATCTGCCCCATCCAGTAGTCGAGGCTTTCGGGCGCGCGGTTGAGGAGCATCAGCGCGGTGTCGCGCGTAACGAGTTCCAGATACTGCGCTTCGATACCGCCGCTGCTGAGCGCGACCCGTTCTGACGTGATCGGCACGAGCACGAGCGTGTCGTCGCGCGTCGCTGCCGCGCCGACTGCGAGCACGGTGGTGAGACCGAGCAATCCGGCAAGCGCCGCAAAGCGATTGCGCTGCTTCAGATGGCGCTGCGCTTCCTCGTAGGCGAATTCGTGTTTCATCGATGTCCTCCCTCAGCCTGCGAGCAGGCGGCAATGGGAGGGCGGCGTGGCTTTCAGCCCGAGAAAACTCCCCGGAAGGTACCAGTAGGCAGCGTGCACCAGTTTCGAGCCTGCGCCTGAAGCTTTCGCCTTCCGCAAGGCGAACCAGGTTATGACCGATAGGCCAGTGCCGATGATGATGTGCTGCGCGAGAATGCCCCAGGCGAACGGGACGAGCAGTCCCGCGAACTCGTCGATTGTCCAGAAGCCGATTAGCTCCGGATCGTCGAGCCGCCGTGGAACAAGGTACGTGTCGGCCATGCCGCCCTCCCGTCGAGACCTGCGATCAGATGGTCGCGGTCACGACCGAAGTGACGATCGGAACGCCGGTGCCGACACCGATGCCGACGCCCACTGGCACTGCGACCTGTCCGAGCGCGAAACGGCCTGAAGCAAGCGCGATAAGGCCGCCGGCAAGGCTGAGGACGGTGATGATCTTGCCGCCTGAGCCTTCGAGGAAGTCGGTAAATTTCTGCAGCGCAGGGTCGAAGGTCGTATCCGCGCCGGCATAGGCTGCGCTGGCGCAGGCAAGAGCTATGGCAGCGGGAAGAAAGTAGTCGCGGGCGCGAACGCTGTTCTTGTGGTGTTGCGGAAGGGTGCTTGCTTTGGTCATCGAGGAACTCCGTTTCAAACATTGGCAGCGATGCGTTCGCTGTATGTTCTTTCCTCGATCCAAAGGGAGGGTGTAGGAAACTCCGATCGTGACTGGGCCGATCAATGACCAGGCGAAAAGCGACAATTTTCCGCGATCGGCTGCGAATTGCGCTCTCAGGTCGTGGTCCTGCATCTCGATGACCGAGATATGCGCCGCGGGTGACGGGTATTGCGCTTTGACGACCGGCTTCTGCGCGAATCAAGATTCGGCGACGATCCGCCTCATCCTATAAGTTCTATCTTTGTTCTTTTCACTTTCCTACAGTCTTCCTGCTCGGTTAGCGCGACTCTTTAGTTGAGCAATCCTTAGGAAGGTCCATTGGTCAGTCCCGACAAGTCCGCAGGCAAACAACTGCATGAAGGTCTCGCCAGCTTACTGGCTGCCACTGTCTCGAACAGCGGCAAGACTCGCATCGAGATTGCCCGTCAAACATCAATCCATAAGGATGCGCTCCGCCGCATCCTGACCGGCGAACGGGCAGCCTCACTTGCTGAAGCATCGCACATATTGAACGCCTGCGGGGTCGATCCGAAGCTGTCGCTTGCGCTTTTCATACTGACCGACGCGGACCAGGCGATCCAGTGGATCGATACCGAGGTCGGCGACTTCCTCGGCGCATTCTTTACCGGACTACCCGTCGCCTTGACCTGCGAACTCGGCTCAAGGCTGCAGGAAGTGCGGCCACGCTGGGCGAAGGGAACAGCGCAAAGGCTCGCACGCCTCCTCTCCGATCACATTGATGATCTCGAACGAAGAGACGCACTCTATATCGAAAACGTCAACGGGAGCGTCGATGACTAAACCGGAAACTCCACTCTCGGGCGGTCCGGCGAACGCCGTTGACTATGTTGCGGAGCCATCAGAGCGGCTGTTGCGCCTTCCTGAAGTCATGGAGCGCGTAGGCCTCAGGCGCACAGCTATCTACCAGAGAATGAGGGAAGGGCGGTTTCCGCAATCGAGGTCGCTCGGGTCTCGCTGCACCGTCTGGGTGGAGTCCGAAGTCAACGACTGGATCGCTCGTATCAAAAGGTCTTGAAAGCGTCTGGACTGGGCTTGCTCCTCTATCGAGCTGACGCATCAAGCCATGGCTAAGTTTAGCCTCGTATAACGCGCACATTATCCGGATAATTCCGGTTTCACAAAAATCAGGCAACATGTGCGATTGCCATATCGAGCCGCGATACGGATCTTATTTCGATCGGAATTGCGACAATCTATCCCAAACAAGCACCCTTGGCCGAGCCAGTGGTTGGTCGGCCAAGGGTGACGCTTTTCTTGTGCGAAAAGTTTCGCAGGCTTACTGCTTCGTGATCGCGGTGATCGTGTTGCCTTCATCGGTCGCCTCGACCGTGAATTTGATCGCATCGCCAACCGAGATGTCGCCGCGCACTTCCTCGCTGGCATCAAATGCCATGACCATCTGCGGCCAGCCCAGTTCTGCAACGGGTTCATGATCGACGGTGATGGTGCCTGCCTCGGCATCGATGGCGGTGACGGTTCCTACAGCGCTGGCCGTTTTTGCGCCATCAACCGCATCCATCGCCGACATGTCGTGTCCTTCCATCGCCATCCCGTCCATCGGCATGTCTTCCATGGTCTCTGTTTCCTGCGCGCTATCGCAAGCAGCGAGGGCCAGGGGCGCAGCAAGCAGCATCATAAGGGTTGAGGTACGCATTCAGTTTCTCCTTCAGATTGTGGTGACCGCTCGGGCCGGGGGCGCCGCATCAAGAGGTATGCGGCGGGAATAACGAACATGGACAGCAGCGGGGCGGTGATCATGCCGCCGACCATCGGCGCGGCTATGCGGCTCATGACCTCCGATCCCGCTCCGGTTCCAATCAGGATCGGGAAGAGACCGGCGAGTATGACGGCCACCGTCATCGCCTTGGGGCGGACGCGTAGCAGCGCGCCTTCCCTGATGGCTTCGCCCACGTCTTCCGCATCGAGTTCGCCTCGGCGCTTGGCAAGCGCAGACTTGAGATAGATCAGCATGATAACGCCGAACTCGGCCGACACGCCGGCGAGGGCAATGAAACCCACCGACGTGGCGACCGACTGGTTGTAGCCCATCAGGTAGAGCAGCCAGAACCCGCCGGTAAGGGCGAAGGGCAGCGTGCCCATGACAAGCAGCGCTTCGTCGAACCGTCGGAAGATCAAATAGAGCAGGACGAAAATGATGCCGAGCGTTGCGGGAATGACGACCTGCAACCGTTCATTGGCGCGAGTGAGATACTCAAACTGCCCCGCATAAGAGATGCTTACGCCCGCAGGCAGATCGACGCCCTCCGACACCGCTGCCTGAAGGTCGCTTACGACAGAACTGAGGTCACGTCCCCGTGTGTCGACATAGACCACGCTGATCAGACGTCCTTGCTCGTTCTTGAGCATCGGTGGGCCATCGCTGACGCTCACCTGCGCAACTGTACCCAGAGTAATCTGCTGCCCGGACGGAGTAAGCAAAGGAAGCGCGCGCAGTTCACCGATGCTGTCGCGGATCTCGCGCGGATAGCGCACATTGATCGGATATCGCGCCAGCCCTTCGACGGTCCGCCCGATATTCGCGCCGCCAATCGCACCCGACACGATCTGCTGAACATCGGCGATATTCAGCCCGAAACGCGCTGCGGCGACCCGGTCGATGTCCACATCGACATAGCGGCCTCCCGAAAGACGCTCTGCCAAGGCGGAACTGACGCCGGGAACCTGTTTCGCGACGTTCTCGACCTGCAACGCCACGCGCTCGATCTCGGCGAGGTCTTCACCGGACACTTTTACCCCGATCGGGCTCTTGATACCGGTCGCCAGCATATCGATGCGGTTACGGATCGGCGGAACCCACACATTGGCGAGGCCTGGCACCTGCACAGCCTGGTCCAGCTCTTCGACGAGCTTCTCCGGCGTCATTCCGGGCCGCCACTCTTCGCGAGGTTTGAAACGGATAGTCGTCTCGAACATCGTGAGCGGCGCCGGATCGGTCGCGGTGTCCGCACGCCCTGCCTTCCCGAACACGGTCTCGACTTCGGGAACGGATTTGATCAACCGATCGGTCCGCTGAAGCAAGGCCGAGGCCTCACCCGGTGACAGGCCGGGCAGCGCGCTCGGCATGTAGAGCAAGTCGCCCTCGTCGAGCGGTGGCAGGAATTCACCGCCAAGACGGGTGAACGGGACCAGCGTTGTAAGGAACACGAGCCCTGCCACGACCAGAGTGGTCTTGGGCCGGCTGAGCACCCAATCGAGACCCGGCCGATAGACCTTGGTCAGAGCACGGTTGAGGAGATTGGTATCCTCCTTGGGGATTTTCCCGCGAATGAGCCAGCCCATCAGGACGGGCACGAGGGTTACCGACAGGATCGCCGCCGCTGCCATGGCATAGGTCTTGGTGAACGCCAGCGGCGAAAAGAGGCGCCCCTCCTGAGCCTGCAGTGTGAACACCGGCAGGAACGAGAGGGTTATGATCAGAAGGCTGAAGAAGAGCGCTGGCCCCACCTCTTTCGAGGCTTCGGCGATCAGCTTCCAGCGCTCGTTATCGGACAGCTCTTCATCCGGGTGATCCTCTTCCCAATGCTCGATATGCTTGTGCGCGTTCTCAATCATGACGATGGCCGCATCGACCATCGCGCCAATGGCGATGGCAATCCCGCCAAGGGACATGATGTTGGCATCCACGCCTTGGAAACGCATTACAATGAAGGCGGCCAAAACCCCTAGCGGGAGCGTTACGATGGCGACAAACGCGGATCTGACGTGCCACAGGAACAGAGCGCAGACGATCGCGACGATTATGAATTCGGCGATGAGTTTGCCGGTCAAATTGTCGATCGAGGCGTCGATGAGCTTCGATCGATCATAGGTCGTGACAATCTCGACCCCTTCGGGAAGACTGGGCTTGAGTACTTCCAGCCTCTCTTCAACTGCTGCGATGGTAGCGCGTGCATCCTCGCCTTGCCTGAGGACGACGATGCCGCCTGCGACCTCGCCTTCACCGTTGAGTTCGGCAATGCCGCGCCGCATTTCTGGGCCAAGCTGGATCGTGGCGACATCGGATAAGGTGACAGGGATACCGTTCCCGACCTATTTGAGCGGGATTTGCCTGAAGTCTTCGAGGGACGTGAGATAGCCCGAGGCGCGGACCATGAATTCCGCCTCACCCATTTCGACAACCGAGCCGCCGGCCTCCTGATTGGACGCCTGGATCGCGCGCACGACATCGCTGTGGGTGACGCCGAGCGAAGCCATCCGATAGGGTTCCAGCACGACCTGGTATTGCTTGACCATACCGCCGACGCTGGCGACCTCAGCGATGCCGGGAATGGTCTGGAGCTCATAGCGAAGGAACCAGTCCTGAAGGCTGCGAAGGTCAGCCAGATCGCTGTTCCCCGTTCGGTCGACGAGAGCATATTCGTATATCCAGCCCACGCCCGTTGCGTCCGGCCCCAGCGAGCTGGTCACACCTTCAGGCAGCTCATTTTGCACCTGGTTGAGATATTCGAGCACGCGCGAGCGTGCCCAGTAGAGGTCAGTCCCGTCCTCGAAAATCACATAGACGAAGCTGTCGCCGAACATCGAATAGCCGCGCACTGTCTCAGCGCCCGGCACCGAGAGCATCGTGGTTGCTAGAGGGTACGTGACCTGATCCTCGACGATGCGCGGAGCCTGACCCGGATAATTCGAGCGCACCACGACCTGCACGTCGGACAGATCGGGGATCGCATCGACAGGCGTTGCGCGGACCGCCCAGAAACCGCCGAGTGTGACCGCGATAGCCGCCAGAACGATGAAGAACCGGTTGGCAATCGATGCATCGATTATCCGCGCGATCATTGATCGACCTTCCGGATGGATTCGATCCGCGGACCGGTGTCATGCTGCGAGAAGGTGAATTGGACATCATCGCCCGGTTCGAGACCCTCGACCAGAGAGGCGTCGGCTAGGGCAAAGGGCATCACCATGCTTGGCCATTCGAGCTCGAGAACCGGCGCGTGATTGAGAGTGATCGAAGCGCCCGCGATCTTCGTGACGCTTCCCGTGGCGGTGTAGGTTTTCATCTTTGCCGGGCCGTCGGCCGCCATGCTCATGGTTCCGTCGATCGACCGGATATCAATCCCTGCGAGGCTTGCTTCAGAATCGATCAGGAACTGCCCCGAGGTGACAACCTGCTCGCCTTCGGTGAGCCCTTTCAGAATCTCGGTCCTGCCATTCGCCTCGCGTCCGATTTCTACCTCGGCGGGAAGGAAGGCACCTTCATCCTGCTTGAGCATCACGAGATTGCGGCGGCCAGTCCGGATGACGGCCTCGGACGGGACCAGCAAGGCTCGCCGTGTGTCGGGTGAAAGCGACACTTGCGCAAACATGCCCGGTTTCAATCTTCCGCGCGGGTTCGAGAGCTCGGCCCTGACGGTGATCGTTCGGCTCGCAGCATCGGCGCTCGGAAGGATCGCGACAATCAGGCCTGCAAACCGCTCATCCGGAAACGCTGCCAGCGCCGCACTGATCGACTGACCCTGCCGAACACTTGCGGCCTGGGTTTCAGGAACCGAAGCTTCAAGCCAGATTGGCGAGAAGCCTGTGATCTCTGCAAGTGTCTGACCTTCCATCACCGTCATGCCTGGGCGCACGCCGAGCATGGTTACAGCGCCGCCCGCAGGCGCGGTGACAGTGAACGTGTTCTGGACGCGGCGCGTGCGTTCGACGGACGCGATCATCGCGTTTGTCATTCCGAGCAATCGCATGCGCTGCCGCATGGCATCGCCGAGCGTCTGATCTCCGGTATCGAGTACGGCGAGGTACTCGCGCTGCGCGCCGCCCCAGTCAGGGACCAGAATATCGACGATCGGGGCGCCGCGTCCGACGACATCGTCCTGCGCAAGGCCATAGGTCCGTTGAACATAGCCCCCCGCTCGCGGCTGAACGATGGCAACATTGCGGCTGTTGTAGGCCAACACACCTGTTACGGTGATTTCAGGCTCGAGGACTCCGAATTCGGCTGCCGATGTGCGAATGCCGAAGTTCTGGACCAGCCCCGGGTCAATCTGGACTCCGGCTTCCGCAGCTTCTCCGGCGCATTTGGGCACCAGCATCATATCCATGAAGGGGGATTTGCCGGGTTCGTCAAAGCGCTGGCCAGGCACCATCGGATCGTACCAATAGAGCACGTCCTCGCACTCTGCCTCAGCGGAACCAGACATCCCACCCTCGCTGTCACCGACTACGAGCGAAAGCGCATATCCCGCACCGAGGCTGACAAGCGCGACGGCTGCGATGATTGCGTAGGTCCGTTTCGAGAGACCCGAGCTGTTGACCGCATCGCTCATGGCTGTTGCTCCCCATAGGTCAAGCGAAGCATCTCGGCCCATTCCACCGTGGCGGCCTCGCGTTCGAAAATTTCAAGATCGAGCAAGGCCAGGTCCGCCTTTGCCGCAATCACATCGATCAGGTCTGCGTTACCGGCAGCAAAACTTGCCGTTTCCAGTTCGACCCGTTGCCGGGCCAGCGGAAGCAATTCATCGCGCGCACGTTCCCATTGGCGCTTTGCACTGCGCCACGATGCGAGATCGGATTCGAATTGCACCCGCAGAGCCCGCAAACGATCATCGCGCTCTGCCTGCGCTGCAGCGGCTTCTGCTTCGGCGGCACGAATGCGCGGCTTTTGACGTCGATCGGTGAAGATGGGCAGAGTAACCGATCCCATGACAGAGAAGGCGTCACCGAAGGCTGGATCGCGTCGCCCATAATTCACGCTCACTCCAAAGTCGGGGCGCAAGTCAGCGCGCGCCATGTCCGCGTTTGCTTGCGCGCGTCCGGTGGCGGCATCGGCAAGACGAATGACTGGGTTGAGATCCAGTGCTTGCTCGAGGCTTTCTTGGTCGACATCAGCCGCTGGTGCATTTCCCGAGATAGTGGGATCGTCTGTGTGAATGTAGCTCGAGAGCATGGCACGTGCGGCATCTCTCTCGGCTTCAATTCTTGTGATCGCATCTTCGATGACCAGAAGCTCTCGGCGAATGGCGAGGCTTTCGGCCGGACGAGCCGATCCCGAAGCGACGGCGCTGTTCGCCACCGGCTGAAGCCTGCGCAGATCGCTGAGAGCCGTATGCGCGAAGGCGAGTTTTTCCTCCGCATAATACAGGTCGATCCAGGCAGTTGACGTGGCGATATCGATCCGCTGCTGCGCAACCCCAAATCGCATTTGCGCGAGCGCTACATCTGACTCCGCTACGTCTCGACGGGCTCTGCGCCGGGCCAGGTTCGGGATTGGTTGCTCAATGCCAACAGCAATCTGCGTTGGAAGCTGGCGATCAAACTCGAACGCTACTGGCCCTGTAATTGGCAAGTTTGCAATCCCGCCACGCAGCACAGGATCGGGCAGTTCATCTGCGGCTTCCGAGGCATCTCGCGTGCCGTCGATACGCAATTGCGCGGCCTGGAGCAGCGGCTGATCTTCGCGCGCTGCTCGCAAGGCTTCTTCATAGCCAATTGGCTGCGCAAGCACCACCTGCGCTGGCATCAGGGCGGCGGCAAGGATACCGCCTATGGACCGTTTCATGGAAAAATCTCACTTGATGTGCGTGCCGAGGTCCGGCGGCAATGACGGTGCATTGCAGCGCTGAGACCGCGCAATCAGAAGGGGCAATTCGCCTTCAGGTTATTCAATCAAGTCAGATTCGTGGAGGGGGGTAATCGGGCGCAGAAGCGCGACTGAGCAGAGGTGAGGTAATGTTCGACAAATACACAGGGCCGTCGGAAAATGGCTTAACAACATGCGAAGGCGCATCGCTCCCCACCCAAACAGCAGAAACCGCATTCATGGCCAGCAAGCAATCAACCGACATGTTCTCACACGGGGCGTCAGTATCATCGCCATGGTGATGAGCGGCCTCACCTTTTTCCGAGTGGTGCATCATCTGAGCGCAATCAGAAGCCAGCATCGGCTCTGTCTGAGGCATCGCAGCTGCTGTCGCTGACCCTTGGAAGATCAAGCCAAAACAGAGGAACAACGTCAGAAAGGTTCGATACAAAGCCATGCTTGGTCTTTACGCTAAATGCTAAGCTCTGGTTTCACAAGCCGCCCTGTCTCTTCTCTGCAAGAAAGGAGGCAGGGACCGCCTTCAGCGATCTCATGAGAGCCTGTCGCTAACGCGACATCAGGCCGCGCGATCATGATCAGCGCTCGCGGTTTCATGCACCTTCCGTCCCGCAAGTAGTATAGCCCCAGAAACCAAACTCATCAGAAGCACGAGGCGCGACGACGATCATTTCCTGCATACGGAGCCCAGCTGTGCCTTCATCATCCAGCAAGCGGGTGGTCACCCGAAGCTCGCCATTCGAATAGTTCCCTTGTTCATCTCTGGAGACCGGGATGAGCCGACCGTTGATCTTCATCGCTCCTTGCCCTTCGCTGTCATACACGAATGAGGGATAGGCGACCTCGGTGAGCCGGAATTGGCAATCGCCTTCTGCATCGAGGGCTGCCAGATCGGCATCAGTCATGGTTTCAGGAAGCATCAGCCCAGGGCTGAGATTGGCAAGCGCGGTGCTTGCATCTTCAATGGGAGCTGCTTGCACGGGCGGATCGAGATGTGCCTCGCGGTCGTTGCCGGGGGCGGTGTTTGTGTTGCACGCAGCGAGGCCAAGGGTCGCCAGGGTTAGGATAGCGGCGCTTCTCATTGCTGGATCTCCTCAGGCAAACGTTCTTCGGTCCGCGGACCGTTTTGTTCGATGTCGTCGATAAGGTATTTCATCTCAGCGATCTCCCGGCGCTGCGCGACGATGATCGCTTTCGCGAGTTCGCGCACACGGGGATCTTTGAGGCTTGCTCGCTCGCTGGTCATGATCGCGGTCGATGTCGCGACCATGGCCATGAAACGCCAGTAATTGCCTCCTCCACCCTCGTGAGAGGAGTGCGATTTATCGGTCATTGTGTTTCTCCTTGTGTCATCATCTTCCAGAACAATTGGGCCGAGCAGCTAATCAAAGCGAAGCCTGTCAGGGCCTCGATTCCAGCGATCACCCTCAGGTGATCGGTGGGATAAATGTCTCCCAATCCGAGCGTGGTCACGTTGATGAGGGAGAAATAGAAGTAGTCCATCCAGGTCATGGCGTCCGGTGTGTCGAAGCTACCCAGCCCCCACGCGGTGCCGAACCAGAACCCAAAACCGAACAAGGCCGCAACCAGGAGGTGCGAGAACAGCACCATGAGCGAAACCGCCATCTTCGCAGAGAGATCGGTTCGCCTATCGACAAGTCTGTGCGCGGCACCAAGCGTCGTTAAGTGTGAGGCAATCGCCAACAAGAAGAGGGCAACCGAGAGAAGCAGGGCGCCAATCATGCAAAGGCCTTGAAGCCCATCCAAAGGCCCATACCAATCATGAACAGGTTCTCGGTCAGCGAGACGAAACCGAGCGGCACGTTGCTCCCGCCACCAACACAGGCACATTTCAATTCACGTTTATCGATATAGACAGCCTTGAAGACACTCACTGCGCCGACCGTCCCGATGAAGAGCGCGAGCGGTGCCGAAAGCCACGTCAAGGCGCCCGCAGTCATCAAAATTCCGGCGGCTGCCTCGCCGAAGGGATAGATAAAGGAATAGGGCACCCACCTTTGGGCGAGCAGGTCGTAGTTCAGGAACATCGTGGAGAAGCTGCGAACATCCTGCAGCTTTTGAAGCGCGAGCAGCGTCATAGAAAGGCTGACGAACCACTCGGCTGCACGGACAGTGAAAGGCGTTTCGAAGAACGACCAGCTTAGGCCAAGCCCCAGCAGCAGTGCGACCGCAAAAATCGCCACTACAGGCTGATAACTTGTCTCGCCTTCTTCGGGCTGCGAGCGGCTTTTCCCGAAGTGTTCGCGCACGTCGTCATAGCCGCCGATCCGATCTCCGTTGATGAAGGTTTGCGGTGTGGTTTCGACCTGATGCTTTTCCTTGAAAGCATCGGTCTCGTCCCTGCTCGTCAAGTGATGGTCTTCGACTTCGAAGCCCTGGCGCTTGAGAAGATCGACCGTCTTGATTCCATAGGGACAGGTGTGATCGTCCATCACCATCCGGTAAACTTTTGCAGTTTTCGTGGTCATTTAGGCCTCGTTTCATTCATTCCGACGTTGTGGATTCTTACCCAAACCGTCCGAAGAAGTTTCAAAATTGATGAAACTTTCCTCATGGTCTCGGCCGCGGTTGAGTGGCCGCCACCTTTCCTCAACAGAGATCTTGGGTTAGGAATCTTGCGCCTGCGACGATCTACGCGCGAGGTAGAACCACTCGGCGATGAACACAGCGCCAATTCCAAGAACGGCATAGAGGACGATCGCCGGATCGCTTTTCAGTTTGACCCATGTGAATGCGCTTAAAACCACCGCGTCTGCTGCGAGCGCGGCCAACAGAATGGATGCGCGCGCGCCGATTTCCTCACGCAGGTTTCGAAACACCCCCCAGTGCACGAGCATGTCCATTACAAGGTAGAAGAAGGCGCCCAAGGCGGCGATGCGAGAGAGGTCGAAGAGCACCGCAAGAGCGCCTGCAACGACCACCGTATAGACAAGCATATGGCTGCGTATGCCGCCACTCATTCCGAAATGGCTATGCGGGATCATCTCCATCTCGGTCAACATGGTCAGCATTCGTGACACGGCGAAAACGCTGGCGATGACACCAGAAGCCGTAGCGGTGATCGCGATTGCGACGGTGAAGTAAAAGCCGAGGTCTCCCAACGCGGGTTCTGCAGCAGCAGCGAGCGAATAGTCACGCGCCTCCACGATCTGGGCGATCGAGAGACTTGAGCCTACAGCAACCGCGACCAGCAAATAGACAACGACGCAAACCGCGATCGAAATCATTATCGTGCGGCCGACATTGCGGTGGGGATCGACAATCTCGCCCCCGCTATTGGTTATCGTGGTGAACCCCTTAAACGCCAGGATCGAGAACGCTACCGAAGCTAACAGAGCCTCGCCGCTAGACGTCGTGGCAGGTTCGCTGAACGCGCCCGAGGCAAAGCCGCTGACCCAGATTGCAGCTATAGCAAACACGGCGATCCCGCCGATCTTGATAGCTGACATGACCAAGGAGAACCCGCTGACGGATCGATTTCCAGCGGCGTTCACAAGGTAGGCGAAGACGATCAGCCCCAGCGCCAGGACTGAAACCAGCAAACCGTTTTGTTCCAACTCGAACGGCCGCAGAGCATAAGTGGCGAAAGTGCGAGCGACGAGGCTTTCGTTGATAACCATCGACAGCGCCATTAGGAGCGAGGCCGATGCGGCAACAACGCCGGGGCCGTACGCCTTTTGGAGGATCATCGCGATGCCGCCGGATGAAGGCCAGCGGTTCGACATCTTGATGTAGCTGTATGCGGCAAGCGACGTGACAAGCGCGCCGGCGATGAATGATAGAGGGAAGAGCGGCCCGGCCAGTTCCGCGATCTGGCCCGTCAGGGCAAAGATACCGGCGCCAATCATCACGCCCGTGCCCATCGCGACACCGCCAAGAAGGCTTATTGAGCGAGTGCCGCTCGTCTGGTCGTCGTGCTCGTGCGTTTGCAAAACAGTCCCCGTGATTCGCCTCAAGGCGGGCGAAGGTTTCAAGACTCGGTACGAATATTTCGATCGCATCCCTCAAGAAATTTTCGAGCAATCAATATCTTCTGGATAAAGACTCGCTTATCAGGGCTGGATATTCACCACATTGGCCACAGGTGTGACTGCGCAATGCTGCCCCATGCTGGTCAGAGCTTTGCGCCGCGCAGGCGAAGCGAATTGACCACCACTGAGATCGAGGATGCGCTCATCGCAAAGGCCGCGAACATCGGGCTGATCAGGATGCCAAAGAAAGGATAGAGCAAACCTGCGGCGATCGGCACGCCTAAAGCATTATAAATCAATGCAAAGAACAGGTTTTGGCGAATGTTCCGCATCGTAACCTGCGCGAGCCTGCGCGCGCG
Source organism: Sphingopyxis macrogoltabida (assembly GCF_001307295.1). NCBI lineage: Bacteria > Pseudomonadati > Pseudomonadota > Alphaproteobacteria > Sphingomonadales > Sphingopyxidaceae > Sphingopyxis > Sphingopyxis macrogoltabida. Next base: position 2,734,257 of record NZ_CP012700.1, on the reverse strand, counting down.
CACAATGCCGTCGAGATTGCCCCTCACCAGGGTAATACCCGCACTCTCGATCGCAACATCGGCTCCGGTGCCCATCGCGATGCCGACATCGGCTTGCGCAAGCGCCGGCGCGTCGTTGACCCCGTCTCCTGCCATCGCAACCTTGGTGCCTTTCATTTGCAAATCGCGGATGAGCTTGGCCTTATCCTCGGGCAATACGCCTGCTCTTACCTCATCGATACCGAGACGGGCCGCGACCGCTTGTGCGGTGCGTTCATTGTCGCCTGTAGCCATGATGATCGTGAGACCGAGTTCATGAAGCGAACGGATCGCATCCGGGGTTGATTCCTTGATCGGATCGGCAACGGCAACGAGCCCTGCGATCTGGCCGCCAACGACCACGAACATCACGGTTTCACCGTCATCGCGCCGGACATTGGCTTGTTCGCTCAGCGATCTGCCATCAAGGCCCATATCGGTGATGAGTGCGAGGTTGCCGAGCGCAACCGATTTGTCGGCCACGCGGCCAATCACGCCCTTGCCGGTAATCGCTTCGAAATCCTCCGCGCTTGCAAGCTCGAGACCGCGCTCTTCGGCTCCGCGGACGATCGCTTCTGCAAGCGGATGCTCGGACCCGCGTTCGAGCGAGGCCGCCAAGCGCAACAGCTCCGTTTGTTCAAACCCTGGCTCGGCGGTGACAGCAACCAGTCTGGGCTTTCCTTCGGTGAGCGTGCCGGTCTTGTCGACAATCAGCGTGTCGATGGTTTCGAAGCGCTCGAGCGCTTCGGCGTTCTTGATGAGCACTCCGACCTGAGCGCCTCGGCCGGTTGCAGTCATGATCGACATCGGTGTTGCAAGACCAAGAGCGCACGGGCAGGCAATGATCAGAACGGCAACAGCTGCTACCAGCGCGTAGGCCAAGGCAGGCTGCGGTCCCCAGACAGCCCAAGCGATGAAGGCGAGGTTGGCAATCGCAATGACTGCCGGAACGAACAGTCCAGCGACCTTATCGGCGTATTTCTGAATTGGTGCGCGCGAGCGCTGAGCGGCGGCGACCATATCGACGATCTGTGCAAGCATCGTATCGGAGCCGACGCGCTTAGCCTCGATCACGAGACTGCCCGTACCATTGATTGTTGCACCTGTGACGCCGTCCCCTTCGACTTTCTCCACCGGAACGGGCTCGCCGGTAATCATGCTTTCATCGATTGATGAGCGCCCCTTGAGAACCACGCCATCGACCGGGACTTTGTCGCCCGGTCTCACTCTGATCCTGTCGCCGACAACGACCTCTTCGAGCGGGATTTCATCCTCGGTGCCATTGTCCCTGATCACACGGGCTGTCTTAGCAGCGAGATCGAGCAGCGCACGAATGGCTTTGCCGGTGCCTTCACGGGCACGCAGCTCCATCACCTGGCCTAGCAGGACCAGAGTTACGATGACCGCTGCCGCTTCGAAATAGACACCCACGTGGCCTTCGGCATCGCGAAAGCCGTCGGGAAAAATATCGGGAGCAACAATCGCTGCAACACTGAATATCCAAGCCGCGCTGACGCCCATCGCGATGAGCGAGAACATGTTGAGGTTCCAAGTCCTGAACGAGTTCCAACCCCGTTCAAGAAACGGCCATCCGCACCACAGAACAACAGGGGTTCCCAAGACGAATTCGGTCCACAAGGTGGCGCGCTCGCCCAGAATGTCGCGCACTCCTGGCCAGCCCAGAAATGGCCCCATTGTGAGCACCAGCAGTGGGAGTGTGAGCACCGCGCCGATCCAGAACCTTCTGGTAAAGTCGACGAGTTCGGGGTTGGGGCCCTCTTCGACCATAGCGGCCGATTCAAGTTCGAGCCCCATGCCGCAAAGCGGACACGAACCCATTTTGGGTTGGCGAACCTGGGGGTGCATCGGGCAGGTGTAAACCGGGCCTTCATAGTCCGCTGGAACGGCGTCGTATCGTCCGTCGTCAGCTGCCGCGGTGTCACCATGTTGATGCGCGCAATGAGCGTGGTCCATTATCGGCTCCGTTCGTTCATATGATGCTACCGAGCTTGCGGATAGCGAGATGCAATCAGTGCTATCGGTTGCGAGCTCGGAAGAAGCGGTAGAGCGGCACGGCCAGCCCCGCGATGTACCAACCGTAAAGAAAGCTGCCGATCGCCCCGGCGATGAAACCGGTCAGCGTGAGCCATTCAAACCCAGGGAGCCACGGCGCCCAGGCCTCGTGCATGCGGAATTGCGCAGGGGCGAGCAACCCAAAACCAATGCAGATGAGGTAGCTGGCGAGAAGGAAGACGCTCAGCGTCCATCCCCAAGTCATGATCGAGGCTCTCAAAGGCGTATCAGACATTATAAGCTCCAATTGAAATATACTATAGGGGGGTATAGTATTTGCGATGCAGGATTGCAAGCGTCTAGGATTTGGGGGATTGGTCTCGGCCAACGGAGAAACGACCATGAGCGACAAAAAAAGCAGCAAATTTGCGAACACCATAACCCGCATGCGACGTGTCGAAGGGCAGGCTCGCGGTATTGTCAAAATGATGGAGGAAGACCGCTATTGTGTGGATATTCTCCAGCAGATCATCGCGCTCGAAGCGGCGGCGCGGCAGGCGCGTATCAAGGTCCTCGACATTCACGCCCGACATTGCATCGAAGAAGCGATCGCTTCGGACGATAAGGCCGATCAGTCGGAGAAAGTCGCCGAACTTGTCGCATTGGTCGAAAAGATGGCCAAATAGATATCGGTTACGCCGCCAAGGCATGGGGATTTGGAGGGGAAGGACCCTGGCGGCGTTTCGCATCAGTGATGATCGTGACCCGCTCGCGGCTTGTCCTCCTCCGCCGTCTCTCGTGCTCGTCATTTTTATCGCCGTAAGATATCTCGTCGTGTTTCTCCGATAGGGTTTGAGTTTCAGGGGTAGGATGCGAACACGCTTTGGCCGCTAGGTCCAAAGGCGATCACATCGAATGGCTGAATCCGGTTTTCGAATTCCATGCCGGGCGAGCCGACGGGCATGCCGGGAACGGCCAGCCCGGTGACGCCCTCCGGCCGTTCGCGCAGCAATCGTTCGATCGCATCTGCCGGTACATGGCCCTCGATCATGTAGCCCTCGATTTCCATCGTGTGGCACGACCAGAGCTCTTGCGGCACGCCGCGCTCGGTTTTGATCCGTGCCATTTCGGTCGTATCGACCGAGGTCACCTCGGCATCCGTTTTGTGCTCGACGTGATCAGCCCATTTCAGGCAACAACCGCAATTGGGATCGCGGAACATCGTGTAGGTCGCAGCCTGGGCAGCGTTTGAGCAGGCTGCCAGCAACAACAATGCGGATGCCACAAGCGACCTTTTAGGTAGGACCAAAAACCGGATTTTCATGAGTCGGGGACCTTCTTGGTGTATCCGCGCCAAAGCGAAATCGCCCCGGTTGCGGTGGGAAAAACTCGCAGGCGTTCAGCGTCCTCGAAGATTTCTTGCAGATGTTCTTCGATGAGCCCGTCCGCATTGGGCTGGGTATCCTCGATCCCGTCGAGCTGTTGGACGGTCATTCTGAAAAGCCGACGCATCAGCGGCGGTTCCTGACGCATATAGTCGGCGATCAACACCATGCCGCCAGGCGTTAGCAACGCCGAGATTTGTTCGAGGATTGCGCGCTTCTGCTCAGGGGAGACTTGGTGAAGAACGAGGCTGCTTATGATCTTGTTCGGTTGCCAACCCCGACCGAGGTCGAGGGTGTCAAGAAAGCCATTGTGCCACTGGATCATGTGAGAGACGCTGCCGCATTTGCGCTCGGCGATTGCTAAGACGTCAGGGTCTGGTTCGACACCGAGGTATTCAGCAGGCGGGCAGCTCGACATCATCTGACGCAGAAGGGTGCCGGTTCCGCTGCCGACATCGATCACCTTGTCGAAGGGCTTGAGGTCGGCGGCGCGGACCGCGGCGTCGCGCCAGACATGCTCGCGGGTCAACAGCGCGATCGCTGCATCGTATACCGGCGTGAGCCAAACCTTGCCCAGGGCCGGAGTGAAACTGCGATCTCCCCTTGGCAGGCTCGTATCACGCATCACATGACCCCCATATGGTTGGGGCCATGAACCATTTCGCCGCCGTAATAGCCTTGGACGATGAGCGCGCCGGCGATGATGGCCAGCACCAGTCTGAGCCACCAACGGTTTTTGCCCGGTGAACTCAGCCACCAGGCTAACAGACCGGCGGCCGCAATCGCAGTGCCATTCCAACGATGGATGGCCAACGTCTCGGATCGGTCAGAAAGTCGCCAGCCCGCTGCGAACCAGCCAAAAGCGGCGGTGCCAAGTCCGCCAATTGCACCTGCGGCCACCAGAAAACGAACCGTGGTTTGAAGGCCCAGGCTGGGCCTGAGGATCAGGCCGAACTCCGTGAGCGCAGCGACCAGAAAGAGCGCGATCGGGAAATGGGCTGCAATCGGATGCAGTCTGGCCAATAGATCACTGAACGAGGTAAGGCGGTTCTCCTCGATCTTTTGTTGCATCATCTGGTCGGCCGACATGCTGTGTTCGGCGCTCGCACTATGGCTGTGTGCAATTGCTCCACCAGTGCCGTGATTGGTTTTTGCATCAATGGAGCTGGCTTCCATCATCACCATCTCTTCATCGGACATGTTTGATTTATGACCTTCGTGCGCGCCGAGAGGCGCTGCCAAAAAGGTCGCGATCAGAAGAGCAAGGAAGGTCAGATGTCGCCGGGTTTGCATAACCTTGATACGCAGTCGCTGAGCCTAGCCCTCAAATTTCTTTAAGGGCTTGCGCGAAGTTCAGCGTATAGCTGTGTGTATCGCTACAAAGAGTATAACATGACCAAGCACCCTTCTTTCGATGCCGCGCTGGCATCGCTGGCTCAGCAAACCGGTTCGAGCGACCCCCATCAGCTCATGGATGGGGTGTGGCACCGGGCTGGAGAGTTGGGCGTAATCGCTGAGAGGCGCCGGCGCGCAGCGCTTTTCTCCGGATTGTTCGTCGTCGGTCTGGGCGCAGGGTTCGGAGCGAGTGAGGTCCCGCGCAACCTCGATGCTTCGGCAAAGCTTGCTGTCGCCAGTTTTGATTCCGGCGAAAGGCTGTCTCCGGCAGCCCTTCTGGAAGGCGGGCGCTAGAATTGAAGACGCAGCATATACTCTTCGCCATCCTGCTTGCAGCGCTCGCTGGTTGCCTCGGTGCCTTTGCATCGGATTATTGGCGCGACGGGGAACCAAGCGGCGGATTGCACCAGTTCGTTCATGATGAGCTAGAGCTCAGCCCCGAGCAAAACTCACGGCTTGAAGCCTTGGAAAGCCGCTATGCCGTAGAAAAATCAGAACTGGAAGCCTCGCTGCGCGCGGCCAATGCCCGGCTCGCAAGGGCAATGGAGGCCGAACACGAATACGGCCCCGAAGTGAGCGCCGCGATCGATGACGTCCACGAGAAGATGGGCGCACTCCAGAAAGCGACCGTGCGCCATGTCTTCGATATGCGCGAACTGCTCGACCCGGACCAAAAGCTTTTGTTCGACCGTCAGGTCTCCGATGCTCTGACCAACGCTCCGCGCGACTGATCGACCGTGTCTTCGCACGGAAGCGACCACGAGCAGGAGTTGGTCCGGCAGTCTGTCGAGGGAAGCAGAGCCGCGTTCACTGCGCTGGTTGAGCCACATATTGGCCGACTGCTGACCCTCGCGACGCGTATGCTTGGAAGCCAACCACAGGGCGAAGACGCTGTCCAGGACGGCCTGGCATCGGTTTGGGTCGCGAGGCATCGCCTCGACCCTGAAAGACCAGTCGGCCCCTATCTGACTACGGTGGTCCTCAATAAGTGCCGCGACCGGCTCAGAACCAGAAAAGCGAAACGTTACTTTGGACTGGTGTCGGCAGACGATGCAGCTCTCGTCGCGGATGAAAGTCCCGATCCGGAAAACCGCGCGGCGGCCCGTCAGGAACTGAGCTTGCTTAGAGCCGAAATCGAACGGCTCCCGGTCCGGCTGCGCGAAGCCCTTGTGCTGGTGAGTATCGATGGGCGCAGCCAGGCAGAAGCCGCAAGTTTGCTAGGCGTGAGCGAGAAAGCGATCGAGACCCGCGTCTACCGGGCAAGGCAGCGCCTGCGCGAAAAATTCGAGAAGTTCTGAGGGATTAGGTCCTTCCGTTCGTAACGGAAGGAAACCCCTCAGGAGCCTTTTTAGTGCATCTTGCCCGGCACGGTCGAAGCGTAAGGCAGACCCGTCGTCTCAAGGATCGGCAGCGCGTCCATGTCGGCGCGCAGGCCGATCCGCTTGTTGCTGTTGTGGTTGCCGCGCAGTTCGCCGACGACGCCGGTGCCGCCGACGCCGCGATGCACGGTGATGCCCCAGGTCTCCAGCAGGTCGGCGACGATGGCGCTGGTGCGGGTTTCCTCGAAGCCGATTTCCGGATGCGCATGAATATCGCGGCGGATCGCCACGAGATCGTTCTGGAAATCCTTGATCCGGTCGATGACAGGCATGGCTCGCGCGCTCCGCTTGATCGCGGCACGTTATGCCACATCGCAAAGGCGAGTCACGCGGATTTCAGCCCGGCGCTTCGCCGGGCCGCGCATTCACCAGCTGGCCGGAAGCTCCTTGAGGCCGCGCAGCACGAAGGTCGGCCGCCACTTCGGATTTTCCACGTCGTCGATGCGCAGATTCGGAATCCGGCGCAGCAGCGTCGTGAGCGCGACCTCGGCTTCGAGCCGCGCGAGCTGCGCGCCGAGGCAGAAGTGAATACCACCGCCGAACGACAGCGGCCGCACGTTCGGCCGCGTGATGTCGAGCCGATCCGGATGATCGGGATAGACAGCCGGATCGTGATTGGCCGAGCCGAGCAGACACATCACGTTGTCGCCCTGCGGAATTTTCACGCCGCCGATCTCGACATCCTCCATCGCGACGTGGTAGGTGAGCTGCACCGAGGAGTCGTAGCGCAGGAATTCCTCGATCGCGTTCGGCATCAGCGACAGGTTGGACTTCAGCAGTTCGAGCTGGTCCGGATTGCGATGCAGCGCCAGCAGCGCATTGCCGATCAGGTTCACCGTGGTCTCGTGACCCGCGCCGAACAGCAGGATGATGTTCGCGGTCAGCTCTTCGTTGCTGAGCTTGCTGCCGGCCTCTTCCGCCTGAACCAGTTGAGTCGTCAGGTCGTCGCCCGGCTCGCGGCGGCGCAGATCGAACAGCCGCTGGAAATAGGCTTCGGAATTGGCGTGCGCGGCATTGGCCTCGTCGATCTCGGCGCGCGACAGCGGCACCGGATCGAGCAGACGGCCGCCGGTGCGCTCGCGCTTGAAGAAGATTTCGCGATCCGTCTCCGGAATGCCGAGCATGTCGCAGATGACGATGACTGGCAGGCGGAACGCGAAGTCCGAGATCAGGTCCATGCGGCCCTGCCCGATCACCCGGTCGATCGAGTCGTCGACGATCGCCTGGATCTTCGGACGCATGTCCTCGACGCGGCGCGCCGTGAACGCCTTGACGACAAGGCCGCGCAGGCGGGTGTGGTCGGGCGGATCCTGCGTCAGCATCCAGCGGCCCATCGCGCGATAAACAGGCTCGTTCAGCGCTTCCGGCCCGAAGCGGCGCGTGATGCGGGTGACGTAATCCTTGCCGAACCGCTTGTCGCGCAGCACCAGCGCCGCGTCGGCATTGCGGCTGACGAGATAGCCGTTCAGCGCCGGCAGATGCAGCACCGGCGCGTGCGTGCGCAGCTTGTCGTAGGAGGGATAGGGATCGCGGATGAAGTCCGGAGACAGCGGGTTGAACAGCGGCTGGGCGCTTGCCGTCTGGGTTGTAGCCCCTTGCAACTGCTCGTTCATGAATGTCTCCCTGAAAATAGTTAATGCGATCACGCCGCGTTTGGCTGCCGTTTTACGCGATCCCGGACCGGAAGCACAAGACAATTATACCTGCATTCCCCAAGTGGCGTGGCGTTTGAGGTGAAGATCGCCTGTATCCGAGCGCTAGACAAGGATTTTCTGCCGCAAGCGGCACCTGCGGTCGCGCAGACTGCTGGATCTGGACGGATCAGACCGCGAAGCCGCTGTTTCCTTGCCCAGGGGCGGCGTTTTTCAGCGCAGCGGACAGATCTGTCCAGCCGCTTTCGTTCAGTTTGAGCGTGGATCGCGATCATGCGCATAGCGGTGGCGCTCGCAATCGGCGGATAGCGGCGAGGATGGCGCGTACCATCGTGCCGGTGACAGCGACCTCGGCCAGCTGGAAGGTGATGGTGCGGGCGTGACGGACCACACGTGCCCCGATCTTGATCAGCTTCAGTTGCAGGCTGGTCAACGACCAGTCGGCCATGGCCTCGGGCAGCTCGATGCAGCGCAAGAAGGTGGCCAGGTTGTACGCCAGGGCGTGCAGTTGCAGCCGCACCTCATTGTCGCGGAACTTCCGGCACGACAGCCGCGTCCAGCGAAAGGCGTATTTGCCCTCTTTGATGTGCTGCTCGGCGGTGCCGCGCTGGTTGTAGAACCGCACCACCCAGTCCGGCTCCATCGGCAGGTTGGTGACGATGAAGCCGACACGCGGGAACAGTTCGCCCGGATGCCATTCGATCTTGGCGATCACCCGGCGTTCCTTGTCCCAGGACGCCGCCTGATACTCGAATTCCTCGAAGAACCGCTTGACCTTGGTCAGTGACGGCCGCCCGACAGGGCGCGTTAGCCGATGCGCGATCTTGTCCTTGAGGACCGCGTTTGCGGGCAGCCGGATGGCGTAGAAGAACCGCGCTTCTTCCAATCGCTCATAGATCGCCGGGATCGCGTAGGCAGCATCGGCCCGGAAGAACCTGCCACCAAGGTCGCGCTCCGCGTAGCGCGCAATGACGGGGTCGAGAACATCACGCCAGCCATCGGCGCTGTGGACGTTGCCATGGCGCAGGGCGCAGCGTTCCAGCATCCCGAACTGGTTGAACAGAAAGTTGGGGTGATAGCAGCTACAGTCGAAATGGCCATTCCAGGCGGACCCTTCCTGGTCGCCATGGGTCGGGCTGACCGAGCTGTCCATGTCCAGAACGATGTACTTCAGCCCGTTACGGTCATGGAACCGGTCGATCCATTGCCCGTTCAGGTCGGCCAGCGCGGCACGGTTCCCGGCCAGAGCCAGCGTCTCGGTCTCGAACCGTCCCATCTGCGATGCCGAGGCCGCTTGTGCATCGACCGCTCTGCCGCCGACAACTTGGCGCATGACCGGATCGCAGGCGAGACGGTTGGCGTCGTTGACATCCTCGTATCCGGCCAGCCGCCCAAAGACTGATTGCCGGAACAGGCCGTCGAGCCGATGGACCGTGTTCTTGCCAGAGCGAGTATCGCGCAGCGCCGCTGACGCCAAATCGGACAACCCGAGCGCGTCATCAAGCTCGCGCATCACCAGAAGGCCGCCGTCGGAACTGAGCTGCGTGCCGCGAAATTCCAGCCGCACGCGAGGGTCGAAATCCACCCGATCTGCCCGTTGCAAGCCCGCACCCTCTGGGTGATCCATGAAACGCGCCCCTCGCAGCCTTCAACACCATGTTTTATATAGGAAATATAATGGTCAGGACAGCGAAATCAGCGCCTTACTTGGGAAATGTGGGTTTAGGATGACAATCGTAAATCGCAGAAAATTCCTCGGCACAAGCGCTGGCGGCTTGGGCTTGCTTGGTCTCAGCGGCGCCATGCCCGCTTGGGCGCGCGGCGCGGATATCTCGGCGGGAAATGCCCGCAAAGGGCTGGACGAAGTGTCCGGGCCGAATATCGACCTCACCGTTGCGCGGTCGGCCTTCGCGACGGGTAACAGGCGCGGCGGTGCCATTGCCGTCAACGGCACTATCCCCGGCCCGCTGTTGCGCTTGCAGGAAGGTACGACAGTCCGGCTCAATGTGCACAACCAACTCCAGGAAGATACCTCGATCCACTGGCATGGCCTGCTCGTGCCGTTTCAGCTAGATGGCGTGCCGGGCGTGAGCTTCCCCGGCGTCAAGCCGGGAGAAACCTTCACCGCAGAATTCCCGGTTCGTCAGGCGGGCACCTATTGGTGGCACTCGCATAGCGGCCTGCAGGAACAGGCCGGACACTACGGCGCGATCGTGGTCGATCCGGAAGGGCCCGATCCGGTTCAGGCTGACCGCGAATATATCGTGGTTCTGAGCGAGTTCAGCGCCATGTCCCCGCACACGATTTTCGACAAACTGAAGAAGGGCGAAGGCTACTTCAACTACAATCAGAACACCTGGACCGACGACTACCCGCTTTCGGGTGAGGATCGCCGGATGTGGGCGAAAATGCGCATGATGCCGACCGACATCCTCGATGTGTCGAGCGCGGCTTACACCTACCTTCTCAACGGTCATGGCCCGCTCGACAATCTGGAATACCTTTTCCGGCCTGGCGAACGCGTGCGGCTGCGCTTCATCAATGCCGGCGCCATGACCTTCTTCAACATCCGTATTCCCGGCCTGCCGATGACTGTCGTGCAGGCGGACGGGAAGGATGTCGAACCGGTCGAGGTCGACGAGTTCCAGATTGGCGTTGCCGAGACATATGATGTCGTCGTTACGCCGGGCGAACAACAAGCTTACACACTGGTGGCGGAATCCATGGACCGCTCGGGCATGGGGATCGGCACGCTTGCGAGCGCACCCGGTGCGCGCGCCGCAATTCCGCCCCTGCGCGATCCGCCGCTCTTGACCATGGCAGACATGGGAATGAGCGGTATGGATCACGGCTCGGGCGGCGATGCCGGCATGTCGGGAATGGACCACGGCAATGGCGGCGACATGGCGGGGATGGATCACGGTTCCTCCGGCGATACCGAAATGGTTGGCATGGCCGGCATGTCGGGCATGAAAATGCGCGATACCTCGCGCTTGCCGCCCGATGTGAAGGTGGGGCCGGGTCTCGACATGGTGTCGATGAATCCGGTCGACCGAATGGGCGATCCCGGCATCGGTCTTGCCGATGTTCCCCATCGAACGCTCGACTACCGCAAGCTTCGCGCACTGGTGCCGAACAAGGATCCGCGAACTCCTTCACGGCGGATGGAAATACACCTCACCGGCAACATGGAGCGCTACATGTGGTCGTTCGACGGCAAGAAGTTCTCCGCCGTCTCCGACGAACCGATCCGCTTTGCCTATAACGAGCGCGTGCGCGTGAAGCTAATCAACGATACGATGATGGCGCACCCCATCCACCTCCACGGCCATTTTTTCGAATTGGTCAATGGCGCGCCTGGAGACCGCCAACCGCTCAAACACACGGTTGTCGTGCAGCCGGGCGGCAACGCGCAGTTCGACCTGACGGCGGACGAGACGGGCGACTGGGCTTTCCACTGTCACCTACTCTACCACATGCATGCCGGTATGTTTCAAATCGTTACCGTTGCCAACCCAGATGGGAGCACAGCATGAAGACTCCTGTCTTTAGCTCGCTCGCCTCGGTTGCGGCCGTTTCAGTTGTTGCGGTGCCCGCCGCGGCGCAGGATCACAATCATTCAGCAATGGCGCAGCAGAAGGGTGCCGGGCCGCAGGCCGCTGCCAAGACAAAGTGCGAGCAAGAAGCCGAGCCCCATCGCGCGATGGGCCATCAGGTAGCCGAAGATGCATGCGGACCCGCTGCCCAGCCTGAAGCTGCCACGGACCACCCTAGCATAGATCATTCTACCATGGATCATGGTTCGATGACCGCTCAGGATGATCAGTCGAGCATGACGATGCCGATGGATGCTGCCGGTCCAAGTTCGTCCTCCGCGGGCCACGCGGAAATGGATCACGGCTCGATGCCGCAGGCGGACGCCGATAGCTCGTCGATGGATCACGGGCAGATGGATCATAGCCGGATGAACCATGGGCAGACGGGCACGCAGGACATGCAGGGCATGGACCACTCGGCGATGCAGATGGGCTCGGACGATGATATCCGGTTGCTGCCGCCTCCTCCCGAGGCAGGTAGCGGCCCCGCGCGTGCGGCAGCTTCTATCTGGGGCGAGGACGCCATGGACGAAGCGCGGCGCGAACTCATCCGCGAGACCGATGGTGGCATCCAATTCTGGTTCCAGGGCGACCGGCTAGAATTCCGCGCCCGCGAAGGGGGCGACGGTTATCTTTGGGATGTTCAGGGCTATTATGGCGGCGATATCGACAAGTTCTGGTTCAAGTCGGAAGGCGAGGGCAGCTTCGGGGAGCCCATCGAGGGTGCCGAGGTCCAGGCGCTCTGGAGCCGCGCCATTGCACCCTTCTTCGATTTTCAGGCCGGTGTCCGCCAGGATCTGACTGGCCCCGAGCGCACCCATGCAGTGATCGGTATCCAAGGGCTCGCGCCTTACCAGTTCGAAGTCGATGCCGCAGTTTTCGTCTCCACCAAAGGCGATGTGACCGCACGGATCGAGGCTGAACTCGACCAGCGCATCACGCAGCGACTGATCCTCCAACCGAGAGCCGAACTCGCGCTTTCTGCGCAGGACATTTCGGAGCTGGGCATCGGTGCCGGTCTCGACCGGATCGAGGCGGGCCTGCGTCTGCGATACGAGTTCGCACGTGAGTTCGCACCCTATGTCGGCGTTTCGCAGGAATGGCGCATCGGCGGCAGCGCGGATTTTGCGCGGGCCGTCGGAGAGGATCCAAGCGTCACCAATTATGTCGTCGGCGTAAGGTTCTGGTTCTGAATGTATAGAGAAGGAATACAAGAAAAATGAACAAGGCTGTCACACGGATCGTATCGACCGCGCTCGCACTTGCGCTGATGCCAACGGCTGCATCGGCGCAGCAGATGGATCATTCATCCCATGCAGGCCACCCGATGCAAGCCATGGACGCTTCTGTCGACGATGTTGCGGGAGCGGAAGATGTGCTGAAGGCCTATCGCACTGCCCTGGAAGCACGCGATGCCGACGCGATGTCCGCGCTCTTCGCGGAATCGTCCGCAATTTTCGAAAACGGCAAGGCAGAGGGTAGCTTCGCAAACTATATGGAGCATCATCTCGGCCCCGAGCTTCATGCGATCAAGAGCTTCACCTTTTCCGATCCGACGCTGACCGTGACGCGTATGGGGCATATGGCTTATGGCTATGAAACTTACGGGTATCGGATCGAGCTGGAGGATGGGCGCGTATTCGAGCGTGATGGTGTTGCGACATCGGTACTCTCGCACGATGCTTCGGGCTGGAAAATTGTGCAGTACCATTCGTCATCGCGAGCACCGCGGAACTGAAAGTAAAAGCTGGGAGGGTAGCGAAGCTTGGTGACGCGTTCGGTAAAGCTGCGCCTGCATGTGCTGGGCAGCAAGATTCACAAGTGGCTGGCGATTTTGGTCGGTCTTCAGGTTCTATTGTGGATGGGAACCGGTGCCTTGATGTCGTTTCTCGATATCAAGGAGGTTCGCTCCGAGCACGTCGTTTCGCGTGAACCACAAGCGCTGTCTGCCGACGCCCCGGTTAGCGTCCGCGCTCGTGGTGTAATTTCCGGTGTAGGCGATGGTGTATTCCGGGGTGGGGCATGCCCCACCCCGGAATGCGGCGTCGCTGGTGGCCACCGGGTTCATCGTTATGGTGGAGTTTGCACACTTCAACCGTGACGAAGAGGAGTTCCCGATGACCGAGGACAGATTACTGATCGAAGAGCTGGCTGCAAAGGGCGGCCAACCGGATTTTTTGCGCACCATCGCCGAGAACGTGCTGCAGCTGATCATGGAGGCCGACGTTGATGGCCTGATCGGCGCGGGTCGCCACGAACGCAGCAGCGAGCGCGCGACCTGGCGCAACGGCTATCGCGACCGTTCGCTGGATACCCGGGTAGGCACGCTGAACCTGAAAATCCCCAAGCTGCGTGCTGGGTCCTATTTTCCGGGCTTCCTTGAGCCCCGCAAGATGGTCGAGAAAGCGCTGGTTGCGGTGATCCAGGAAGCGTGGATCGGCGGGGTCAGCACCCGGCGGGTCGATGAACTCGTCCAGGCCATGGGCATGACCGGCATCTCCAAGTCCACCGTCTCCAAGCTTTGCAAGGACATTGACGAGCGCGTCCATGCCTTTCTGAAACGCCCGCTCACCGGCGAATGGCCGTATCTCTGGCTCGATGCCACCTATCTCAAGGTACGCGAAGGCGGGCGGATCATCAGCGTTGCCGCAATAATCGCCATGGCCGTCAACACCGAGGGCCGGCGCGAGATCGTCGGCCTGCATATCGGCCCCTCGGAAGCGGAGGTCTTCTGGTCCGACTTCCTGAAGGACCTTGTTCGGCGCGGTCTTACCGGCGTGAAGCTGGTCATCTCCGATGCTCACGAGGGCCTCAAGGGCGCGATCACCCGCGTCATGGGCGCCACCTGGCAGCGCTGCCGGGTGCACTTCATGCGCAATGCCCTGTCCTATGTGCCCAAGGGCCAGAACACTGTCGTCGCCGCCGCGATCCGCCAGGTCTTCCTGCAGCCCGATCAGAAAAGCGCAACGCAGGTCTGGCGACAGGTCGCCGACCAGTTGCGCACCCGTTGGCCCAAGCTCGGCGCCTGCATGGACGAGGCCGAAACCGACGTGCTCGCCTACACCGGCTTCCCCACCCAGCACCGCACGAAGTTACACTCAACCAATCCGCTCGAGCGGCTCAACAAGGAGGTCAAGCGCCGCGCCGACGTCGTCGGAATCTTCCCGAACGAAGACAGCATCATCCGCCTCGTCGGGGCTGTGCTGATGGAGCAGAACGACGAGTGGCAGCTCCAGCACCGATACATGCAGATCGAAGGCATGGCCGAACTCAACCAACCCATGATCGAGGAGGAAAATCAGCCCCTACACATCACCGCCAAAGCCGCCTGACGATGGCCCACGGCCACAGCCGAAATTACACCACCTTGACGGACGCGACCACGCCCCGCTCCCTGCCTGGGTCGCAAACAAGGGCAACCTTGCTGCTGTGACGATGCGTTCGCTCGATGGCGAAGCGGTAACAGAGATCCAACTGATCGACGGAAGCGTTAGCCTGCACGATCCGGCGACCGGGCGAAAACTCTCGCCAATCTCGGCTGAGACAGCGAAATCGGTTGCCCTGCGCGCCTGGACTGGACCTCGAACGACGATCGAGTCCGCGCGACTTGTTGACGAGCCAGTGGGGACAGAATTTCGCGGACCTTTTCCGGCCTGGCAGGTCACATACGGGGACGAGGCTTCCACACGCATCTATGTCGATGCTTCGAGTGGTACAGTCGGGGCGGCACGCAGCGATACCTGGCGCCTGTTCGATTTCATCTGGGGCTTGCACATCATGGATTGGACCCAGCGTGACCGCATCAACAGCTGGTGGCTGCTCCTGTTTGGTATAGGCGGCACGGTCATGGCCCTGTCGGGCTTTGTTCTCCTTGCAAACCGAATGCCAAGGCTGCGGGTTAGAAAGAGGTAGCCGACAAACCTGCGGCGCTCGAATGGTGGCTCAGACGGTCCTGGCTGTGGTAAAACGCACCAGAACCAGGGTCACTCCGGGAACAATCACCCACATGGCTATCGGTACGAGCGCCAAGCCTAAAACAGGGTCGATCGGCATCAATCGGCTATATCGCCACGCGAAGACACTATCGGGCGGTAACGATGTGGCGATCAGTTCTACCAACACCGCAACGGCGAGACCGAAGCCGAAATAGGTAAAATATGCAGATTTGCGCGAGCTGGCCCACCAATCAGCTCCGCCAATGAAAACGGCTAGGCGATGAGCTGCCAACAGGATGACCCCATCGCCCAGGCTGGCAATCCCACAACGGATCGTCTGTTGGTAGGAAGTCAAACTACCTGGTTCAAAGAACGGCATCTGGTAGCTTTCCCAGACAAACGAAATCAGGGAGCCGAGAATCAGGAAAAGCCAAGTCGTTCGTCCCATCGCCCATTAGCGTGTCCCGAGGGCCGTTAACCGTCAACTACAAGTTGATCGGATTGGCTACTTCGGTGCTGCCCGAGCCTGTCTTTCTTTAGATAATAGACGAACAATGGTTTGGGAGATCGCGTTTTATGCCGAACGTGTCGGATCTGCCGAGCGCTCAGAGCCCCTCGACCTTCTCGTGCCGCTCGGTGTCACATTGGCTGTGATCGCCGAGAGCTTCGATAACCTTGCAATCCGCTGCGGCCCCACCGCCGCAAGCTTTGGCGATACGCTCCAGCTCTTTTTCGAGAGATGTGAGTTGCGCGATGCGCTGTCGGACAAGCGCAAGCTGCGTTTCAGCGATCTCGTTCGCCGTAGAACAATCCATCGCTGGGGTGGTTTGAAGCTGTAGCATCTCGCGAATGGCATCCAGAGAAAAGCCCAAATGGCGAGAATGCTTAATGAAGCTGATGCGCTTTACATCATCTTCGCGGTACATTCTCTGCCCGCCGGCGCTGCGCTCGGGTTTCGTCATTAGTCCCACGCGCTCGTAGTAGCGTACCGTCGTGATCTTCACGCCGGATCGCTTCGAAAGCTCCCCAATTGATATAGATTTCATAGACTTACCATTTCTCGCTTGAAGCTACAGTCACTGTAGCTTGTATCAAGCTGCCTGTCATTACGACTCGGGAAGAAAGAACAATGTCAGGCTGCTGCGAAGAGAAAGTGTTCGATGGGCTGTCACCGGCCTACAAGCGGGCCTTGATCATAGTGATCGCGATCAATGCGACCATGTTCGTTATCGAGATGTGGGCCGGTATGGCCTCCGGCTCGCAAGCTCTGAAAGCCGATGCCCTCGACTTCGCTGGGGACGCCGCGACTTATGGCCTTAGCCTGGCTGTGATCGGCGCATCCATTCGAACCAGAGCTATGGCCTCCTTGATCAAAAGCGGCTCGCTCGCGCTTATCGCCATCACAGTTCTTGGAATGACAGCGTTGCGGTTTGCAGAAGGCGTGCCGCCCGAAGCGCAGACCATGAGCTTGGTCGCACTGCTCGCGCTCGGCGCGAATGTTGCAAGCGTCATCATCCTGCTCAAATGGCGCGACGGCGACAGCAATGTCCGCTCGGTCTGGCTGTGTTCGCGTAATGACGCGATTGGCAATGTCGCCGTGATCGTCGCGGGCCTTCTTGTCGCCGCGACCGCGAGTGCATTGCCGGATTTGCTCGTGGCAATCATGCTGGCAGGCTTGTTCCTCCGGTCGTCCATCGCCATCGCGCGGCAGGCGATGTCTGAGCTTAGGTCTGAGCGCCTTCATTTAGAAAGAGGGGAAAGCCGATGACCATCATGGCAAAGGAACAGATCCTCTCGTTGATCGAAATCGAAAGAGCCGCTTTCGAAAAGGCAAAACAGGTAGGCAATTGTGACGCGGCGTGGAGGGCACTTGAGCGCGAGCACATCCTCGGTCAGGCATTTTTCTGGCAGCATATCCGATCGCATATTGCGATGCTCAGGTTTGCTCTCACACAAGGGGAGATCGGCGAAGCTCTCGGACAGTTCGTGCGACTGGTTCTGGCGCCGCTCGGCAATATTACGGGCAGGCTGCCTTGGGGTAACACGGGACGGTCCAACGTTAATGCCTTCACGCCGATGCCGTACCCGGATGACCTTGCAGAAATATTCTCGCTACCTGACCAGGTCCATAGGCGATAACGACATGAGCAAACTCCCAAACAACCTTGCCAGAATAGTTTCTTGCACCATGCGCGCCGAAACCCTAGTAGCGGCGCCGTAATGCGACGTCTTATCTTGCCTTTTCTTGCGTTTGTCGCGCTCCTTTTCAGCAATCTGCTGATGGTGCCCGATGTGCATGCCGAACAGGGAGAGACGTTTGCGCACGCCGCCGACCATGTCTACGCGCATGGCGCAGAGCACTTCGATGCCGACGTCCCTGATGATGATCAGACCCGGCAGGACCACGCGGGTGGCCACCATCACAATTGCAGTTTCAATTTGAGCGAAGTTGGCAACCTCGTATCAAACGCTTTCTGGCATCGAGAAACGTTGAAGCGACCGCTGCGTGTAGCATCCCTGGCGTCGCGCATGCCGTCCGTACCCAAACAGCCCCCGAAGGCCTGACCGAGACCTTTTTTGTGGCGAGCGCAATCTCGCTCGCCAGGTTTCAGTCAGGAGATACGAAATGCGGTGCATTGCACTGGCCGCGGCACTTATGGCCGCGTCCATCGGCTCGCAAACATGGGCACAAAACACGATTACGCTCGACGAAGCGCTTGAACGCGCTGGCGTTGGTACAGGCGCGGAAGACGCAGCCTCTGTCAATCCGAGGGTCTACGGGCCTTTAGCGGAGGAAGAAGCAGCGCGCGCAGCCATCACGCAGGCGCGGCTGCGACCCAATCCGGAGCTGAGCTTCGAGGCGGAGAATGTCGCGGGAACCGGAGCGTTTTCCGGTCTCCAGTCCAGCGAGTATACGCTGGGCTTCGCACAGCAGATCGAGCTTGGCGGGAAGCGCCGCGCGCGCATCGGAAGCGCGGAAGCATCGGCGAGGATTGCTGGGGTTCGCCGGGATATGTCGACCGCTGAACTCGCGCTGGCCGTGAGAGAGCGCTACATTGCGGCAGTCGCCGCTGGACAACGCGTCGAACTCGCGCGTGAAATCGTCGAGCGCAATCGCGAACTTGCGCGTATCGCAACCGTGCTGGTCGAGGTCGGGCGAGAGCCTCCTTTACGGGCCATGCGAGCCCAGGCATCGCTTGCCGAAGCGGAAGCGCAATTGCAGGCTGCCGAAGCTGACGAGATTGCTTCGAGCCAGGCCCTCACTGCGCTGTGGGTGCCCACAGAAGAACCCTGGCGTGTCGCGTCTTCTTTCCCTGACATTAGCCCACCCGTCGCTCCGAATGATGCATCTGATCCGCTGCCGTTGCGGTTGGCCGGTGCTCGCACCGAACTCGCGCAGGCTGAGATCGCTCGCGAACGATCGCTTCGTGTGCCGGACCCGAGTGTCATGGCAGGAGTGCGGCGCTTCGAAGGCAGCAACGACCAGGCCTTTATTGTCGGCGTTACGATCCCGCTTCCTTTCGGCAACCGCAATCAAGGCAATATCGCTGCCGCCGAAGCGCAGGCGCGTGCTGCGCAGGCACAGGAAGCGATTGTCGAAGCCGATTATCGACTGGAATTCGAGCGCACCCTGACGCTTTATCGTTCTGCCGAGACAAGGGTTGAAACCTTGTCACGCGCGAGCCTTCCGCAAGCCGAGGAAGCGCTTCGACTGGTCGAGATTGGATACCGCAATGGGCGGTTTCCACTGATCGAAGTTCTGGCCGCCGCCGAAGCGCGGGATGCCATCCGTGAAAACTTGATACAGGCAGAAGAGACGCGAGGCGTACTTGCCGCCCGCCTCATCTGGCTCACTGCAGAGTGAGGTCCATTCCCATGAAACGTAACATTCTCATAGCCGTCGCGGTCGTTCTTCTCGCGACTGCCGCCATTTGGGCCTTCTGGCCTAATGATTCCGAGGACCATTCCGAAGACGAGCACAGCGAGGTTGCCGATGCCCCAGAAGGGATCGTGCCGATCAGCGACCAGCAGATCGAAGCCTCGTCGATCGATATCGAGACGGTCGAGGCAGGCTCCGCCACCGAGTTGGTGTTCCCGGCGACCGTTGCCGCCGCTCCGAACGCGAGCGCGCGGATCGACGCGCGTGCATCCGGAGTTGTTCGCAGCGTCAACAAGACGCTTGGCGACTATGTCCGTAAGGGCGAGACGATCGCGAGTATCGAGAGTGCCGATGCCGCCGCTCTTGCATCGCAAGTCGCGGCAGCACGAGCGCGCGTGGGTGAATTGTCAGCGCTCTATGACCGTGAGCGCCGGCTGTTCGAAGCGAATGTGACGGCGCGGCAGGATCTCGAAGCTGCGCAGGCCAACCTCCAGGTCGCGCGAGCAGAATTGTCGCGGGCGCAGGCGGCTGCCGCCGCCGCAGGCGTTGGTGGCAACGGACGCTCGCTTGCCGTGACCAGTCCGATTTCCGGCCAGGTCACAAGCGCCCAAATCGTGCTCGGAGCCTATGTCTCTGCTGGCGATGAGCTGTTTCAGGTCGTCAATGCCAGTGGGTTGCAGGTGCAAGTGGCGCTACCCGCCAATGATGCGGCAAGGATCAGTCCTGGCGATGAGGCCACGCTCGAATTGGGGCAGGGCCGCGAGATCGGAGGGCGCGTGCGTTCGGTAACACCCGCACTCGATCCGGAGAGCCGCAGCGCTACCGCTATCATTGCGCTGCGGGGAGGGGTGCCGGAACTGCGTCCGGGCGCGTTCTTGCAAGCCCGGATCCGACCGTCGGATGAGGCCGATGTTGCCGCGATTTCCGTTCCGGAAGAGGCTGTGCAGATGGTCGAAGGCCGCCAGGTCGTCTTCGTTCGCATGGCAAGCGGATTCCAGGCAATGCCGGTGACGACCGGGGCAAGGTCAGCGGGGCGTATCCAGATAAGGTCGGGCCTGCGAGAGGGTCAGAGGATCGCCACTCGGAACGCATTCCTCTTGAAGGCCGAACTCGGAAAGGAGGAAGCCGAGCATGGCCATTGATAGTCCTTCTCCGCTCGCGCCCGACCAGCAGCACCGATCAGGAATGATCGGTTCTATCCTCGATCTGTCGGTTCGCTACCGTTGGGCAGTTGTGGTTATCGCTCTCGGCGTCGCGATCTGGGGTGCATTCAACCTCGCGCGTCTGCCGATCGATGCGGTGCCCGACATCACCAATGTGCAAGTGCAGATCAACACCGAGGCTCCGGCACTCTCTCCCTCGCAAATCGAAACGCAGGTTACCTTCCCGGTCGAAACCGGCATGGCGGGTATCGAAGGGCTGGAGATGACCCGCTCGATCTCTCGCAACGGGTTCAGCCAGGTAACCGCGATTTTCGAGGAGGGCACCGACCTCTATTTCGCGCGGACGCAGGTGGAAGAAAGGCTTGCTACACTTGCCGCCTCGCTGCCTGAGGGTGCCGAACCTTCGATGGGGCCAATCTCCACCGGGCTCGGTGAAGTCCTGATGTACACCGTCGAGTTCGATGGGGCCTACGGCAACGATACGCCGAGCGGCGGACCGATGGGATGGCAACCCGATGGAAGCTTCGTCACCGATGACGGTGAGGTGCTGGATACCGAGGTGGCGAGAGCGGCATACCTGCGTACTGTTCAGGACTGGATTGTAGCTCCGCTCATGCGATCGGCCGATGGAGTTGCGGGCGTCGATACGATTGGTGGCTACGTAAAACAGTATCTTGTGCAGCCCGATCCAGATCGCCTCGCGGGCTACGACGTTTCAATCGAGCAGGTCATCACGGCGCTTGAAGCCGCGAACCAAGCCGAAGGTGCGAACTTCGTCGAGCGCGCAGGGGAGGCCTTGCTCGCCCGGGTCGATGCACGGCTGGGTACCGTTGAAGATATCAAACAGGCCGTTGTCGCGACACGCGAGGGCATTCCCATTCGCGTGGCCGATATTGCCACGGTTGAAGTGGGCGGTGATCTGCGAACAGGCGCAGGTTCGCTCAACGGTGAAGAGGCAGTCATCGGCACAGTGTTGATGCGCGCGGGCGAAAATAGCCGCACGGTCGCCGCCGGTGCCGCCGAGCGACTGGAAGAAGTGCGCGGGTCGCTGCCCTTAGGAGTGACGGTGGAAATCGTCTACAATCGCTCCACTCTGGTGGACGCGACGATCAGGACTGTGCGCAACAACCTGACCGAGGGTGCGCTGCTGGTCATCGTGATCCTGTTTCTGCTGCTCGGCAATATTCGTGCCGCGATCATAGCCGCACTGGTGATCCCGCTTTCTATGCTGATGGCAGCCATTGGCATGAACCGGCTGGGCGTATCGGGCAATCTGATGAGCCTTGGCGCGCTCGATTTCGGGCTGATCGTCGATGGCGCCGTCATCATCGTTGAGAACAGTATCGCCCGTCTTGCCGCCAGGCAGGAGCATGAGGGCCGTCTGCTAACCCTGTCGGAGCGGCTCGTCGAGACACGCCTTGCCGCACAGGAAATGATCAAACCGACGGTCTATGGGCAAGCGATCATCCTGCTTGTCTTCGCCCCCTTGCTCACCTTCAGCGGGGTCGAAGGCAAGACCTTTTCGCCCATGGCCATCACCGTGATGCTCGCGCTGGCATCGGCCTTCATCCTCTCGCTCACCTTTGTGCCGGCAATGATTGCACTTTTGCTGAATAAAAAGGTGAGCGAGACGGAAATGAAGCCGATCCGCTTGGCCAAAGAGCGCTATGGGCCCCTGCTACGCAAGGCGCTCGCTCGCCCGTGGCCGGTAATCGGGACGGGTGTAGGAGTATTTGCACTCGCGGCGCTGGTCTTCACCTTTCTGGGGAGTGAGTTCACGCCGCAGCTCGATGAGAGGGATTTGGCGGTTCAATCGCTGCGTATACCTTCAACCCCGCTCGAGCGTTCACTCGATATGCAAAAGCAGGTCGAAGGCCGTCTCAAGCAGTTTCCGCAGGTCGAACTGGTCTTCTCCCGGACCGGGACGGCCGAAGTCGCGACCGATCCGATGCCGCCGAATATCTCGGACGCCTATGTCATCCTCAAGCCGAGAAACGAGTGGCCAGACCCCTCGCTTTCCAAGGATGATCTCGTTAGCGAGATGGAAGAAGCGCTCGGCGACCTCGTCGGCAATCTCTACGAATTCAGCCAACCGATCGAACTGCGCTTCAACGAACTGATCGCCGGTGTGCGCGGTGATGTCGCCGTGAAACTTTATGGTGACGATCTCACCGCCATGACGTCTTCGGCCAACGAAGTTGCGGCGATCCTTAATGGTATAGAGGGCGCAGCCGACGTGAAGGTTCAGCAGGTCTCGGGTTTCCCAACGCTCGACATCGCGTTCGACCGAGCGACAATCGGCCGATACGGACTGACGGTAGAAGATGTGGCGCAGTCGGTGGCTGTGGCGCTTGGTGGCCGTGAAGCCGGACTGGTGTTCGAGGGTGACCGCCGGTTCGATATCGTGGTTCGGTTGTCCGATGCCGATCGCAACGATTTCGATCAGCTCGGAACCTTGCCGATCGCACTCCCGAATGGAGACAGCGTTCCATTGCGCGCGGTTGCAGACTTCGAGGTGGTTGACGGTCTCGCGGAAGTTCGGCGAGAGCAGGGCCGCAGATTGGTAATCGTTTCCGCCAATGTGCGCGAACGCGACCTCGGTTCCTTCGTCAACGAGGCCCAGGCGGAAGTGGCGGCAAACGTCGATCTGCCGTCGGCCTCGTTCATCGAATGGGGCGGGCAATACCAGAACCTGCAGCAGGCACAGCAACGCCTCTCCATCGTGGTTCCGCTCGCTTTCGCGGTGATCCTTTTGCTCCTCTATGCGGCAGTGGGGAGTTGGACGTCAGCCTTGGCGGTGTTCAGCGCGATCCCGCTGGCTTTGGCCGGCGGTGTATTTTTCCTCGCGCTTCGCGGCATGCCGTTCTCGATTTCCTCAGCCGTGGGCTTCATCGCTTTGTCCGGCGTGGCCACGCTCAATGGCCTCGTGATGATCACTGCCATCAAACAACGTTTGGAGCGGGGGCTGGAGCTGAGCGATGCGATCGTCGATGGTGCCCTGGCGCGTCTTCGCCCGGTCCTGATGACAGCGCTCGTCGCGTCGCTTGGTTTCGTCCCCATGGCACTGGCCACCGGGACTGGAGCCGAAGTGCAGCGACCGCTCGCTACCGTGGTGATCGGCGGCTTGATTACCGCAACCGCGCTGACGCTGTTCGTTCTACCCGCCATTGTCAGCCTGATCTTTAGGAAGACATTGCAGCAAGCAGCCGCTCCGGATGATGGCGAGACCATCGAAGCGCCGTCTCGTCCGCTGCAAGAAACGTGACGCAAGGCGAGAAGTTGGATTGAAGGTGAAAAAAGATGAGAAAATTCAAGATAGCAGTAGCGCTCGCCGGCCCTGGCATGATGGTCGGTCCGGCCCTGGCACAAGACGATGTCACGCCAGCGCCTCTCGCCGGAGTCTGGAGCCTAGGGGAAACGGCGTCGTGCGAATCCGGTCCGGCATGGGTATTCTTTGCAGATGGCTATTACGCAGAAGTGCAGCTTCCGGACGGAGCGCCTGCTGCCCTGCGTATCTGGCGGGATGAGGGCGATGCAATCGCCTATACCCACGCGCATATGCCATTCGCAGGGCACGAACGGCCGATGAGGGTTCGTCATCTCACCATCGAAGAGCGCAGTTCCGAGCGGTTGGTCACGCGCAATTATCGCGGTGTGGCGCGTATTTTCCATCGCTGCCCGGCCACGTCGCTCAAAGCGCCCAAAGGGCAGAGCGGGCATTGATTGAAAATTGCTCACCGCTACCGGCTTGCACGTGTGAGACTGAGGTTGGGGAGTACGATTTAGGAGGTTCGGAATGAGCGGCGAAGGCGAGCTGCATCTTGAAACCGCAGACAAGCGAAGAACGCTATGGGTCGTTCTCTGGCTCAATGTCGCGCTGGCCGTAGGCTTCTTTATTTTCGGCTATTTCGCCGACTCGAACGCCCTCATCGCCAATGGACTGGACAACTCCTCTGACGCCCTCGTCTACGTCCTGAGCCTCCTCGCGCTTACACGAACACGCACATGGAAAAGAAACGCCGCGCGCTTGTCAGGCATTCTTCTTCTCGTGCTCGCAGGAGGCGTGATCGCCGATGCTATCCGACGTTTTGTGGAGGGATCGGAACCGGGCGGCATCATGATGATGGCCATGGCCGCGGTTGCTGCGGTGGTGAACCTAGTTTGCCTTCGCCTGCTTCAGAAGCTGCAGCAAAAGGACCTCAACTTACGCGCTGCAACAACCTTCAGCTTTAACGACTTCGTCGCCAACGGTGGCATTATTCTGGCAGGGATCATTGTCATGCTGACAGGCTCGAACTGGCCCGATCTTGTTGTCGGTGTCGCCGTTGCGGGGATCGCTCTTTACGGCGGCATCGATATCCTGCGAGACGCGCATATGGATAAGCACGATGAAGAGGGGACGGAACATCACAGGGGTGATGCGTTCCGCGAGCCATGAGGCGCTAGCGAAGTCGGTGACCCGACAATCGAGATAAATTCCACTGCACGAAGTGCGCTTCGCGACTATCGCGGCCAGTACTTCAGTGTTCAGTGTGGTTCAGCGAGGTCACTCAAAGCACCATGGGACCAAGACAGGCATGCTCGGCGCTGGCTGAAATTGTTTAGCTCGCGGTCTGGCTTACGCGCGTGGGAAACATCGGTTCTTCTGCCGAGTTTTGACATGGTGGACGGTCCATCAAGGGGCAGGAGCCCTGCCGTAATGAAGGTGAGATGCCGGCCAATTTATACTAGGGAATCGGTTCGTCGCGGAGGATGAACTGGTTACCGCAACCACCGGTGGTTGGGGGTATCGCTGGGGGTATTTTCGGGACGGAGAAATAAAGGGTCTTTGTTTATCAGGGGCTTATGCACTCCTTCTCGTTCCCTCCTCCGCTACCATTCCCGAAATTTGGTGCCATCCTCGCAGAATAGTTTACGCGCGAAGTCGCAACTTTCGTCGAAGTCCTGCTGATAGCTTTACCGGGCAAGCGTGATCATTCGCCCTGCGGCCGGCATCGGCCATTTTCGGATTCAGTCATCGAAGCCGGTTGAAACACGGCAAGGTAGTCGGGGCAAAAAAAGCCTGCGGAGCCGCGCACGGTATCGCGCGCGGCTCCGCAGGTCATCGGGGCAGGGCAGTATCGAAACAGGGCAGGGAGGGGGAGGGGGCGCCAGGTTCCGATACGCCTCTGCTCCGACTAACGGATGGCGTCGGTAATGACCGCGGACAATGTCCGCTGCGACAGGGAAGAGCGCGGCAGGGCGTGCCTGCCGCGCTGCTGGTGCTTAGAAGCGGAACCCCACGCCGGCGACGATCTGGTGCCGGTCGGTGTCGACCTCGAACCGGTCGGTGGTGTCGCCGTCGCGGAAACGGAAATCCGCTTCGGTATAGTTGGAGTAACGATATTCGATCTTGGCGTAGCTGCGGCTTCCGATCGCATGTTCGACGCCGGCGCCGATCCGCCAGCCGTCGAGCTGGAATCGTTCCTTGCGGTCGATGTCGCCGTTCGAGGCAACGACGTTCAGCCTGGCGTTCGTATAGCCGCCTTTCGCGTAGATCAGCGTATCGGGGCCGGCGGCAAAGCCGACGCGGGCGCCGACATACAGGTCGCGGCCCGGCGCCACTTTGCCATAGCCGAAGAAATTGGGGTCGCTGCGATCGGTCTTGGTCTTGCCGGTCGAATCGCTCCACTCGCCTTCGATGCCCACGACCACCCCGCCGAGCGCCAGATCGTAACCGGCATCGACGCCATAGAGAAAGCCTTCGGTGCTCTGATCGTCGCCGGCGACGTCCGAATCCTCGGTGCTGCCGGGGCGGACGATGTCGAGCCCGCCGATTACGCCGACCCTGAGGCCGCTCGGCGCGTCCTGAGCCATCGCCGGGGCTGCAAAAGCTGCCGCCGACACGGCGAAAAGCAGGGACGTCATTACGCTACGCATATCATACTCCATCATGTGTATCTTGCGGCCGCTCGGGGCCGCGCATCGTCATTCGGTTGTGAAAAAGGGTCAGCGCCGGTCCGAAATGTGGCGGCGGCGGCCATGGTCATCGACCCAGTACCGGCGCCCGTCGCGGTCGCGATAGACTTTGCGCTGGCGGCCATCCTGCGTGATGACACCGATTGCGGCGCCGCCGACCGCGCCGATCGCCGCGCCTTCCGCCAAATCGCCGCCGGTTGCCGCGCTGACCACGGCGCCGCCGGCCGCTCCGATCAGCGCCCCGCGAACCGCGGCCCGCTGGTCGGCGTTGCTGGCGCAGCCCGTGACCGCAATCGCGAGTACAGGCGCCAGAATCCAGGTATTTCTCATATGTCCTCCACTAGACATGAACGTCCGAACGAGGCGCGCCGACCGCTGTCGGTTCGCCGTCCTTCACGCCTAGGACACCGTGCCCCGGAGGAATCCCCACCATAAATCCGGCGGGAGCGCATTTTTGTGCAAAACGGAGCCTCCGCGCGCCCGGCGGTTCAGAAGGCGAAGTCGATGCCGAGCCGCAGCGAGCGCGGGCGAAGCGGGGTTACCTGATCGCGGCGAACGACCGAGAACGGGTTGCCGAAGGCGAAGGTATTGCCGCGCGCGTCGGCCACATTGTCGAGATTGAGCGAAAGCGCGATCCGTCCGACGTCGATCCCGACGCCCATGTCGATGACGGCATAGCCGCCTTGCGGTATGTCGAGCACCGACCCGACGCCGAGGCGCGATTTCCCGACATAGCGTACGGCCGCCCTGGCGGTCAGTGTCCTGTCCGCAGAGAGTTCGCGGCGCCAGTCCGCCGCCAGCCGGCCCCCGACGCCGGCGACGTTCGGCAGCGGCTGGCCCTTGCCCGCGGGGCCGACCGCTTCGGATGGCGTCAGGCGGCTATCGTTGACGAATGCCGACGCAGTGAGAAGCAGCTCGTGGTCCGGCCGCCAGCGTAGTTCGGCGTCGAGGCCGACAATCCGCCCGTTTCCGACATTGGCGGTATAGGGAAACCCCGTCACGTCGATGAGGTCGGCCTGCATATTGTGCCATTTGTTCAGGAAGAAGGCGGCGCGGAGAGAAAGCTCGTCGCGGTCGGATCGGCCGAGCCTGACCCCCAGTTCGTACATATCCAGCGTGTCCGGACGGAATGGCTGGGCAACGAGCCCGAGGGCCGTCGGATAAGCGGTCAGGCCGCCGGCGCGAAACCCCTGATCGTGACGGACAAACGCCGAGAAGAGGCCGCCGGGCTGCCAGTCGAGCGCCACCGTCCGTGAGAAGCGCGCGCCGTCGCGAAAGCTTTCGGCGGTATTCGGCGGTTTGGGATCGCGGATGTAGCTTTCGGTCCTCGCGTAGGTCAGGCGCCCCCCGACCGTCACGGATAGCGACGGGCTCAGCGAACGCGTAACCCGGCCATAGAGCGCCGTGTCGAGGTTCCGGTCGACGACCTCGACCGCGATCCTCGGGAAGTCGGCGAGATCCAGAAACTGCGAAACGAGGCTGCGACTATAGATCGCACTCGCCCCGATCACCCACGGCGTTCGCCGACCGCCGCCCGAGACGCGGGTCTCGTGCGACAGGATGAAGATCTTGCTCGCTTCCCCGAACCGGGAGGTGATTTCGAACAGCGGGCTGGCATCGAATTCGCTCTCGAGATCGTGCCGCACGACGGCGGTGGTCGATACCAGCGCGGCGTCGCCGAGCTGTTTTTCGGCCCGCAAATAGGCAAGGCGATAATCGCTGCGGAAAGGCTGTGCGATCGTCGGCTCACCGGGGCCATGCAGGACATATTGGCCCGAGGCGGTCTCGATATGTTGCCGGACATGGCCAAGGTCGAGGGTCCAGCCGCCGACATCTTCGCCGCGCAGCGCGATGCGATAGCCATAGCTTTGCGTCGGGTTGATATTCTTTGCGCCCTGCGCCGGCGCATCGATATAGCCGGCGCGCTCGCCGATCGAGGCGGTCATTCGCGCGGCCCAGCGCCCGTCCGAAATCGGGATGTTGAGCATGGCGTTGACTTCGCCGCCGAGACCGCCGCCCTTGGTATATTCGGTAAGGGCCGATGCGCTGCCCGACAGCCGGTGAAGGTCGGGCGTATTCGGCACGAACCTGATGATGCCGCCGAGCGATCCCGCCCCGTACAACGGCGCCTGCGGGCCGACGAGCACCTCCACCCTCCGCATATCGTAAAGGTTCAGCGACGGGTCGGGTGCGTTGAAGGTGAGGCGGACGTCGCCCAGATATTGCCCGGTCGCCGATTGCGTCGGGCCGTTGAAGCTGCTGTCGGCGACCCCGCGAATGAAGATTTTTTCCCGGCCCCTGCCGAGATTGGTCGTCGAAAGCGATGGCAGGAGCCGCGTGATCGCCGCCGTTCCGTCGGTGCCGTTGCGGGTGCTCCAACTGCCGGCGATATCGATGATGTTTGCCGTTCCCGGATAGCTGTCGAGCGACGTTTGTGCCTTGCTGCCGGTGACGATGATCTCTTCCGGGGCTTCCGCTGCGGGTGGCGGGGCGACGGGCCGGACGGCGGGTTTCGGCCGCGACGGTTTCGGCGCTTTCGGTACCGTTACGGTGCGGCGGACGATGCGGACCGTGCGTCCGTCGAAGAAGCGTGCTTCGGCGCCGGTCCCGGCGAGGGCGCGGCGGAGCGCTTCGCGCAGGCCAAGGCGGCCGCGCACGCCCGGCGAGCGCCGCTTGGCGAGTTCGGGATCGGGAACCGTTACCGTCGTGCCCGATTGCGCACCGATCCGTCCCGCGACATCACCGAGGGGACCGGGCGGAACATCGAAGCTCTGGGCCCACACCGGGGCCGCGCTGCCAAGACCGATGGCCACGGCACCCGCGGCCGCAACCAGCTCAATCCGGCGCACTTGTTGGCGGCCTCATGACCCAGATACGCCCTTCACGCTGGAGACGGACGTCGAGCGCGGCGGCGAGGCGGTGCAATTCGGCTTCGCTGGCGCCCTCGATATGCAGGTTGCCCGAAAACGGCCGGTTGCCGAGTTCCGGATCGACGCCGATACCGACGCCGAGGCTACGCGACAGGTCGGCCGCGACGCGCGAGAGCGGGGCGCCCGCGTACAGATATCGCTTGTGTTGCCACGACCCCACGGCCTCGATGGGCGTATCGGACACCGTGATTTTTCCGTCGCTCGCGGCAATCAGCGACTGCCCGGCGTCGAGCGGGACGGTCTTGCCCGCGGCGCGATATTCGACCTTGCCTTCCGACACCGCCACGCGAATCTCGCCGCCGTCGCGCACCACTTCGAATATCGTGCCGACATCGACGATCCGGACATCGCCAACCGCGACGACGAACGGCCGGTTGTCATCGTGCCGGACACGAAACAGGACCTGCCCCTTGACCAGCTCCGCCGAGCGTGTGTTCTCCCGGTCCAGAACAAGCTTCGTGTCACCGTTGAGCGCGATATCGGTGCCCTGTTCGAGCGCGAGCTGGCGCCGCTCGCCGGCGCTGGTTGCGATTTCGTACGATTGCGAGGCCAGTTGCGGTATCAGGAGCAAGGCGGCCGCGACCGACGCCGCCAGCGCGCCGCCCGCCCAATAGAGGAACCGGCGCCGGGGCTGAGGCTCGTCGTGGAGGTCATTGGCGGGTTGCCGGCGATCGATATCGTCCAGCAGCGGACCGATCCGGTCGTCGAGCGCCTCGATCCGCTCATAGGCGTCCGCATGGCGCGGATCTGCTTCGAGCCAGGCGGCAAATGCTTCCCAGGCGTCGTCGCCGCCGTCGCGCAGCCGGACGTGCCATTCGATGGCCCGCTCGATGATAGGATCCTGTTCCGCGATGCTCATGACACGCCCCCTGTGTTCCTGAGATGCCGCGGCAGGTCATGATCCCCATCCAGCAACAGCTTCGTGGCGGCAATTTCCCCATAAGCGCGCGTCAGATGCTTTTCCACGGCGCTGACGCTGATCTCCAGCGCGTTGGCGATCTGTTTTTGCGGCAGGCCTTCGACCCGGAATTGCATGAATATCCACCGTGTCCGTTCGGGAAGTTTCGATAGCGCCGTCTGGAGAATGGCAAGCTCTTCGCGCTGGATCAGCCGGGCTTCGGCGGAGGCGGCGGGGTCGATGTCTCGTTCGCTGGCGCTGTTCGCGTCCACCCAGTCTTCCTCGCGGCGCGCGCGGCGCTGCTCGGTACGGCGATGCAGTTGAAACTGGTTCGACGCCATTTTGTACAGATAGGCGCGGACCTCCGCCACCGGGCCGATATTGGCCGTCGAAAGCCGCAGCGAGATTTCCTGCAGCATATCTTCGGCTTCGGCGGTCGAAGCCCCGCGCACGACCAGAAACCGGTGCAGCGCCGGCCTGATCTGCATGAACGTCTGTATCAACCCGCTGCTCGACATGTTCGAAAGAAATCTTCCCGGAAAAAATGCCGGCAATGATGAGAGTTGCTACTTGCCTGGGCGCCGCGCCGTCGGCTGGCGATTTCGGCCGCGGGCCCCATAACGGGGCGCCAGGGGATTGTAAAAGCCTTTCCGGACGGGCTGCGCGATCCGTCGGATGGCGCGCCGTCACGCGGCTTGCGACAGGGTGCCGCGTTGATCGAGGCAGCCAAGCGCTTCGAGCGTATGCCTGACAGCCGTGTCGAGCGGCGTGTGCGGCTCGTTACCGAGCAGGCGTTGAAGGCGCCGGTTGTCGAGCCGCATGGGGTGGCGCCAATAGGGCTCGACTTCGACCACTTCGCGCGGAAAACCGCCGAACGGGGCAAGGCACCGCATCAGCCACCAGGGAAAGGCCCGCACCGGAATATCCCGGCCGACGGCAGCTCGCACAGCCTCGATCATTTCCGTGCCGCTTGCATCGACATGACCCTCGAACTGGAGGCGCTCGAAAGCATCGAGCCGGTCGGGCATTTCGATCAAACGGGCGAAAGTCTCGGCGAGGTCGGGAAGATAAGCCCAGCTGTGGCCCGCGCCGATCGCCGGATTGACGATCCGCCGAACCGGTGCGCCGGGCGTGACCATTGCTTGCGCGAACCAGCTTTGCCGGATTCCGGGGCCGAAAAAATCTCCCGCCCGCAGGATCAGGCTGGGCACGTCGGGCGCGGCATCTTCGAGCAGCCTTTCCATTTTCGTGCGAATGGCGCCTTTGCGCGATCGCGCCGATTGCGGCGTCGTGCCGTCCACGACGGTCGTTGTTCCGGCCTCGAAATTATAGACTGTGCCCGGGAGTATGATGCGGGCGCCGCCTGCTGCCCGCGCGGCGGCAAGGCTGTTCCCGATCATCGGCAGCACCAGACGGTCCCAGTTGCGATAGCCCGGCGGATTGACGGCATGGACGATCACCGACGTCCCGGCCGCGGCCGCCACGACGTCGGCCTCGTTCATCGCGTCGCCGGCGATCCACAGGGGCGACGAACCATTTTGCCAGCCGGCTGCCGCCTTGGCCGGATCGCGCGCGAGCGCCTTGACGGTCCATCCCCGGCGCCGGAGCGCGGCGCCGATCGCGCCGCCGATGCCGCCTGTCGCGCCGAGTATCAATGCGGTGGTTGTGGTGTTCTCGTTGGTCATCTTCGATCTCCTGTAATCCGGAGCCAAGGATAGGGCTGGGGCAGGCGAAAGAAATTGGCAAAACTTTCGAAACTGCTAATCAAAAAATGATGAGCGGTACCATTCCCTGGGAAGATCAGCAGGCATTTCTCGCGGCGTTCGAAGAAGGCAGCTTGTCCGGTGCGGCGCGGCGGCTCGGGCTGGCGCAGCCAACCGTCCGATCGCGGATCGCGGCGCTTGAACAGCGACTGGGTACGGTGCTCTTCACCCGGTCGGCGAACGGCCTTGCGGCGACAGAGCATGCGCGCTCGCTGGCCGACAGTGCCCGCGCGATGGACAGGGCATCCGAATTGTTCGGGCGCGTCGCGTCTGCCCCGGCCGGCGAAATCGCCGGCACTGTCCGGTTGAGCGCGTCGGAGGTCGTAGGCATCGAAGTCCTGCCACCGATATTGGCGAAGCTGCAGGCGGCGCATCCGGGGATCATGATCGAGCTTTCGTTGAGCAACGCGACGGCCGATCTGATCGAACAGGAGGTCGATATTGCCATCCGCATGCATCCGCCGCGCGAGGGTGCGCTTGTCGCCAAGAAGATCGGGGTGATCGAACTCGGCCTTTTCGCTCATGAAGATTATCTGGCGCGCAAGGGAATGCCGGACACTCCCGCCGATCTCGCCGCCCACGATATCATCGGGTCCGACCGCGAGCCCGCGGATCTGAAGTTCACCGCGGCGCTATTGCCCGGCATCGCCCGCAACCGTTTCAAGATGCGGACAGACAGTCATCCGGCCCAGATCGCGCTCGCAAGGGCGGGAATGGGCATCGCAGTGATGCAGCGGAGAATAGGGCTTGCCGATCGCCGATTAAAAGCTGTGCTTCCTGACCTGCTTCTGCCGGGGCTCGACACCTGGATCGTCGCGCATGAAGATTTGCGGCGCCTGCCTCGCGTCAGCATCCTGTTCGATCATCTTGTGCGCGAGTTGGCGCGCTATTCGCGGCCGGTGCGATCGGGTCAGTTCGACGGCAAGCCCGCCTCGTAAATGATCCAGTCCGCGAACACGTCGAGCGGGGTGTAGTTTTCATGCGTGTCGGGTCGGACGAGATAATAGCTCTCGGGACCCTGCCATGGCGCGTCGAACACTTTGACGAGTTCGCCGCGCGCGAGTTCGGAAGCGACGAGAAATTCGGGCAGCAACGCAACGCCGAGGCCAGCGCGCGCCGCTTCGATGCCCAGCGCAAACTGGTCGACCAACATCCCGTGGACTTCGCCGGGATCGACCTGCATCGCTGCGAACCAGCGTTCCCAGGCGTCCGGGCGCGAGACGAGATGGAGCAGCGGCGCATCGATGAGGTCGGCGGGCGCCGTGCAGCCAAGCTGAGCGGCGAGGGCGGGGCTGCAAAGCGGCACCACATTTTCGTTCATCAGGAAATCGAGGCGCGACCCCGGCCATTCGGGCAGGCCGAAATGGATCGCTGCATCGACCGGATCGAAACGAAAATCGAAGGGTGCGAGGCGCGTCGTCACATTGACCGACAGGTCCGGATGGGCGGCGAGGAAGCGCGGGAGGCGCGGCATCAGCCAGCGGGCGCCGAACAGCGGCAGCGCCGCGATATGCAGCGTCCCGCCACCCGGATTGGCCCGGAAGCCCAGCGTCGCGCCCGAAATCCGATTGAGCGCGTCGCGTATCTCGCGCGCGTAGGCGCTTCCCGCGAGCGTCAGGAAGACCTTCTGCTTCTCGCGGTGAAAGAGCGGCGCGCCCAATATATCCTCGAGTGCGCGGATCTGCCGGCTCACCGCGCTCTGGGTCAGCGACAGTTCGCGCGCCGCCTGGGTGAAACTCTGGGTACGCGCTGCTGCCTCGAACGCACAGAGCAGGGCGGTCGGCGGAAGGAAGCGGCGCGGCGTCATGTTCATTCCATTCGAGAACCAGTTGTGTCCGAATAGTCGTTTGACGGGGCAGTTTCAAAGCCGATAATTCCCATATCGCATGATACGCCTCTTTTCTTTGGCGGCAGGGGCAGGGGAGCGAGGGCCATGGTCGCCCCGGCAACGCTATGAACAACGACCCGCTGAGCCACGGCCTGTGGGAGGCAACGGTGCCGTCTCTGTCGCCGGGCACGCCCCTTGCAAAAGAGATAGTCGCCGACGCCGTGATCGTCGGCGGCGGCTTCACCGGTTGTTCGGCCGCCTTTCATCTCGCTGCGGCGGGCCTGGCGCCGGTCGTCCTCGAGGCCGAAGACATCGGTTTCGGCGGCGCCGGCCGCAATGTCGGCCTCGTCAACGCCGGCATGTGGGTGATGCCGGACGACCTCGTCGCATCGCTCGCGGCGCCTTATGGCGAACGGCTGGTGAGTCAGCTCGGCGAGGCACCCCGGCTCGTCTTCGACCTCATCGAACGCCTCGGCATCGACTGCGAGGCCGTTCATCGCGGCACGCTCCACTGCGCGGTCGGACGAAAAGGCCATGGCGACATTGCCGAGCGCGCGCGGCAATGGCGGGCAAGGGGCGCCGACGTCCGGCTGCTCGATGCACGCGAGGCTGCGCATTTCACCGGAAGCCAAGCCTATGCCGGCGCCCTCCTCGATCGCCGCGCCGGGACAATCCAGCCGCTTGCCTATGTCCGCGGGCTCGCGGACCATGCGGCGCGGGGCGGCGCGCGCATCCATACGCGGTCGCCGGTCATCGCCTACGAGGATCTGGGCTCGGCGTGGCGGATCTCGACGCCGGCGGGGCAGGTCGTCGCGCCGTGGGTGATCATGGCCACCGACGCCTATTCGCGCGGCGCCTGCGCCGACATCCGGCGCGAGCAGGTGATGTTGCCCTATTTCCAGCTTGCGACGCGATCGCTGTCGCCCGAACTGGCCGCAACGATCTTGCCCGGACGGCAAGGGGCGTGGGATACGAGGTCGATCCTGTCCTCCTTCCGGCTCGACGCGCAGGGCCGGCTCGTGTTCGGGAGCGTCGGCGCGCTGCGCGGGCTCGGCAAGGCGATCCACGCCGATTGGGGACAACGCGAGATCGCTCGCCTGTTCCCGCAACTTGGCAAGGTCGAGCTGGAGTATCGCTGGTACGGCCGGATCGGCATGACCGGCGACGCCGTGCCCCGCCTCCACCTGCACGGGCGCAACATGGTGTCGGTCAGCGGCTATAACGGCCGGGGCATCGCGCCCGGCACGACCTTTGGCCGCGACCTCGCCCGGCTCGCGCTCGGCGAAATCGGGCTCGAGGATTTTTCGCTGCCGCTGAGCGATTTGCGCGCTGCGCCCTTTGGCGGATGCCGTTCGGCCTTCTATGAAGCGGGTGCGCAGCTCGCCCATTTTACCGGTTCCCGTTTTCACCAGCCTGTTCATCGAGGATCATGACATGACCAATGCCGCTGCCGCCGAAACCCGCGACCTGATCGCCGCGCTGGGGGCCGATCCCGCCTTGCTGGAGGGGGGAACGCGCATCGTCCGTTCGCCGATCACCGGCGATGTGATCGCCGAAGTGGCGGAGACGACGCCCGCGGAGGCGGCGGAGCGGATCGCTGCCGCCGAGGCGGCGTTCCGGGTCTGGCGCGCCGTCCCCGCACCGCGCCGCGGCGAATTCGTCCGCCAGCTCGGCGAGGAATTGCGCGGCGCGAAGGAGGCGCTCGGCCGCCTCGTCTCGCTCGAAGTCGGCAAGGCGCTGTCCGAGGGGCTTGGCGAGGTGCAGGAAATGATCGACATCTGCGACTTCGCGGTCGGGCTTTCGCGCCAGCTTTACGGCCCGTGCATGCCGTCCGAGCGCGGCGATCACCGGCTGACCGAGCAATGGCACCCGATCGGCCCGGTCGGGGTCATATCGGCATTCAACTTCCCGGTCGCGGTGTGGAGCTGGAACGCGGCGCTGGCCTTTGTCTGCGGCGACAGCGTCGTCTGGAAGCCGTCGGAGAAGGCGCCGCTGACCGCGCTCGCGGTCCACGCGATCGCCCAGCGCGTGATCGGGAATTTCGGCCCCGACGCCCCCGCCGGGCTGGCGGGCCTGATCATCGGCGGCCGCGACCTCGGCGAACTGCTCGTCGACGACAAGCGGCTTCCGGTCATCTCGGCGACCGGCTCGACGCGGATGGGCCGCACGGTCGGTGAGCGCGTGGCGCGCCGGTTCGGCAGGTCGATCCTCGAACTCGGCGGCAACAACGCATCGATCGTCACCCCGTCGGCCGACCTCGACCTGACGCTGCGCGCCGTCGCTTTCGGGGCAATGGGAACGGCGGGCCAGCGCTGCACGACGATGCGCCGCCTGTTCGTCCATGCCGATGTTTACGACCGGCTGGTTCAGCGACTGATCGAGGTTTACCGCACGATCTCGATCGGCGACCCGCGCGATCCCGACACGCTGGTCGGGCCGCTGATCGACGGCGAGGCGTTTGCGGCGATGGAGCGCGCGCTGGCTGCGGCCCGCGCGGCGGGCGGGCGGGTGCACGGCGGCGGCCGCGTCGACGTCAATGGCGAGGCGTCCTTCTATGCGCGCCCGGCGCTCGTCGAGATGAGCGAGCAAGCCGACTGCGTCCGCGAGGAAACCTTCGCCCCGATCCTCTATGTCCTCAAATACCGTACGCTCGACGAAGCGATCGCGTGGCAGAACGATGTGCCGCAGGGGCTTTCCTCGTCGATCTTTGCGACCGACATCCGCGAAGTGGAACAATTCCTGTCGGCGGCGGGGTCGGATTGCGGCATCGCCAATGTGAATATGGGGACGTCGGGGGCCGAAATCGGCGGTGCTTTCGGCGGCGAAAAGGAAACCGGCGGCGGGCGCGAAAGCGGGTCCGACAGCTGGAAGGCCTATATGCGGCGGCAGACCAATGCGATCAACTATGGCCGCATATTGCCGCTGGCGCAGGGCGTGAAGTTCGACATCGAATAGGCGCCGATATCCCGCGCGGGCTCACACCGCGCGGGGCTTGCGCGCCTTTCGGGCGCTGGCGCGCGCCGCCGCTATCGCCTCCTCGCCGCACAGGATGTCGAGATAAAGCTGGGCATTCTTCCGTCGCTCCGGAATGCTCTGCTGCACGCCGATCGCATAATAGCCGATCTGGTGATAATAAAAGACGCGCGCGCGGATCGCCGCATGCTCGCTGTCATAGTCGATCGCTTCGAAGAACTTCTGCAGCGTGTCGAGCCGTTCGCGGTCGGCGCGTTCGACCGCCCATTCGGCGCGCTTGTCCGAACGCGCCCATTCGCGGACGGCCAGGTCGAAATGATAGTCATAGCCGTCGGCGTCGATCAGGCGCCGGATCACCCGGTCGAACCACGCGATCGCATCGGCGGGTCTGGCCGGTGGCGGGGCATCGGGCAGGAAGCGGCAGCTTTCCTCCCAGTGATGGATGAGCTGGTCGAAGAAATCGTCGCGGTCCTTGAAATTATGGTAGAAACCGCCGCGGGTCACGCCAAGCCGGTTGGCCAGCCGGTCGATTTTCAGGCCCGAAATGCCCTCGTCGACCAACGTCCGCTGGGCGGCCTCGATCCAGTCCTGAACCGTATTTTTCGGTGCCCGTCCAACCATGCCCGTTCAATATTCCCGTCCGTGAAGCGCGCCCGGCGTGCCGCCCGATGCGATCATGGCGTCATATCGCAGAACTGCAAGGATGGCATGCAATAGTGCATGATTAGGTCTGATGCTCCCTAGCAAGAAGACGGTCGCCCGGTGCCGGGCGACCGTCAGACGCGATCAGAATTTCGTCGACAGGCCAAGCGACACCGTGCGCGGCCGGATCACGCTGGCGCCGTCGATCGTGACGTTGGTGAAGCCGAGCTTGTCGAAGAGATTGTCGACGCGCAGCTGCGCCGTGAAGCGCTCGTCGAACGTGACGCTGGCGCGCAGGTCGACGGTGGTGATGTCGGGCAGCTTCTGCTGCCGCGACGGATCGAGCGCCGGGTAGGTGGCGGGCATATCCGACTGGAAGCGCAGCGTCGCGCCGACATTGCCGGTCATCGTGTCGCCGAGCGGCAGTGCGTGATCGACGATCAGCGAGGTCGTCCAGCTCGGCGTCAGCGGCAATTTGTCGCCCGCGCGCGCGCCGGTAGCCGACGAGGCGAGCGGGTCGATCGCCTTGATCTTGCCGTCGGTGTGCCCGGCGCTGACGCTGACCGTCAGCAGGTCCGACGGGCGCGCCGTGAGCTGCATCTCGAAGCCGTCGACGGTGGCGTTCGCGGCGTTGCCCTGCAGGATGATGCCGTTAACGAGCGAGTTGAGCTGGATGTCCTTCCAGTCGATGTGGAAGGCCGAAACATCGAAGGCGAGCGCGCCGTCGAGCACCGAGCCCTTGATGCCGGCTTCGTAATTCCACACCGTATCGGGCCGGACGAAGGTCTGCGCCCCCGGCGGCGGGGTGGGGTTGGTCTGCGGACCGCCGGGGCGATAGCCGCTGGCGGCGCGCAGATAGGCGCTGACATTCGGTGCGGGGCGCCAGCGCAGCGTCGCAAGGTAGCTCAGCGAATTGTCGCTGAAGTTGAACGTCCGCGGCGTCCGCGGCAGATAATAGGTGATGCCGCCCGGCCCGCCGGTGCCGGCCACCTGCTTGTTATGGGCGTAGCGCAGACCGCCGGTAATATCCAACGTATCGCTCAGGTAGAAGGTGAGGTTGCCGAAACCGGCGATTTCCTTGTAGCGCGACGTGGTTGTGGCCTTGAGCAGCAGGTCCAATGGCGCGGGCTGCTCGACGCCCTGTGCGTCATGGACATAGATGTTGGTGAAATATTCGTTGTCCTCGTCGGTGTAAAAGCCCCCGACCATGAATTCGACCGGCCCCAGCCTGTCCGACGCGAAGCGGACTTCCCCCGTCCATTTCTTCATATTGGGTGAAGCAAGGAAGCGCGCTTTGGAATCGGCGGGAAGCAGCGTATCGATCGGGATGCCGAACACGGTATCCGCAATCGGGCCCAGAACGGCTCTCGCCACCGGTATATAGGTCGCCGTCGCATCGGTTTCGGTACGCGACTTGTAACGTGCATAACTGCCCGATGCGGTGAAAGTCCCGATGCCGACGCGATATTCGGCATTGGCGTTGACGATGCGATATTTGATTTCCGATCCCAGGTCGGCGAAGCTGGTATAGGCATATTTGCCGAAGGCGGGATCGAAGGTTCCGGGGATGAGCTTCTGGGTTGCGTAGCCCATATTCTCGATATTCTGGTAGATGCCGCTGAGATCGATCGTGAAGTCGCTGGTCGGCGCGTAGCGCAGAGCGAGACGGCCGCCGTAGAGGTTCGACCGGTTCACATCTTCCGACCCTGTCACGACATTGTCGGTGAAACCGCCGGCGCGGCGATAGTAACCGGTGGCGGTCACCGCGAGCTGATCCTTGACGACCGGGACATTGACCGAGCCGCGGACCATGAAGCCCATTTCGCCGTGTGCGACGGTCGAAATCTCGCCGCCTGCCGAGCCCGAGAATGTCGATGTGTCGGGTTTCTTCGTGATGATGCGAACCAGG
This sequence comes from Sphingopyxis macrogoltabida, assembly GCF_001307295.1. Classification (NCBI taxonomy): domain Bacteria; kingdom Pseudomonadati; phylum Pseudomonadota; class Alphaproteobacteria; order Sphingomonadales; family Sphingopyxidaceae; genus Sphingopyxis; species Sphingopyxis macrogoltabida. The sequence continues at coordinate 2,694,940 of NZ_CP012700.1, read as the reverse complement.
CCCCCAAGGTTGCTCGCGCCATAGAGCGTGCCCTGCGGCCCCTTCAGCACCTCGATGCGCTCGACCTCGGCAAGCTCGGGCGACGGCGTCAGCAACGCGCCCGCCGACAGGAAGCCGCTCGCGGTAAAGGGAACCTCGTCGATATAGACCGCAGTGGTGTTCGACACCTGTTGCGGGCCCGAGTTGAGGCCGCGAAGGATGATCGACCCCAGTCCGGGGGCGCCGTTGTCACGCTGGCTGAGGCCGGGGACGAGCGTCGCATAATCGCGGAAATCGCGGATGCCGAGCGTCTCTATCTTCTCCGAAGATACCGCGGTGATCGCCGCGGGAACGTCCTGGAGTTTTTCGGCGCGCTTGCTCGCAGTGACGATGATTTCATTGCCGTCGTTATAATCCGACGGTGGAGCAGTTTCCTGCGCGCCGACCAGTTGTGGCAACGCTAGAGCAAGCGCCGCGCATGATGTGTGGATGACCCATTTCCGTTGCATCGAGAACCTCCCTTTGGATTGTACGTTCCTCTGCGACTTGAGTCGCTATATTATGCAGAACTGTCATTTATTGCTGGGTGAAAATCAAGCCCAGTTTTCGCAGGCCGCTTTGAAGGGGACCCGAATGTCCACCGAAGTTTCCAAAAACTATTTATATTTTATAACAAGTTAACCGCGACCCTCCGCGCGATTGGACGAGGCATAATAAAATTCATTAATGCACGAAAAGTTCTCGAGGCGTTTTTGGCGGGATCTTAGGGTTCGCTCGCTCAGCCCGCGGCGATCCGTTGGGTCTGTTCTTCGACATTTCGCTGGAGCAGCGGCAGCGGCAATGCTCCGGGCCGCAGCACCGCGTCGTGGAAATCGCGGATGTCGAAACGGTTGCCGAGTGCGGCGCGCATTTTCTCGCGCGCTTCGTAGATGACGGTGTCGCCCAGCTTGTAGGCGAGCGCCTGCCCCGGAATGTCGCACGAATAGCGAACCGATTCCGAACGGATTTCCTGCTCGGGCATGAAGGCGTTCGCGCGCATATAGTCGCGCGCCTGCTCGAGCGACCAGCCGAGCGCGTTCATCCCGGTATCGACGACGAGGCGGCAGGTCAGGAAGGCGTCCATCATCAGCCGGCCGAAGCGTTCCTCCGGTTCGGGATACATGCCCATTTCGCCCGCCAGCGTCGCGGCATATTCGGCCCAGCCTTCGTTGAAGGCATTGACGAACGCCTTGCGGCGCAGCGGGTGGAGCGTCTCGTTCTCGTCCTGTGTCGCAAGGTGGAAATGGTGGCCGGGGACCAGCTCGTGATAATTGAGCGCGCCGACGTTGTTGAGCGGCCCCTGCGACAGGTTCGGCGCGTTGAAGATATAGCGGCCCTTGTCGTCGGTCGGCGTCGGCGGCGTGTAATAGCCGAAGGTCATCGAACCGGTCAGCGCGTCGGGCAACGGCGCGACGCCGTGGCCGGCCCTGGGCTTGAAATTGAAGGTCGCGTCGATGTGCGGCGCGATGCGGTCGATATAGCGCTGGAACACCGCGCCGATCGCTTCGGCGCCGGAAGCGCGCCACGCCGGGTTGTTCCTGACCGCATCGAGATAGTCGATCGGGCTCCCCGTGAAGCCTGCTTCGTCGAGCAGCGCCTGCATCTGCGATCCGATATCGGCCATCCGCGCGAGGCCGGTCGCGTGAACCTGTTCGGGCGTCAGGTCGAGCGTCGTGTGCAGACGCACCAGCTCGGCATAGACCTCGCTGCCACCCGGATATTGGGAAATGCCGACGCTTTCGGGAGCGTTTTCGGCATAGGCGGGGTTTTTCAGGAAGGCCAGGAAGGCGTTGAAGGCCGGGATCACATCGTCGGCAATCGCCGAGCTTATCTGCGCGAGCACGGGCGCGGCGTCGACCGCGGCGAGCCGCGATGCGTCGGGGGTCAGCATCGCCGTGATGCCGTCGCGGAAGCCTTCGATAAGCGGGATCGACTGTTCGAGCTGCAGGCGTGGCATGAAGATGCCCCGCTCGGCCTGGCCTGCGGTGCGTTCGTGCATCTGCTGCACCAGCCGGCCGTAATCGCGGATCAGTCCGACATAGCGATCGCCGTCGCCGCGCGACGCAAAGCTGTACCCGCCGATCCGCGGGCCGAAGACGTTGAGGAGGAAGCCGCCGCAATAGGCGGTGGGGGCGAACATCGCATAAAAGCCGCCACCGAGCGGGTCGAAGACGAGCCAGTACCAATCCGCTTCGCGCGACCACCGTTCGGCAATCTGCCGCGCCATCTCGAGCGTATAGGGCAGGTCGTGGGGCAGGGCGGCGCTGTCGATGGCGTCTATGCGGTCGAGCAGCGCGCGGCCGCGCGCGGCGCGCTCGGTCGCTGCCGCAAATCCGATATCGGGAAATCGTATCGGCGCGTCCTTGTCGCCGCCGAGAAAGCCGTTGCCGTTCAGGGCCGACCAGACATCGTCGATCACGCGCAATGCCGAACCGAAATTTTCGAGGGGGCTCAAGGTCATCGATATTCCTTCCCGGTGTGCGCGGAACTCGCTGCGATAAGGCGCAGCAATTTAAATACGTTTCTGCATGTTTAATTGTCAACGGCCGCCGCGCCGAATTGTGCGCCTTGGGCCGGGCATTGTCGCGGGTTTGATCCCCCATCCCCAGTTAATATACTGAAATAGAGATATAATTTCTGGAGAAATAAAAAATGCATTTATGCATTGAATCAATTTGGCCTTCGCGATAGTCCTTTGGCGATGGCCACTGCGTGCCAACGGCGGCGCAGCGGTTCCGGACTCACCTCCCAGGAAGGGCGATGATGAGCAACAAGGTCGAAGCGATCGATGCGGCGGAGGCCGCGAATCCTTGGGAGCTTTACGGGGCGGGGCAGCGGCGAACGCTGCTGTTCATTCTCTTCCTGACCGGCACGTCCAACTATGCCGACCGCAATGTGATCGGCGTCCTGCTCGAACCGATCAAGGCCGAATTCGGCGTCTCGGACACGATGCTCGGGCTGCTGACCGGGCTGGCCTTTGCGATCTTCTACGTCACGGTCGGGCTGCCCATCGCGTGGCTCGCCGATCGCGGCAACCGGAAGAAGATCATCGTCTGGTCGCTCACCGTGTGGAGCATTATGACCGCGCTGTGCGGCGTTGCGCAGAATTTCTGGCAACTGGCGCTGGCGCGGGTCGGGGTCGGGGCGGGGGAGGCGGGGGCGGTGCCCCCCGCGCAGAGCCTGATCGCCGATTATTACCCGCCCGAACAGCGGGCCGGCGCGCTCGGCGTCTATATGATGTCGTCGATGGCGGGTTATATCATCGGCATGACCGCCGGCGGCTGGGTCGCGCAGCATTATGGCTGGCGCGAGGCTTTCCTCGTCATCGGCCTGCCGGGTTTCCTGCTCGCCGTCGCGGCGCATTTCGTCCTGCGTGAGCCCCGGCTCCAGGCCGGCTTCGCCGTCGCTCCCGAAGCGACCGAGGATGCGCGGCAAAGCATCAAGCTGCTGCTCGCCAAGCCCGCCTATCGCAACATCGTCTATGCGCTCGTCGTCTATTTCCTGATGGCCTATGGCGCGCTGGTCTTCACCGCTTCGTTCATGATCCGGGTGCATGGGCTGACCGTGGCCGAGGCGGGCGGGCTGTTCGGGATCATGTCGGCGGTCGGCGCGGTGGTCGGCAATCTCGGCGGCGGCAAGCTCGGCGACTATCTGGCGAAACGCGATATCGCGTGGGTGGCGAAGTTTCCGGGGCTCGCGCTGATCGCGGCGCTGCCGCTTTATGTCGGCTCGTTCGCCATGGGTTCGGTGGCCCTGATGATCCCGCTGTCGCTGATTGGCGGCATATTGCTGACGGGCGCGGTCCCGACGATCTTCGCGGCGCTGCACGTCATTTGCGGCAGCAAGCGGCGGGCGATGGCGGTCGCGCTCGCCTTCTTCTTCGCCAATCTGATCGGGCTCGGGCTCGGTCCGGTCCTTGCCGGGGCGATCAGCGATCATATGGCGCAGATCTACGGCCCCGCCGAAGGGTTGCGCTATGCGCTGATGATCATGTCGCTGACCTTTCTGCCGGCCGGGATCTTCATGTTGCGTGCGGCAAAATATCTGAAATCCGACCTCGAAGAATGATCGCGGGAGCACGCCATGATTGAAAAGGACATGCGCGAAACCCGCGCCGCGCGCGACGTGGCTGCCTTTTACGGCGCGCTCTTCCGTCCGGGTACCGATGATCTGTGGACGGGCGCCGATCTCGACCTGACCCCCGACGGCGGCAGCGTGCATTTCGCGGGCCAATATTTCCCGGGGAGGCTCGAGGACGGGCCCGCCAGCACAATTTGCCGCCTCGACCTGCGCGACGGCATAGTCCATCGCATCGCCCCCGGCCGCCTACACCGCAACGCGCCGGACGGACGCGCCGCCTATATCGCGACCGGCCACGGCGGGTGCGAGCGGCTCGTCATCTTGTCCGAGAGCGGCGAGCCGCTGGTTTCCATTCCGCTCGAAGCGCGTGTCGAGGCCCTCGCCTGGTCGCCGGGCGGCAGCGGCCTGCTGATCCTCGGCGCCGATCCCGGGGCGGACGTTTCGGGCGCCGAGGGCGGTTATGTCCTGCGCGGCGGGGCGTCGGGGCCGAGCTGGCTGCCCGAGGTCGCGGCGTCCGACGCGCAGGATCTCTGGCGGCGGCTCTATCGCTGGTCGGACGGTGCGACGGCGCTGCAAGCGGTGACCCGGCCGCCGGTCAATGTGTGGGAAGCAGCGTGGCTCGGCGAAGAGCGCTTCGCCGTGATTGCGAGCGATCATCACGGCGAGGGAAGCTGGTACGAAGCGACGCTGCGCATCATCGACGCGAAGACCGGCGCCGAGGAGGCGCGACACGCCCCCGTCGAGCAGATCGGCGTACCCGCCGGCTCGCCCGACGGGCGCTACTGGGCCGCGATCGAGGCCTTTTGCAGCGATCGCGGGATCGTCTGCGGTTCGGTCGTGCTGGGCGAAGGGGAGGCACGGCGCGTCCTCGATACCGGCGGGGTCGAGGTCTCCGATGTTCGCTGGCGAGACGAGCGCCGCCTGCTGTTCGCGGGCGTGCGCGAAGCGCAGACGGTGGTGGGCGAGATCGACGTCGCCACCGGCGAACGGCACGAGCATTGGTCCTCGGACGAGCAGACGATCGGCGGCTGGTATCCCAAAGCGATTCCCGCGCCCGGCGGCGCCGCGCTGGCGGTGATCGAAGGCTATGCCAGCCCGCCGGCGATTGCGCGCCTTGCAAACGGAGGGGCGGACGGGCTCGCCGAGTTCGCGCCCTTGCCGGGACCGGCGATTCCCGGGACGATGCGTTACCATAGCTGGACCGGGCGCGACGGGCTGGAGATCGGCGGCTGGCTGGTGCTTCCCGATGGCGATACGGCGAATCTGCCGTTGTTCGTCGACATTCACGGCGGGCCGGTCTGGGCACATCGCAACCGCTATGCGGCGGCGCTGCGGGCGGGCCCCGTGCTGGTCGGGAAGGGCTATGCGCTATTGCTGCCGAACCCGCGCGGTTCGGGCGGGCGGGGGCAGGATTTCGCGCGCCGGGTTCACCGCGACATGGGCGGTGAGGATATGCACGACTATCTCGCCGGCATCGACAGCCTTGTCGCGGCGGGGATCGTCGATCCGTCGCGCGTCGCGGTGTCGGGCACCAGCTATGGCGGTTTCATGAGCGCCTGGCTCGTCACCCAGACCGATCGTTTCGCCGCCGCGATTCCGATCTCGCCGGTCGCGAACTGGTACAGCCAGCATTATGCGTCGCAGATTCCGTGGTTCGACCAGACGCTGCTTGACGGCTCGCCGCGGCGGCCGGGCGGGCAATATTTCGACCGCAGCCCGGTTTTCTTCGCCGAAGGCGCGACGACGCCGACACTCGTGCTGGCCGGCGGGCGCGACAAGAACACGCCGACCGGGCAGGCCGTCGAGTTCTTCGGCGCCCTTTCGGAGGCGGGCGCGACGGCGGCGCTCGCCGTCTATCCCGACGACGGCCACAGCTTGCGGGGCTATCCGGCCTATCCCGACTCCGCCGCGCGGATCGTCGACTGGTGCGAGCGCCATATCGCGACGGGAGGAATCGACTGAGGCAGCGGCGCCAAAGCTCCCGATTTCGGGTGCGATAGCTCGTCATCGGTGTGGCGGTCGCTACGCCGCAAGTAAACTGTTGCTTTTTAGCCACTAATCGCAGGGAAAATCGGCGCTCGCTGCGGGCCCGCGTTGACGCGCGGCGCTGCTCCATTACAGCGGCCGTTCACCGGCGGGCATCTCCCGTTCAGGCCGTACGGCCGCGCTTCGCCGGTTTTGGAGAGAGGTATCGTCATGACTTTGCGCAACATCCTGTTGGGCGCCACCATGCTGTGCGCCGCGACCACCCCTGCCTTTGCCTACGCCCAGGACGCCGCGCCCGCCGATGATACGGCGACCGCGAACGACGCCGACTATGGCAATGAAATCATCGTCACCGCCAGCAAGCGTTCGCAGACGCTGCAGGACACGCCGATCGCCGTGTCGGTGACCTCGGCGGCCGACATCGAAAATGCGGCGATCCGCGACCTCATCGACCTGCAGTCGGCAGTGCCGAGCCTGCGCGTGTCGCAGCTCCAGTCCAGCGCCAACACCAACTTCATCATCCGCGGCTTCGGCAACGGCGCCAATAATGCCGGTATCGAACCGTCAGTCGGCGTGTTCATCGACGGCGTCTACCGTTCGCGTTCGGCCGCCCAGATCGGCGACCTACCGAACCTCGAACGCGTCGAAGTGCTGCGCGGTCCGCAGTCGACGCTGTTCGGCAAGAATGCCTCGGCGGGCGTCATCAGCATCGTCACGCAAAAGCCGCAGTATGAATTCGGTGGCGCGATCGAAGCGAGCTACGGCAATTACGATGCGATCACCGTCAAGGGCAATATCACCGGCCCGATCAGCGATACGGTCGCCTTCTCGCTCGCCGGCAACTACAACCGCCGCGACGGCTATGCGCGCGATCTCAACCTCGACACCGACGTCAACGATCGCAACCGCTGGGGCGTGCGTGGCCAGCTTCTGTTCGAACCGACCGACGCGCTGTCGATCCGCCTGATCGGCGATTATGACAAGATCGACGAAAATTGCTGCATCGCCGGCAATGTCATCGCCGGCCCGACCGTCGCGATCACCAACGCGCTCGCCGGCGGCCCCAGCGTCGACGCCAACAATCCCTTCTCGTACAACGTCTACAACAATTTCCTGTCGACGAACGAGATCGAGAATTACGGCGGTTCGGCGCAGATCGACTATGATCTCGGCAAGCTCGCGCTGACCTCGATCACCGCCTATCGCGAAGTGCGCGCCAACACGAACCAGGATTCGGACTTCACATCGGCCGACCTGATCGGGCAAAACAGCCAGCAGCTGGGCATCGACACCTGGACGCAGGAAGTTCGCCTGACCTCGGACTTCGACGGTCCGATCAACTTCCTGCTCGGCGGCTATTATTTCAACGAGAAGATCAAGCAGAAGAACGACATCCGCTTCGGTGAGGACTTCCGCCCCTATGGCAATGCGCTGATCCAGGCCGCGAGCGGCGGAGCGCTGAGCGTTCCCGCGCTCGAGGCCGCTCTTGGCGCCCCGTCGGGCAGCTTCTTTCGCGAAGGCGACGGGCTCGACGAGGCCTATCGCCTGAAGAACACCGCCTGGTCGATCTTCGGTACGGTCGATTTCGAGGTTACCGATCGCCTGACGCTGTCGGCCGGCGCGAACTACACGCAGGATCGCAAGAAGTTTGCGACCAACGTCATCAGCACCGATACTTTCTCGGGTATCGACCTTAACGATCCGGCGTTTGCCGGTTTCCGCAACCAGCTCCTGCTCGGTGGCGCGCTGCAGCAGGCGGGCGTCAATCCGAACGATCCGGCTGCGGTGTTCGCGTTCGCGACCAATCCCGCCACTGCGGCAACCTTCCAGGCGTTCCAGGCCTTTGCCAACGCCAACCAGAACAATCCGGCGGCGAACCCGCTTAATGGGTTGAAGCCGTTCCAGTTCCTGCCGCCGTTCCTCAACCTGCCGAACAGCGTCGAGCCGGGGAAGACGAGCGACAACGATCTCGCCTGGAGCGTCCGCGCGTCGTATGAACTGACCGACACGGTCAACGTCTATGCGACCTATGCGACGGGCTTCAAGGCAAGCTCGGTCAACCTGTCGCGTGACAGCCGTCCGCTCGCGAGCGACCTGGCCGCGATCGGCGCGGCCGGCCTGGCGACTCCGAACCTCGTTTCGGGTTCGCGCTTTGCGGCTCCGGAAGAATCGGAAGTCTATGAAGTCGGGCTGAAGGCGAACTGGTCGGTCGCGGCGCTGAACCTTGCCGCGTTCAAGCAGTCGATCAAGGGTTTCCAGTCGAACATCTTCACCGGCACGGGCTTCGCTCTTGCCAACGCCGGCAAGCAGTCGACCTGGGGTGTCGAGTTCGACGGCTCGGTGCGTCCGGTCGATGGGCTCAACCTGACGCTCGCAGTGACCTGGCTCGATCCGAAGTATGACAGCTTCATCAATTCGGCGTTCGGCGATATCTCGGGCACCATGCCCGCGGGTATCCCCGAACTGACGATGGCCGCCGGCGGTACCTATACGCATGAATTTGCGGGCGGGACCAAGGCGATCTTCCACGTCGACTATCATTATGAAAGCCCGGTCCAGATCGTCGAAGGCCTCACCGGGCTGCCGGCAAGCGTTGCGCAGAACCTGAAGCGCGAAGTCAACCAGCTCAACGCGTCGTTCACCGTCGCGCTGACCAACGGCTTCGAACTCGGCGTGTGGGGCCGTAACCTTACCAATGCGACCTACCTGACGACGATCTTCCCGGCCGTCGCCCAGGCGGGCAGCGTCTCGGGCTATCCGAACCAGCCGCGCACCTATGGCGTGACCGGCCGCTTCAAATTCTGACCGGAAGCGGCCGGAGCAATGCTCCGGCCGCCCGGACAGCAGGCAAAAAAATACCCCGGCTTCCCGATCGAGAAGCCGGGGCTTTTTGTTGACGTTGCCGCCGGCTTTTAGAACCGCACACCCGCCGCGATGCCGTAGCGGCGCGGTTCGAGAGTGAAGATGTTGGTGTAGTTACCCGACGACTGGTCGGTGATGTACAGGCCGGTGACGCTGTTGGCGTTGAAGATGTTCTGGATGAACCCCTTCACGAACCATTTGTCGTCGGCACCGTTGAGCTGCAACTGCGCGTTGACCTGGGCATAGCCCTTGATCCGGTTGACGTTGCCGTTGAAGATGCTGCCATAGCTTTCGCCGGTATAGGCAAGGTCGACGCGCGGGACGAGGGTCATGTCGCCAAGATGCGCGGTATATTGCACGCCCGCGCTGAACTTGTAGTTCGGCGCCTGCGGCAACTCGTTGCCCTTGATGTTGACCGGTATGCCCGCGGTGAAGACCTGGATCCCGTTCGGGTCGAACAGGTTGCCCGCTGCCGCGGCATAGCTTTGCAGTACGCCGCAGATGCTGAACGCGCCGGTCGATGCGATCCCGCCATCGGCGGGGAAGCTGGTCGTCCCCTGCAATCCCGCGCCCGGACGGATGTCGCCGGCGCCGATGGTGCCGTCGCCATTGACGTCGATACCTGCGTTGATCGCATTGTTGACGAAGTTGACGAAGGCATTGCTGCCCGCGGCATTCCCCGACGTTCCCGGTGCCACGGCGCAGTTCGCGGCGTTGGTGATGTCCTTGATGATGACCGCATCGGAACGGCCGCCGCCAAAGTCGCGCGGGTTGCTGGTGAACTTGTCTTCGGTGACTTTCGTGTGAAGGTAGCTGAAGCCGAGGTTGATGACCCAGTCCGGATCGGGGCGGACCATGCCTTCGATTTCGAAGCCGTAGATGTCGGCGTCGACATTATCGTTGACCGCGGTACGCGCGACGATCTTGCTGAGCTGCAGCTTCTTGTACTTGTAGTAGAAGGCCGTCAGGTTCAATTGCAGCGCGCCGTCGCCGAAGGCGTTCTTCGAACCGATTTCGAACGCGTCGACCTGTTCGGGCTGGAACGATTCGGGGACTTCGAAGATCGGCTGCAGCGGCGGGTTGATGCCGCCCGATTTATAGCCGCGCGAATAGGACGCGTAGAGCAGGTTGTCGTCGGTAATCTTGTAGTCGACGACCGCACGGCCGGTCCATTCGTTGAACTTCACGCTGCGGCGTTGTTCGAGCTGGTTGCCCGGCGTGCCGGGATCGGCGTCGAATGTCACCACGAAGGGCGAATCGAACGCGGTTCCGGTCTGTCCGAACGGAACAAGGAAGCTTGCCAGCGTCGAGCGGGCGACGACGGCTTTCTTGTCGTTGTTGTAGCGTAGGCCGAGCGTCAGCTTCAGCTTGTCGTTCACCTCGAAATAGGTTTCGCCGAAGATGCCGTACGACTTGATCTTCAGGTCGCCCGTGTTGTTGCGGAAGAAGGGCGTGCCGAGGAACGACGGCGGCAGGCCGTTGGCGAAGGAGTTGAACGCGCCGAGCACCCCCGTCAGATAATCGATCGGGAAGGCGTTCACATAATAGCTGTTCTCGGTCAGGTGATAGTCGGCATAGATGCCGCCGATCAGGAAATTGAACGGACCGTCAAGGTCGCTGGTCAGGATGCTTTCGACCGACCAGCTGCTGTTATACTGGTTCGACCGGTCGAATTGCAGCGACTGGTCGCTGCAGATCTTGTTGCCCCCGAAGCTGCCGAAGCCGCTTTCCTCGGCCAGCGAGGTGCAAAGCTGCCCGGCCGGCCCGTCCGGAATGATTGCTGCGGCAACCGGCGCGAAATAGGCCTGCAGCGCCGGGCCAAGCGCTCCGCTCGCCGCCGCCTGCAGCGTGCCGAGGCCGCCCGCGTAGAGCGAGCGGTCGCCGACGTTGCTGTTATAATCCTGCGACGCGTCGAGCTTGACCTTTTGATACTGGCCCGAGACCTGCAGCGAGACCGGCCCGAAATCATGCTCGATCTGCCCCTGCAGCGTCAGTTCGCTTGTGAAATAGTTGGGCGTATAGGCGGTGTTCACCGTCCGCGGGTCGGCGGGGATCGTCGTATTGCCATATACGTCGGGACCATAGAGGCTGCCGAGCGCGAACGCCGCCGGAATGCCCTGCGTCGCGAGGAATTCGCGCGATGTCAGCGCGGCGGTGAAGGTCGAATTGCCGTTGAACGGCGAATTGTCGAGCCGCGTGTTCAGGCAGCCGAGGATGCCGGTCGGATCGCGCTGGCAAAGCTGTTTCTGGATACGGGTGCGCTGATCCTTTTCGCGGAAATAGGACCCCATCAGATCGATGGTCGTGTTGTCGGTCGGTTCCCAGCGCAGCGAGCCGCGGACCGAATAAAGATCGCGATCGTCGATGCGCGTATTGAGGAAGGTGTTCTTCGTATAGCCGTCGCGGTTGAGATAGATGCCCGCGACGCGAAGGGCGATGGTGTCGCCGATGGGAATATTCACCATCGCCTTGCCCTTGATCGAATCATAATTGCCATATTCGCCTTCGGCCGCCGCCTCGAACAAGCCGAGCTTCGGCTTGGCGGTGATCACATTGACCACGCCCGACGTCGCATTGCGGCCGAACAGCGTACCCTGCGGCCCGCGCAGCACTTCGATGCGTTCGAGGTCGAAAAACTCGGTTTCGAACAGGCGGGTCGAGAAGAGCGGGTCGCCGTTGAGGTGGATGGCGGTCGCGCTGTCGCAGGTCGTGCCGACGCAAAGGTCGCCGATCCCGCGGATGGTAAAGCTGGCGCCGGTGAAGTTGGTCTTGGTGAAGGTAACGTTGGGTAGCGTCAGCTGAAGATCCGACGGCGTCTTGATCTGCTGTGCTTCGAGCGCTTCGGACGAAAAGGCGCTGACCGCGATCGGCACGTCCTGCAGACGTTCCGACTGGCGCTGCGCGGTCACGACGATTTCGCCGCCGAACGCGTCCCGTTCGGTTTCGGCCGGTGCATCCTGCGCGAAGGCCGGCGTCGCCACCGTCATCGCAAGGATCGAGGTTCCGATCAGTGCTTTGAACTTCATCTATATCCTCCCTTTTTCGAACCCGGGGGTGCGGGGCCGCCCAAACTCAATTTGTGGTAAGGGGAGGGGGTATGACCAGGCGTGGCGAAAGGCGCCCGGCCGAAACGGCCAGGTGCCCGTGCTTATCCCACCTGCCAGCTGCGCTGGTCATCGTCCTCTCCCACCGGCGTCGGGGAACACGCCGGCCTCTCCGGATTACGACCCGCTTGAGCGAGTTCTGTAATGCAATGAAGGTGCGCCGAGTTGACGAAAGCGTCAAGCCACTTGTTGGGGCAGAAAAACGACATGAAAAGACCCAAGTTCCGGGGGTTGAAAAGCTCCGATTCCGCAACGTAAACTTCGCCGCTGCGATGAAAATCTTCGCCTGCCGGGGTTGCGCATGCGCGATTTCGCGTCGAAATGTGCGACATGATAGCAACAGTGAAAGCGGTGCGATGACGAAGGTGGAACTGGGACCGGATGGCAAGCCCGTCGTGCCCGAGGAGGTGCTGGGCGCGGTCCGCACGCTGATCGAATGGGCAGGCGATGATCCGTCGCGCGAGGGGCTGCTCGACACGCCGCGGCGCGTTGCGCGGGCGTGGCTCGAATATTGTCAGGGCTATGCCGACGACCCCGCCATCCACCTGTCGCGCACCTTCGAGGAGGTCGGCGGCTATGACGAGATCGTGATGCTTCGCGACATCCCGTTCCAGTCGCACTGCGAACATCATATGGCGCCGATCACCGGCAAGGCGTCGATCGCCTATCTGCCGAGGGATCGTGTCGTCGGTATTTCGAAGCTGGCGCGGGTGCTCAATGGCTATGCCCGCCGGTTGCAGGTGCAGGAACGCCTGACGGCCGAGGTCGCGAAGTGCATCTGGGATAATCTTCAGCCGCATGGGGTCGCGGTGGTGATCGACGCGCAGCATGGATGCATGACCGGGCGCGGCGTCCGCACGCCCGGCGTCGGCATGGTGACAAGCCGGCTGCTCGGCAGCTTCCTCGACGATGAGCGCAGCCGCAAGGAAGTGCTGGCCTTGATGGGATATTGAGCGTCGGGTTGCGGCCGTTAGGCCAACTCTTATCCGTTCGCATCGAGCGAAGTCGAGATGCCCCTCGGGCTGGGCACAACCTCGAAGCGTGTCTCGACTTCGCTCGACACGAACGGAAACGGGACAGTCTGGATACCACCCCAAAACCGCCATCGGCCAAGCCTCTGTCACAAAGAAAAAGGCTCCGGAACAAGGGTTCCGGAGCCTTTTCTGTCTGTTGCGGGGAGAAGGGGCTTAGGCCTCTTCGTCCTCGTCCGCAGGGGGAGCTTCCTCGGCGGCGACTTCCGACGGCGGGGTGGCTTCCTCGAACTCGTCTTCGCTGTCGGGTTCCAGCGCCGAAGCAACGGCTTCGGCCTGTTCTTCCTCGAACATCGCGGCGATGACGTCGATGCCCTGCTTCTGCATTTCGGCTTCGTCGGGCGAGCGTGCGACGTTGACGCCGACGGTCACGGCGACTTCGGGGTGCAGCTTCACCTTGACGTCGACGAGGCCGAGCGCCTTGATCGGGCGTTCGAGTTCGACCATCGCCTTGGTGACGCCAGTGACGCCGTCTTCGATCAGCGCATCGACGATGTCGCGAACCGAAACCGAGCCGTAGAGCTGGCCGGTGTTCGACGCCTGACGGATCAGGACGACCTGCTTGCCGTCGATGTCCTTGGCGCGGCCTTCGGCGTCGGTGCGACGCTCGGCGTTGTCGGCCTCGATCTTCGAACGGTTGGCTTCGAACAGCTTGCGGTTCGCGTCGTTCGCGCGCAGCGCCTTGTTGTTCGGCAGCAGGAAGTTACGGGCAAAGCCGTTCTTGACGGTGACGACGTCGCCGATACCGCCCAGTTTCTCGATACGTTCGAGCAGGATGATTTCCATGACGCTGCTCTCCTTACTTCACAATGTAGGGAAGCAGGCCGATGTGGCGGGCGCGCTTGATCGCCTTCGCCAACTCACGCTGCTTCTTGGTGGACACCGCGGTGATCCGCGACGGGACGATCTTGCCGCGCTCCGACAGGTAACCCTGGAGCAGGCGGACGTCCTTGTAATCGATGACCGGTGCGTCCTTCTGGCTGAAGGGGCAGGTCTTGCGGCGGCGGAAAAAGGGTCGTGCCATGATGCTGTTCCTTTATTCTTCGCCGTCGCGGTCACGGCCACGGCCGCCGCGGCGTTCCTGCTTGCGCATCATCACCGACGGACCCTTTTCGAGTTCGTCGACCTTGATGGTCAGCCAGCGGATGATATCTTCGTTGATCGCGGCCTGGCGCTCGATTTCCGCGATGGCTTCGCCCGACACTTCGGCCGAGAGCATCACATAATGGCCCTTGCGGTTCTTCGCGATCTTGTAGGCGAGCTGCTTCAGGCCCCAGGTTTCGGTCTTGTGAACCTGGCCCTTATACTCGCTGATGACGTTGGTGACGGTTTCCGCCAGCGCATCGACCTGAGCCTGGCTCAGGTCCTGACGCGCGATAAAGACATGCTCGTAAAACGGCATGGGTAGCGTCCTTCGATTTGGCCGATCGCTGGTTCCGCGCCAATCGCGAAACCCCTCCGGCTGTCGTCAAGTCTTGCGTATTGGTGCAAAACAAACGGGGCGACAGGCACAAGGCCTCGCCCCGAATGAGGGCGCCTATACAGATTCGCGGCGAGAAATCAAGCGCGCGCGGCCAGCTTTTCCAGCAATTCCTGCCCGAATTCGGTCAGCGTGTCGTCGCGTGCGCCAAGGATGAGAATGCGGTCGCCCGGCTTCGCTTCGTCGAGCATCGCCGCGCCACACGCCGCGCGGGTCGTCAGATGCACTGCATCGCCGCCGCCCGCGATGATATCGGAGACCAGCGCCTCGCTGCCGATGCTGCGGTCGACGGTGCCGCCGAAATAGACCGGATCGCAGACGAAAAGCCGGTCGTCGGAGCGCATTCCCGCGGCGAAGCTGGCGGCGAGTTCATTGCCCATCTGGCGCAGCGGGCCGTAACCGTGCGGCTGGAAGAAGAGCAGTGCGCGGCCGGGAAGTTCGGCGACGGCGGCGAGCGTCGCGGCGACCTTGTCGGGATTGTGCGCGAAATCGTCGATCACCGTGACGCCATTCGCCTGTCCCAGCACCTCGTAGCGGCGCGCGAGGCCGGCGAAATCGGCGAGCGCGGCGACCGACTGGCCGACCGGAATGTTCACCGCGCGCGCCGCCGCGATCGCTGCGAGGGCGTTGGCGGCATTGTGGCGGCCGGGCATGCGCAGGCGAACCTCGTGGCGGTCGCCGGCGAAGCTGACGGCAAAGCGGCAGCCGTCGGGCAGCGCCTCGAAATCGCTGCCCCGGATCGCGGCGGCATCCGAAAAGCCGAAACGCATGACGTTGCCGCCGGCCAGCAACGGGGCGGATTCAGGATCGTCGGCGTTGATCACCGCGATCCGTGCCTTGGCGACAAAATCGCCGAAGAGCCGGTGCAATTCGTCGAGACTCTTGTGGTCGAGGCTGATGTTGGTGACCACCGCGACATCGGGCTGATAGAGCGCGATCGAGCCGTCGCTTTCGTCGACTTCGCTGACATAGGTCGCAGCTTCGCCGACCAGCGCGCTCGCGAAGGGCATGGTGTCGTTCGCAAAATTGCGCATCACGGCGCCGTTCATCACGGTGGGCTTGCGGCCCGCGCGTTCGAGAATCCACCCGATCATGCCCGTGACGGTCGACTTGCCGCTGGTACCGCCGACGCCGATTGCCCGTTCCGCCGCGTTGAACAGCGCGGCATTGAGGTCGGCGCGCGTCATCCGGGGGAGGCCGAGAGCGTTTGCCGCCGCGACATCGGGAACGCTGTCCTCGACCGCCGCCGAAGCGACCAGCGTCTGACCTGCCTGCGGTCCGCTGCCGTCCTGCGGGAACAGCGCGATCCCGCGGCTTTCGATCCAGCCGAACTTGTCGGGGGAGCGGCCCTGATCGCGGCTGCGGTCCGACCCCGAAACGGCGCTGCCGCGCGCCGCGACGATCATCGCGAGCGGCAGCATGCCCGACCCGCCGATGCCGCAGAAGAAATAGGATTTGTTTTCGGCCATCGCGGCGCGATATGGCTTTGATGAAGGGTTTGCAACCTAGGGCGACACTCCCTTGCCCGTTCGCATCGAGCGAAGTCGAGATGCCCCTCGGCCATGCTTTGTGACGATGGGTGTCTCGACTTCGCTCGACACAAACGGAATCAAAGGTCGGCTTATGCGCATCGGGATCGTCGCCCCTTCAACACCTATTTTACCGGACGATGCGGAAGCGGTGCGGGCGATCGCGGCACTTGGCTATCCCGATGTCGAGCTGGAATTCGACCCGCAATGCTTTGCCGTGCACGGCCATTTCGCCGGCGAGGACGGGCATCGTTTCGCGGCACTGGTCGAGATGGCGAACCGGCCCGATATCGACGCGATCTGGTTCGCGCGCGGCGGTTATGGCGCGTGCCGGATCGCCGAGGATGCGGTGGCGGCGATGACCGATGTCGCACGGCGGAAGGCGTTTCTCGGCTATTCGGATCAGGGCAATCTGCTCGGTGCGCTCTATCGGGAGGGTTTCGACCATGTCGCGCACGGTCCGATGGTCGCGGATATCCGGCGCGAAGGGGGCGATGGGGCGGTGACGCGTGCGCTCGACTGGCTCGTCGCGCGCGATCCCGCGGCATGCGAACCGGGCCTTGCGCACGGCGCGCGCCACGCGGCGTTCAACCTGATGACGCTGTCGATGCTGCTCGGTACCCCGCTCGAACCCGATCTTTCAGGGCATGTGCTGCTGGTCGAGGAGGTCAGCGAATATCTCTATGCCTTCGACCGCGCCTTTTTCCATGTCGCGAGTTATCTGGCCCCGCGCGGTCTCGCGGGCATCCGCCTCGGGCGGGTGAGCGACGTCCCCGAAAACGACCGGCCGTTCGGCATGGACGCCGAGGAAATCGCGCAGGACTGGTGCGCGCGGACCGGCATTCCGTGGCTCGGCCGGGCCGACATCGGTCACGATGCGGCGAACAAGGTCGTGCCCTTCGGCTTGCATCGCGCCGGGTGAAGGAATAGGCGCGGGCCAAATCGAAAATCCATCAGGGGACGCATCATGCGCGCATTCATCTTTCCAGGTCAGGGCAGCCAGGCGGTCGGCATGGGCAAGGCGCTTGCCGACGCATCGCCGGTCGCCCGCGAAGTGTTTCAGGAGGTCGACGACGCGCTCGGCCAGAAGCTGTTCCTGCTGATGAGCGAAGGGCCCGAGGACCAGCTCACCCTCACCGAAAACGCCCAGCCGGCGATCATGGCGAACGCGATCGCGACCTTGCGCGTGCTCGAAAAGGAAGGCGGCGTGACGCTCTCGGGCAAGGCCGATTATGTCGCGGGCCACAGCCTCGGCGAATATAGCGCGCTCTGCGCTGCCGGAGCCTTCGACCTTGCGACCACCGCGCAGCTGCTGAAGACGCGCGGGCAGGCGATGCAGGCGGCGGTGCCGGTCGGCGTCGGCGCGATGGCGGCGCTGCTGGGCGCCGATATCGAGACGGCGCAGAAGCTCGCCGACGCCGCTGCCGATGGTGAGGTCTGCACGGTCGCGAACGACAATGACCCGTCGCAGGTCGTGATCTCGGGCCACAAGGGTGCGGTCGAGCGCGCGGTCGCGCTGGTCAAGGACTTCGGGATCAAGCGCGGCGTGCTGCTCCCGGTGTCGGCGCCCTTTCATTGCCCGCTGATGCAGGCGGCGGCAGATGCGATGGCCGAGGCGCTGGACGCGAACCCGCCCGCCTCGCCGCTGGTGCCGGTGGTCGCGAATGTGACTGCCAGCCCGGTCAGCGATGCCGACGCGATCCGCGATCTCCTCGTCCAACAGGTCACGGGCCGCGTCCGCTGGCGCGAAAGCGTCGGCGCGATGGAAGATATCGGCGTCGCGCAATTCGTCGAATTCGGCGGCAAGGTCCTGTCGCCGATGGTGAAGCGCAGCGCTGCGGGCGAGGTCGAGACGATCAGCGTGATCTCGATGGATGACATCGAGGCTTTGCTCAAGACGCTCTAATTCACGGGATTCAGGAGAATATAGATGTTCGATCTCACCGGCATGACCGCCCTCGTCACCGGCGCCTCGGGCGGCATCGGTTCGGCCATCGCGCAGGCGCTCGCAGCGCAAGGCGCACGGCTTGCGGTGTCGGGTTCCAATGCGGAGAAGCTGAACGGTTTTCGCGACAGCCTTGGCGGCGATCATGTCGCTTTGCCGTGCAATCTCGGTGATGCGGCGGCGGTCGATGCGCTCGTGCCTTCGGCAGTCGAGGCGTTGGGGCAGCTCGATATTCTCGTCAATAACGCCGGGGTTACCCGCGACAATCTGATCCTGCGGATGAAGGACGACGAATGGTCGGACGTCATCCGCATCAACCTTGAGGCCAATTTCCGCCTCGCGCGCGCGGCGGCCAAGCCGATGATGAAGGCACGTTTCGGTCGCATCATCTCGATCACCAGCGTCGTCGGCGCGACCGGCAATCCGGGGCAGGCCAATTATGCCGCGTCAAAGGCCGGCGTCACCGGCATGACGAAGGCGCTGGCGCAGGAACTCGCGAGCCGCGGCGTCACGGTGAACTGCGTTGCACCGGGCTTCATCGCCACCGCGATGACCGACGACTTGCCCGACGCGCAGAAGGAAGCGCTCAACCAGCGCATCCCGGCCGGGCGGATGGGCGAGGGAAGCGATATCGCGGCCGCAGTCGTCTATCTCGCGTCGAAGGAAGCCGCCTATGTGACCGGCCAGACGCTGCACGTGAACGGCGGGATGGCGATGTTGTCCTGATGGACGGGGCGCTAGGAATGGCGATGTTGAAATCTATTTTGTCGGGCTCGTTGCTTGCTGCGGCGGCGTTTCCTACGATGGCCGCCGCACAAGACGGTGAAAAGCTGGATTGTATTACCCGCACCGCTGCCCCCGAATTGAAAGCGTCGATCGTCGAGACGACGGTCCGTTCAATGAGGGAAGGACAAGAGTCTGTAGCGGCAGAGAAAAAGGATGCCCTAGCGGCCCGCTTTTGGCAGGTCATCACTAACTGTGCGGCCAAGCAGAGTGTGGATCGAGAGGAATCGTCGCACTATTTCGACTACAGTCACGCTCGGATCATGCGTGAATGGGTGATGGCTCAGGCTAAAGAGATTGGAGTATCTTTTGATCTGGTTGATAAGATATTCGATTTCGGTCCCGGTCGAACCAACGCCGATTTCATAGGCATTGCTTTAGACGAGCGCCTTGCTGACGTCCGTACAGCCTATCTTGCTAGAGGAGTCGGTCTCGATCAACTGGACGGGAAAGTCTTTGAACAGGTCGGAATCTATGTCGTCGTTACACCCATCTATTGGAATGCGCGCAAGGCATTAGGTCAATAGCTAGCGATGCTCGATTCATTGAATCGGCTTAGCTCGATTCATTGAATCGGCTTAAAAACTCGCCCGCGCGGTGAGGCGGAGATCGCGGCCGGACAGCGGCACATAATCCTTGGTGAAGCTCGCGTGGCGGCGTGCTTCGACGTCGAAGATATTGTTCGCCGACAGGCTCAATGTCAGGTTCTTCGTATCGGGAAGCGGGCGCCAGCTCAGCGAGGCATTGACGAGCGTGAAGCCGTCGGTCGGCGTCTCGAACTGCGCGGTGCGCGTCTGGTCGTCGGTCCATTCGACCTCGACCCGCGCATCGACCCGTTCGCTCTGCGCTTCGATCCCGCCGAGGATGCGCAGCGGCGGAATGCGCGGCACGTTGCGGTCGAGGCCGGCATTCTTGATCTTGGCGCGGGTCATGTCGGCAGTCACGTCGCCGACGATGTTGAAGCCGCCGATCTGCGCCAGCCGCGCGCTCGCCTCGGCCTCGAAACCATAGACGCGGGCATCGCGCTGGAAATATTGGAACACGGGCAGTTCGTCCTCTTCGGCGCCGGTCGCGGCCGAATAGATGAAATTGTCGAACCAGTTCGAATAGCCCGTCAGGCTGAGGTTGAACGCGTCGGTCTTGATCTTGAACGAGGCTTCGGCGCCCCAGTTCGCTTCGCGCTTGAGGTTCGGATTGCCGACCTCATAGCTCTGCGTCGCGATGTGCGGACCGTTCGAGAGCAGTTCCTCGGCCGACGGTGCACGAACGGCACGCGACACCGAAACCCCGATCTTGGCGCCGTCGAACACATCGTAGGTTGCGCCGAGCGCGCCCGAGAAGCTGTCGAAATTGCGGTCGAAGCCGACCGTTTGCGCACGCACGCTTGTCTTTTCGTACCGCGCCGCCGCTTCGAGCCCGAGCGGGCCCGCGGTATATTCCTGCAGTGTGAACAGCGCGAACTGGTCGGTCAGGTTCCGCGGCACGAACGCCTCTTCGCCCACCGCGTCGAAATCGCGGTGGCTGTACTGCACGCCGCTCGCCCCGCGCCAGCCGCCGCGGTCGCTCTGCGCCAGTTCGATCCGGCCTTCGACGCCCTTGTTGGTGAAGATGGTGCCGACCTCTTCGCCCTCGAATTCTGTGTGCTTGTAATCGGCAAAGCCCGCGCGGATCCGCAGCTTATCGAAGAAGCCGTCGCCCAGTTCGACCTCGCCGCGCAGGTCGGCGCGCCATTGCTTCATGCCGATGGTGACGGACCCCTCGCCATGCTCGTGGCCGCCCTCTTCTTCTTCGCCGCCATGGTCATGTTCGGTGTTCGGTCGGTCGGGCACGCCGTAATTGGTGTCGAAATAGCCGATCGAAATGCCAAGCTGGCCGCCGTCGTTGATCAGCGAAATGCCGCCGCCGGCGGTCCAGGTCTCGCTTTGCGTATTGTCGATCTTGCCGCGCTTGCCCGCCTGCGCGGTCAGTTCGGCCGCTTCGTCGAGATGGCCTTCCTCGACTTCATGTTCGGCAAGATGGAGCAGGTCGCCACGGATATCGGGAGCATAGACGAATCCGCCGGTGCGGGCGTCGCCCGTCTTGCGCCAGCTTCCGTCGAGATGCGCCACGATCTGCGAACTCAGCGCGACATCGATCGAACTGCCGATGTTACGGTCGTTCGCCGCGGTGGCATAGCCGCCGATCGCATCGACATGGACATGGTCGGCCGGCACTTTCCGGGGGATCCGGCGGTCGAACATATTGACCGCGCCGCCGATCGCCTGGCTGCCGAACAACAACACCGCGGGGCCGCGGAGGATTTCGATACGCTCGACGGTCAGCGGATCGATGGTGACCGCATGGTCGGCGGAGGTGTTCGAGGCGTCGATCGAGCCGATGCCGTCGGTCAGCACGCGGACGCGCTCGCCCGAAAAGCCGCGCAGCACGGGGCGCGAGGCGCCGGGGGAGAAGCTGGTCGCCGACACGCCGGGCTGCCGAGTGAGCGTGTCGCCGATCTGCCCGCGAATGTCGCGCGCCAGTTCGTCGCCTTCGAGCACCGAGACATTGCCGAGAATATCGAGGCTGCGCACATAAGGTGCGGTGACGACAATCGGTTCGCCGGTGTGAACGTCGTCGTTGCTGGCGCCGCGCCGGTCCTGCGCGATGGCAGGCGAGGCGAGGACGGCAAGGGCGACGGCGAGACTGGAGCCGGCGGTGGAAAGCAGACGCATCGGTGAAAAATCCTGTTGCTTGGGAAGAGCTGTCGGGCGGTCCAGTAATGATATACTGTTACAATGGCAACCCCTTCGATTGCTCATGACCGGGCGTTCGTCGGCGTCCGTGCTCCGTTGGTCGACAAAGGCGAAGATGGCGCGGGGCAAACGAAGCTGTCTTGCAGCCGCCTTGGCGCCGCCCTAGATCAGGCGCATGACCATTGCGCAAAACAGTCTGGACCTGATCGGCAATACCCCGCTCGTGCTGCTCAAAGGGCCGAGCGAAGCCACGGGCTGCGAAATCTGGGGCAAGTGCGAATATGCCAACCCCGGCGGATCGGTGAAGGATCGCGCGGCGCTCTATATCGTCCACGATGCCGAGGCGAACGGCAGCTTGGCGCCCGGCGGCACGATCGTCGAGGGGACGGCGGGCAACACCGGCATCGGCCTTGCGCTCGTCGCCAATGCGCTGGGTTACAAGACGATCATCGTCATGCCCGACAACCAGAGCGCGGAAAAAATGGCGACGATCCGCGCGCTCGGCGCCGAACTGGTGCTCGTTCCGCCCGCGCCGTTCGCCAATCCCGGCCATTTCGTCCACACCTCGCGCCGCATCGCCGAGGAAACCGACAATGCGATCTGGGCGAACCAGTTCGACAATATCGCCAACCGCAAATCGCATATTTTCGGCACCGCCGAGGAAATCTGGGCGCAGATGGACGGCCGGATCGACGGCTTCACCTGCGCGGCGGGGACCGGCGGCACGATCGCGGGAACAGGGCTAGGTCTGAAGGCAAGGGATGAGAAGATCACCATCGCGCTGACCGACCCGCATGGCGCCGGGCTCTATAATTATTACCAGTGCGGCGAATTGAAGCCCGAAGGGACGAGCGTCGCCGAAGGCATCGGCCAGAACCGCATCACCGCCAATCTCGAAGGCGCGCCGATCGACACCCAGTTCCGCATCTCCGACGCCGAAGGGCTCGCAGTCGTGCGCCAGTTGCTCGACGAGGAGGGGCTTTGCCTCGGCCTGTCGTCGGGGATCAATGTTGCGGGGGCGATGGCGCTCGCGCGGCAGCTCGGCCCCGGCAGGCGCATTGCAACCATCCTTTGCGACAGCGGGTTTCGTTACCTGTCCACGCTCTACAACCCCGAATGGCTGGCGAGCAAAGGCCTGGCGGAAACGGAAACGGCGGCATGAACGGCGGCATACCCAAAGCGAAGATCGAGGCGTTGCCCGGGACGCCTGCGGCGCCCGTCAACGACTCGATGCGGCGGTTGCAGATCGGCATCGCCGGGGTGCTGACGGTGCTGTTGCTCGTCGGTATGGCGGGATTGATCGGCGACCGTGCGCGCGAAAATGCGGCGCAGAGCGCAGCGATCGACCCGACCGTGAAAATGCCGGGCGAGCAGACGAAAAGCGGTGGTAGCGCGCCGCTCGAGGAACTCGGCGTTCAGCCGGTTTCGAAGGATGAAAATGCGCTGACGCCGGTGAAGGTGCCGCAGGCGGCACCCTCGGCGCCGGCAGCGACGACGGTTCCCGATCTCGAACCCGATCCCGCACTCGCCCGGGCGCGCCAATCGAAACAATGACGGCACGCACGCGCCGGCCGTTGCTGCGCGCGCTGGCCACCGCGCTGCTGGCGCTCATGCTCGCGTGGATCGCGGGCGGCCAATATTGGCTTGGCCGCATCGACCCCGCGCTGGCTATTCCCTTGCTGGCGCCGTCCATGCTTCTGCTCGCCTGGTGGCAACGTCGCGAGGCGGCAAGGGTGCGCCGGCGCACGATCCTGACGGCGCTGGCGATTCTATTCGCGGCGCAGACCTTGCTGTCGCTGTCGCTCGCCGGTTCTGCGGGTTGGGCGCAATTGGCATCGGTGCTGCTGGCCGGTGTCGCCGCAGCATGGGCGGCCGATGCCTTCGCGCAGTGGCGCGCGAGGGGAAGGGCGTTGCGGCTATTGGCGGCGCTGGCGTTGATGTTCTGCTGGTTTGCAGCGGGACATGCGCTGCTGTCATTTCTGTATCGCCCGTTCGCCGCCGCCCCGGCTGCTCCTCCCGCGACGATGCTCACCGGGCTGCCGCTGCGCTGGACCAGCGGCGGCGACATCGCCGCGATGATTGCGGAGGGAGCGCGCGACGATCCCGCGCTGGCACGGCTCGAGGTCTCCGGCTCCGTCAAGCTCGTCGATAGTCTCGTCGATGATGTTCCGCCGCGTGGCAGTACGCTGCTTGTCGCGCATCCGCGCGCGCTGGCGCCGCAGGAACTGGTCGCGATCGATGCCTTTGTTCGCGGCGGCGGCCGGGCGGTGGTGCTTGCCGATGCGCTGTCGGGATGGCCTATGCAGTATCCCCTGGGTGACCCGCGCAACCCGCCGGTGACCAGTCTGCTCACGCCGCTGCTCGATCATTGGGGCGCGACGCTCGGTGCTTCGCCGGTTGGCGAAACGCAGGCCGTGGCGGTCGATGTCGATGGTGCCCGGCTCCGCCTGTTCAGTGCCGGGCGCTTCGACAGATTGCCGCCGGGTTGCCAGGCCTATGGCGGCCGCCGTGTCGCCTTGTGCCGGATCGGCGCCGGCGAGGCGTGGCTCGTCGGCGACGCCGACCTGCTGTTCGCTCCGCTGTGGCAGCCGTTGGTCGCGGGTGCGCCGCATCTCCGCCGTGCCGACACGATGGACTGGCTGGCCGCCCGCCTGTGGGACGGAACGGCCGGGGATGGCGTGGCGCTGCGTCCCCTGTGGATTCGCTCGAATGACGATTGATCCGGCATTCAGGGTGGCTTTTCCCCGACCGGCCCCGAACCGACCTGCCCGTTGCTCGACCACCGGGCCCCCATTTCGACGATCCGACCCCGATTTTGCGATGAATAGGGGGTAGATTCCCTATTTTACCCTAAATTACCCCTTTCCACCCCGATCTATAGTTGATAGGCAGGGATCGGAGAGGGGCAATCTCCACCTGAGTCCTATTTTTCGGAATTTCGCGATTCCGGGGCAGGGGAAGTTTTGCCCGGTGGCGCGCAGGACAGGGGGGCATGGCGATGGCGGTTGTGACGCCCGGTCAATATGCTGGCACCAACTTCGCCGCGATCGATGGCAAGGGACGCATCGCCGTCCCCTCTCAGTTCCGCAACAATGTGCCCCTCACTGCGGACGGCCAGCGCGTGCTCTGGGTCGGTTTTCACGAAAAGCTGCCCTGCCTCGTCGCCTATGGTCAGGATCAGTACGACCGCCTGAACGGCGAGATCGAACGCGACCGCGAAACCGCGCGGCTGCGCAACCTCGATTTCGACGAGGATGCCGAGTTCAAGAAGCGCTTCAGCTATACCGAGCCCTATACGCTCGACGACAGTGGCCGCTTCCTCCCCAGCTTCATCCACCGCGACCGCGTCGGCGATGCCGGCGCGACCGCTTTTGTGGGCTCGGGCCGCCGCCTCGAAATCTGGTGGCTGCCGACGCTGGCCGAATGTGCCGACGCGGACCCGGTGCTCCAGCGCCTCGCCGCCGCATGGGATGCGGCGAAAGGGAAGGGGCGGAAATGACCGGGCTTCCCCCCGAACTCCCGCGCGATCCGCGCCACGATCCGGTCCTTCGCGAAGAAGTCATCGCCGCGCTCGCCATCGCCCCGGGCGAGCGCCATGTCGATGCGACCTTCGGCGCCGGCGGCTATACGCGCGCGATGCTTGCGGCGGGGGCCGACGTTGTCGCCTGCGACCGCGACCCCGATGCGATTGCCGAAGGGCAGGCGCTCGTCGCGGAAGCGGACGGCCGGCTGACGCTGGTCCACGGCCGCTTCGGCGAGATCGACCGGCTGCTTGCCGAGCGTGGCATCGATGCGGTCGACGGCATCACCTTCGACATCGGCGTGTCGTCGATGCAGCTCGACCAGGGCGAGCGCGGCTTTTCGTTCCAGAAGGACGGTCCGCTCGACATGCGCATGGCGCAGGAGGGCGAAAGCGCCGCCGACTGGCTCAACCGCGCCGACGAAGCCGAGATCGCCGACGTGCTTTATCATTATGGCGACGAGCGCCAGTCGCGCCGCGTTGCGCGCGCGATCGTCGCGGCGCGTCCGCTCAGCCGCACCGGCGAACTCGCGACCGTGATCCGCAAGGCGCTGCGCCACCCGCCGGGCGCGCCGAAAGACCCGTCGACGAAAAGCTTTCAGGCGATCCGCATCCATATCAACGGCGAACTCGACGAGCTGACGGCGGGTCTCGCCGCCGCCGAGCGCGTGCTGCGGCCCGGCGGCCGGCTGGCGGTCGTCAGCTTTCACAGCACCGAGGACCGCATCGTGAAGAATTTCCTGCGCGAACGGAGCGGAGGCGATGCCGCCGGTTCGCGCCACCGGCCCGCGCCGACCACTGCGGCGCGGGCCGCAACTTTCGAGACCCCGGCGCGCAAGGTGCGGCCGGGCAAGGCCGAGGAGGCGCGCAATCCGCGTGCACGCTCGGCAACGCTTCGGAGCGCGGTGCGGAGTGCGGCTCCGGCGTGGCCCGCTCGTTCCATGGGTGAATCGACGGACAAGGAGGCAATCTCATGCTGATGGCGGCTCGCAAGCTCCAGGGTATCGGTCTCGTGCTCCTCGTGCTCATCATCGCGATGATGCTGTATCCCGTGTCGCTGAAGGTCGCGGCGACGCGCAGCGAGCTGGCGAAGATCAACCGCCAGATCGAGCGGACGCGCGACAATATCCGCTACCTCGAATCCGAACTCGCGGTGCGCGCCTCGATGCGCCAGCTCGAACAGTGGAACGCCGACACATTTGGCTATTCGGCTCCCTCCGCCGACCAGTACCTGTCGAACGAGCGCCAGCTCGCCTCGCTCGACCGCCTGCCGCGCGCGCGCGGTGCGAACGAGGTCGCGCCGGTGCTGATGGCGATGGTCAGCCCCGTTGGCACGCCGGCAGTTGGCACACCGGCAAAGGCCGAAACGAAGCCCGAAGCGGTCAAGGCGTCGGCCGCGAAGCCCGTGCAGCTCGCGCAGGCCGATATTCGCGGCGACGACGTACGCAGCGACGCGGCGCCGCGCCTCGCGCCGACCCGCCGCCGCGAACAGCTCAAGATGATCGAGGACCAGCTCCTCGCCGAATCGACGCTCGCGGACCTCAAGCGCGCCGCGGCGCGCGAAGCGATGGGAGGGCAGTAAGCCGCAATGAACACGCTGGTCGTCCGTCCGGCCCGGGTACGTACCGCGGGGGTGCGGCAGCAGATATTGCTGACCGCGCAGCAGCGACTGATGATCCTGATGCTGCTGTTCATGGCGGCATTTTTTCTCGTGTCGATGCGCCTGCTCTATTTCGCGGTTTTCGATACGTCGACCGGCCGCGGATCCGGGTCGTCGGCGTTCGTGCCTGCGCGCGCCGATATCGTCGATCGCAACGGCGTGCCGCTCGCGCGCACGATCGATGGCTATTCGATCCGCGTCGTTCCGGAAAAGCTGCTCAACAACCGGCAATATCTCGCCGACGAGCTGGTCAAGATCTTCCCCGACACGCCGCGTGAGGAATTTCTCGCCAAGCTCAGCGGGCCGCGCCCGACCTATATTCGCCGCCGTGCGCTGCCCGATCAGGTCGCTGCGGTGAACGCGATCGGCGATGTCGGCTTCGACTTTCCGCGCGAAAAGGAACGCCTCTATCCGCAGCTTTCGCTGGCGGCGCACGTCCTGGGCTTCACCAATGCCGAAGGACATGGGGTTACCGGGGTCGAAGGCGCGTTCGACGATCGCCTCGTCAACAAGGCGACGCGCGGCGAACCGATGGCGCTGTCGATCGACGCGCGCGTGCAGGGCGTGCTCGAAAGCGAACTCGGCAATGCGGTGACCAATCTCGAGGCGATCGGCGGCGCGGGGATCATTCTCGACGTGCATTCGGGCGAAGTGCTCGCCATGGCGTCGCTGCCGACGTTCAACCCGAACAAACTGACCGGCAGCGATCCCATGACGCGGCGCAACGCCGTGACCTATAATCTTTACGAGCTCGGTTCGACCTTCAAGCCGCTGACCATCGGCGCCGCGATCGACAATGGCGTCGTGACGAGCATGGCCAAGCGCTATGACGCGACCAAGCCGCTCGCCATCGCCGGTTTCAAGATCCGCGATTCGCACAGCATGGGCCGCTGGCTCAACGTGCCCGAAACGCTGATCCACAGCTCGAACATCGTCACCGCACAGATCGGCGACCAGCTTGGCCGCGAGAAGATGGAGCATCTGTTCCGCGATCTCGAATTCGACGGCCGGCCGCATATCGAACTCAAGGAACGCGCCTTTCCGCTCTGGCCCAAGGACTGGGGCCGCGTCACGACGATGACGGCAAGCTATGGCCATGGCATCGCGGTCACGCCGCTGCACCTCGCCAGCGCCTATGCCGCACTGGTTAACGGCGGCATCTGGCGCCCGGCGACGCTGATGAAGCTCGGCGACAAGGCGCCGCCCCAGGGGCGCCGCGTCTTCAAGGCGTCGACGAGCGCGCGGATGCGCCAGCTCCTTCGCCTGATCGTCTCCGACGGCACCGGGCGCCAGGCCGACGCGCCGGGTTTCCGGGTCGGCGGCAAGACGGGCAGCGCCGAAAAGCCGGGCGTCGGCGGCTATAACCGTACGTCGGTCGTTGCGACCTTTGCAGCCGCCTTCCCGATGGACAATCCGCGCTATGTCGTGCTCGCGATGATCGACGAGCCCAAGGGCAATGCCTTCAGTTCGGGTCAGCGCACCGCGGGCTATACTGCGGCGCCGGTCGTCAAGAAGGTCGTCATGCGCGCCGGGCCGATGCTTGGCGTCTTCCCCGACGAAACGCGCGACGTCGACGTGTCCGAACTCACCCCCTTGCTGTGGAAAAACGGGGAAAAGGAGTAATGCGTCTGGCGGCGCTGCTCGACGATCAAAGGCTGGCAGGCGCCGACCCGGTGGTGACCGGGCTCGCCATCGACCATCGCAAGGTCGCGCCGGGAACGATCTTCGGCGCATTTGTCGGCGAAAAGTTCAACGGCGAGAATTTCATTGCAGAGGCGATTGCGGCGGGGGCGATTGCGGTCGTCGCGCGGCCCGAAGCCAAGGTCGATGGCGCGGTGCATGTCGCCGACGCGAATCCGCGCCGCGCCTTTGCGCATATCGCCGCGCGCTTCTTCCATCGCTTTCCCGCGACCTGCGTTGCGGTGACGGGCACCAACGGCAAGACCTCGACCGTCGAGATGACGCGCCAGTTGTGGCGGATGGCCGGATTCAACGCCGCATCGATCGGGACGCTCGGTATCACGACGTCGCAGGACAGCGCCTCCACCGGGCTGACGACCCCCGACATCGTGACCTTCCTCGGCAATATGGCGGGCCTCGCGGCCGAAGGCGTGACGCACGCGGCGTTCGAGGCATCGAGCCATGGCCTCGACCAGTATCGCACCGAGGGATTGAAGGTGAAGGCGGCGGCTTTCACCAACCTCAGCCACGACCATCTCGATTACCATGGCACGATGGAGGCCTATCTCGCCGCCAAGCTGCGGCTGTTCGCCGAAGTCGTCGAGGCAGATGGAACCGCAGTGGTGTGGGCCGACGACATATATTCGCCGGCGGTAATCGATGCGGTGAAAGCGCGCGGCGTGCGGCTGGTGACGGTGGGGGCAGGAGGTGCGGATCTGCGCCTCGTCTCGCGTGAGCCGACGCAACTGGGACAATCGCTGGTGATTGCGGCCGGAGACGCGACCTGGAAGGTCGATCTGCCGCTGATCGGGGCCTATCAGGTGGCCAATGCACTGGTGTCGGCAGGGCTGGTCATCGCAACGGGCGGCGATGTCGGCCAGACGCTGGCCAATCTCGCGCGCCTCCAGCCGGTGCGCGGGCGCCTCGAACGCGCTGCGATTACCAAGGCCGGCGCGCCCGTGTATATCGACTATGCCCACACGCCGGACGCCATCGAAGCGGCGCTCGACGCGCTGCGGCCGCATGCGGCAGGGCGGCTGATCCTCGTTTTCGGCGCAGGCGGCGACCGCGATCAGGCCAAGCGGCCGGAGATGGGGCGGGTTGCCGCCGCCAAGGCCGACCTTGCGATCGTCACTGACGACAATCCGCGCGGGGAGGATGCCGCGCTGATCCGCGCCGCGATTGCCGAGGGTGCGCCCAATGCGCAGAATATCGGTGACCGCCGCGCCGCGATTGCTGCGGCCATCGCGGAGGCTGGCGCCGAAGATATCGTCTGCATTGCAGGCAAGGGGCACGAGCAGGGCCAGATTGTGGGTCGCGGCGACGCGATGCGCGTCATCCCGTTCGACGACGTCGCGGTCGCGCGCGAGGAGGCGGCATGAACCCGCTGTGGACCGCGCGCGCCATCGCTTCGGCCACCGGCGGCGACGCCAGCGCCGATTTCACCGTGCAGGGCGTCGCTTTCGATTCGCGCGAGGTGACGAAGGGCGATCTCTTCATCGCGATGAAGGGCGAGTTCGCCGACGGGCACCAGTTCATCGACAAGGCAATCGCGGCGGGCGCGGCCGGCATCGTCTGCGAAACGGCGATCGACCATCCGCACGTCCGCGTCGCCGACAGCGCCGCCGCGCTGGACGCGCTGGGCATTGCGTCGCGCGCGCGCAGTCACGGCCGGATCATTGGCGTTACCGGGTCGGCGGGCAAGACCGGGACCAAGGAAGCCTTGTTCGCCGCGTTCGACCGTTTCCGCCCCGGCAAGGCGCACCGCTCGGTCAAAAGTTACAACAACCATGTCGGCGTGCCGCTCAGCCTGGCACGCATGCCCTCGACCGCCGATTATGGCGTGTTCGAAATGGGGATGAACCATGCCGGCGAACTCGCCGCGCTGACCCGGATGGTCCGTCCGCACGTCGCCATCGTCACCACCATCGCCCCCGCACACATGGAATTTTTCGGCAGCGAGGAAGCGATCGCCGACGCGAAGGGCGAGATTTTCGAGGGGCTCGAGCCCGGCGGCACGGCGATCGTGCCGTTCGACAGTCCGCATTATGCGCGGCTGCGCGCCAAGGCCGAGCGGCACGCGGCGCACGTCGTGAGCTTCGGCCTCGGCGACGGCGCCGACGTGCGCGCGGTCGATTGGCTGTCCGATGGGCAGGGCGGTTCGCTGGTAACGGCACAGGTGCAGGATGCGCTCCTCTGTTTTACTATTGCGCAGGCGGGCGCGCATTGGGTTTCGAACGCGCTTGCGGTGCTCGCTGCCGTAAAAGCCGTCGGCGGCGACCTGCCTGCTGCGGGACTGGCCTTCGCCGAGATGGCGGGGCTCGCAGGACGTGGGGCGCGGCATCGGGTCGGGGTTTCCGGCGGCGATATCCTCGTCATCGACGAAAGCTATAATGCCAACCCGGCCTCGATGGCGGCGACCATAGAGCAGTTCGGCAGCGAATCCGCCGGGCGCCGCGTCGCGATATTGGGCGCGATGCGCGAACTCGGTGCGGGCAGCGAAGCCTATCATGCGGCGCTTGCCGCTCCGCTCGTCGCGGCCGGGGTGCAGTTTGCCTTGCTCGTCGGCGAAGAGATGGCGCCGCTCGCCAAAGCGCTTGAGGGGCGCATCGATTTCGCGCATGTGGCCGACCACAAAGCCGCCAAGGAGCGGCTGGGCGAATTGATCCGCGCCGGCGACGCCGTGCTGGTCAAGGGGTCGAACAGCGTTGGCCTGTCGCATATCGTGACGGCGCTGACCAACGGGGATTATTGATGTTATACTGGCTGGCGGAATGGCTTGGCTTTCCGGGGGTGCTCAACCTCATTCGCTATCTGAGCTTCCGGTCGGGCGCTGCGGTTGCAACCGCGCTGATCATCGGCCTGTGGATCGGCCCGCGTTTCATCCTGATGCTGCGCATGCGGCAGGGCAAGGGTCAGCCGATCCGCGACGACGGCCCGCAAAGCCATCTCGCGAAGAAGGGCACGCCGACGATGGGCGGGCTGATGATCCTGATTTCGCTGATGATCTCCGCGCTCTTGTGGATGGATCTGTCGAATCGTTTCGTCTGGGCGTGCCTGTTCGTGACCGGCGGTTTCGCGATCGTCGGTTTTCTCGACGATTATGACAAGGTGACCAAGTCGAGCCACCGCGGCATTCCGGGGCGCGTGCGGTTGCTGATCGAGTTCGTGATCGCCGGGGTCGCGGTGCTGCTGATCGTTTCGCGCACCGGTACCGACCTGTATCTCCCGTTTTTCAGCGACGTCTATATTCCGCTCGGGCCCTTCTATTATGTCTTTGCCATGGTGCTGATCGTCGGTTTCGGCAATGCGGTGAACCTGACCGACGGGCTCGACGGGCTCGCGACCTTCCCGGTGATCATCGCCAGCCTGGCGTTTCTGGTCATCGTCTATCTGTCGGGTAACGTGAAGTTCGCCGAATATCTGGGCATCCCGCATGTGCCGGGCGCCGGCGAGCTGGCGATCTTCGCCGCCGCGATCATCGGTGCCTGTCTGGCCTTTCTGTGGTTCAATGCGCCCCCCGCCGCGGTGTTCATGGGCGACACCGGCAGCCTTGCGCTCGGCGGCGCGCTGGCAACGATCGCGGTGACCGCGCAGCATGAACTCGTGCTCGTCATCATCGGCGGGCTGTTCGTGGTCGAGGCGCTGTCGGTGATCATCCAGGTCTTCTGGTACAAGCGCACCGGCAAGCGGGTGTTTCGCATGGCGCCGATCCATCACCATTTCGAACAGCTCGGCTGGCCCGAATCCACCGTCGTCATCCGTTTCTGGATCGTCTCGATCGTCCTCGCGCTCGCAGGGCTCGCGACCTTGAAGCTGCGGTGATCGTCTCGCGCGCCTTTGCCGGCCGCCGCTATGCGGTGCTGGGACTGGCGCGCTCGGGTCTGGCGACCGTCGAGGCGCTCGTCGCCAGCGGTGCGGGCGTTACCGCGTGGGACGACCGCGAGGCCGCGCGCGACGAGGCGATGGCGCTGAACGCCGACATCGGCGACCCGCTGGCGGTTGACCTGATCGGGTTCGCGGGCGTCGTCGTGTCGCCGGGCGTACCGCTCAACCGCCATCCGATCGTCGCGCACGCGCGCGAGGCGCATGTGCCGGTGATCGGCGATATCGAATTGTTCGCCGAAGCGCGCGCCGACCTGCCGCCGCACAAGGTCGTCGGCATCACCGGCACCAATGGCAAGTCGACGGTCACCGCGCTCGTTACCCATATGCTCGAAAGCGCGGGTATCCCCACGCTGATGGGCGGCAATATCGGCCTGCCGATCCTGTCGCGCGATCCGCTGCCCGAAGGCGGGGTCTATGTGCTCGAACTGTCGAGCTACCAGATCGACCTGTCGCACAGCCTCGCCTGCGACGTCGCGGTGCTGACCAATATCACTCCCGACCATCTCGACCGTTATGATGGTTTCGAGGGCTATGCCGCGTCGAAGGCGCGGCTGTTCGGGCTGCAGCATCGCGATCAGGTTTCGATTGTCGCGGTCGATGACGGCCCGTCGAAAGCGATCGCCAGCCGTATCAACCACCGCCTCCATCGAGTTTCCGGCAAGGATATCGATCCCGCCGACCAGGCCCGCTGGCCCGCGCTGCAGGGGCCGCACAATGCCCAGAATGCGGTGTGTGCGATCGCGGTGTGCCGCGTGCTGGGATTGAACGACGAACAGATCGAACGCGGCCTCGCGACGTACAAGGCGCTGCCGCATCGCATGGAATTGGTCGGCGAAGCCGCTGGCGCCCGCTGGTACAACGACAGCAAGGCGACCAACGCGGCTTCCGCTGCACCGGCGCTCGCGGCTTTCCCGCCGGCGCCGGACCAGCGTTTGCACTGGATTGCCGGGGGACAGGCTAAAGGCGATGGGCTGGAGGCCTGTCGTCCCTGGTTCGGGCATGTCAAATGCGCCTATCTGATCGGCGAGGCGATGGAGCCGTTCGCGGCCGAAATCGGCGATGCCATCCCGGTAGACCGGTCGGGCGACCTTGCGACCGCCGTCGCGCATGCCGCCGCGGCGGCGGGGCCCGGCGATATCGTCCTGCTGTCGCCGGCCTGTGCGTCGTTCGACCAGTTCAAGGATTATGAGCAGCGCGGCGATGTTTTTCGTGGGCTGGTCAAGGGGCTCGGCACATGATGCTCCTCCACCCCCGTTCGCGTCGAGCGAAGTCGAGACGCCCATCGGCCGTGTGCGCCTTCGGGGCATCTCGACTTCGCTCGATGCGAGCGGAAGAGGGGAAACGCCGTTTGACGCTGCCAGGATTTGGGGCATGAGCGGGGGAATGGACAATATGGACGCGACGTCGGAACGGCCGGTCATCGCCACAACCCGCACCGTCAAGCGCCGCGGGCCGCGGCTCAGCCGCGCCGACCGCACGCCGCTGGGGCTGTGGTTCTGGGAAATCGACCGCGTGCTGTTGTTGCTGGTGTCGATGCTGATCGCCGTCGGGCTGGTCGCGGTCGCTGCGGCATCGCCGGTCGCGGCACAGAAATTGTCCACGACAACTGCCAGCCTCGACCCGCTCTATTATTTCTATCGCCAATTGATGTGGGTGATGGTCGGCGTCCCCGTCATGCTTGCCGTGTCGATGCTGCCGAAGCCGCAGGCGCGGCGCTTTGCCATCTACGGTACGGTGGTCTTCCTCGTGCTGTTGTTCCTCGTCCCGCTCGTCGGCACGTCGGTCAACGGCGCGCAGCGCTGGCTCGGCAGCGGAGTGCTTCGCCTCCAGCCGTCGGAATTCCTGAAACCCTTCTTTGCGGTGTCGCTCGCGTGGATCCTTTCGCTGCGGCTGCATGACCAGAGCCTGCCGGTGGTGCCGCTCTCCTTCGTGCTGACCGGGGTGATTGCGTTACTGCTGATGGGGCAGCCCGATCTTGGCCAGACGATCATCTTCGCCGCGACGTGGTTCGTGCTGGTGCTCGTCGCCGGCCTGTCGATGCGGATCATGGGGATGCTTGCGGGGGCCGGCCTCGCCGGCATCGTGCTCGCCTATTTCTTCTATCCGGTCGCGCAGCAGCGGATCAACATCTGGCTGTTCGCGGAGGGCGACAGCTTTCAGGTCGACAAGGCGCATGCGACGCTGACCGCGGGCGGGCTGATCGGCACCGGTCCCGGCGCGGGGCTTGCGAAGTTCCAGCTCCCCGAAGCGCACACCGACTATATCTTCTCGGTCATCGGCGAGGAATTCGGAATGATCGCGTGCATCGCGATCGCGATCCTCTATCTCGCGATCATCGTCCGCGTTCTCGTCCGCCTGCTCGACGAGGAAGACAGCTTCCTGATCCTCGCGGTCGCGGGGCTGATCGCACAGTTCGGTGGGCAGGCGACGATCAACATGGCGGTGAACACCCAGCTCTTTCCGTCGAAAGGCATGACCCTGCCGTTCATCAGCTATGGCGGCTCTTCGTTCCTCGCGCTGTCGATGGGCATGGGTTTGCTCTTGTCGCTGACCCGGCGAAACCCCTATGCGGCGCGGGTATCGATGACCCGCAACTGGAACAAAAGATGAGCGCCCAAACATGACAGCAACGCGCCACTTCCTGCTCGCCGCCGGCGGGACGGGGGGACATATGCTGCCTGCCTACGCCCTTGCCGGCGAATTGATCGCGCGCGGCCACCGCGTGGCGCTGGTCAGCGACGATCGCGGGCTGAAAATTCCGGGCGCTCCCGCCGAACTGGAAACGCATGTCCTTCCTGCCGGCCGGGTCTCCGGCGGCCCCGTCGGCTGGCTGAAGGCGGCGCTGGCGATCCGCAAGGGGCGCCGCATGGCCATCGACCTGATCGGTGAATTCGATCCGGCGGTCGTCGTCGGCTTCGGCGGCTATCCCTCGCTCCCCAGCCTGCTCGCAGCGGGCGCGACGCGGCGGCCGCGCGTGCTGCACGAACAGAATGCGGTGCTTGGCCGAGTCAACCGGATGATGGCGCCGCGCGTCGACGCGGTCGCGGTCGCCTATCGCAATATCCAGCGTTTTCCGGCGGGACATGAGGCCAAGCTGCACATCACCGGCAACCCGGTGCGCGACGAGATTATCGCGATCCGCGACGACGGCTTCCCGCCGCTGCCCGAGGACGGCATATTCCGCCTACTCGTAGTCGGGGGCAGTCTCGGGGCGACGGTGCTGAGCGAGGTCGTTCCCGCCGCGATCGCGATGTTGCCGCGCGCGCTGCTCGACCGGTTGCAGGTCGTCCAGCAGTGCCGCGAGAACGATCTGGAGACGGTGCGCGCCAAATATGCCGAACTGGGCGTGGCCGCCGAATGCGCTTCGTACATCACCGATTTCCCCGAGCGGCTGCGCTGGGCGCATCTGGTCATCGCGCGCGCGGGCGCGTCGACGGTCGCCGAACTCGCCTGCGCCGGCCGGCCGGCGATCTTCGTTCCCTATCCGCACGCGATGGACGATCACCAGACCTATAATGTCGTCGACATGGTCGAGGCGGGCGGCGCGATCGCCTTTGCGCAAGGCGATTTCAAGGCCGGCGAGGTCGCCAAGCACATCCAGCGCATGGCGCTTGAACCCGGTGCGCTGGAAGATGCGGCCGAACGCGCTGCAAGCTGCGGCTTGCCCGATGCGACGCCCGACCTTGCCGACCTTGTCGAATCGCTCGCCGCGCCGCCGATGATGGACGTCATCCGCGTCGGCGCATCGTCGCGTAGCGCCGCGGTCGCCGCCGGTGTCGCCGCCACGCGCGCGGGAGGCGAATGATGCGCGGCGTTGCGACCGACATCGGCACCATCCATTTCATCGGCATCGGCGGGATCGGCATGTCGGGCATCGCCGAGGTGATGCACAACCTCGGCTATCAGGTGCAGGGCAGCGATATCGCCGACAGCTATGTCGTCGAGGGCCTCAGGAAACGCGGGATCAAGGTCGCGATCGGGCACGAGGCATCGAACGTCGACGGCGTAGCGGTGGTGGTCACCTCGACCGCGGTCAAGCGCGGCAATCCCGAAGTCGAGGCCGCGCTCGCACACCGCATTCCGCTGGTTCGCCGCGCCGAGATGCTCGCCGAACTGATGCGGCTCAAATCGACGGTCGCGATCGCGGGGACGCACGGCAAGACGACGACGACGAGCCTTGTCGCGGCGCTGCTCGACGCGGGCGGGATCGACCCCACGGTGATCAACGGCGGCATCATCAACAATTACGGGTCGAACGCGCGCCTCGGCGCCAGCGACTGGATGGTGGTCGAGGCCGACGAGAGCGACGGCAGCTTCCTGCGCCTCGACGGGACGATCGCGGTCGTCACCAACATCGATCCCGAACATCTCGACCATTATGGCAGCTTCGACGCGATCAAGGACGCTTTCGTCGAGTTTATCGAGAATGTGCCCTTCTATGGCGCCGCGATGCTCTGTCTCGATCATCCCGAGGTGCAGGCGATCATCCCGCGCATCCGCGACCGCCGCATCGTCACCTATGGCTTTTCCGCTCAGGCCGACGTGCGCGGTACCAATGTGACGCCGGGGCCCGACGGCAACCGCTTCGACGTCGTCGTGCGCGACCGCGACGGTAACAGCCGGACGATCGAGGCCATTCACCTGCCGATGTCGGGCCGCCACAATGTCCAGAATGCGCTCGCGGCGATCGCGGTCGCGCTGCACATGGGGGTTTCGGACGACAAGATCGCTTCGGGCTTCAAGGGCTTTGCCGGGGTCAAACGCCGCTTCACCAAGGTCGGCGAGATCGTGACCGGGGAGGGTGTCGTCACCGTCATCGACGACTACGGACACCATCCGGTCGAGATCCGTGCCGTGCTGTCGGCGGCGCGCGAGGGCGCCGGGGCCGGACGCGTCGTTGCCGTGGTCCAGCCGCACCGTTTCACCCGGCTGCGCGACCATATGGACGATTTCCAGCAGGCGTTTAACGACGCCGACATGGTGCTGGCGCTGCCGGTCTATGCGGCGGGCGAAAGCGCGATCGACGGCGTCTCGTCGGATGAGCTGGTGCAGGGGCTGCGCGATCGCGGGCACCGGCAGGCCAATGTCGTCGCCGACGCGGGTGCGCTTGCCGCGAGCATCGCCGCGAGCATCAAGGCCGGCGATCTTGGCGCGGGCGATATGGTGATCTGTCTCGGCGCGGGGGATATTACGAAGATGGCTGCGGGTCTCGCCGCGGCGGTCGAGGCGGCATGAGCGTCGCCGAGACTCTTCCCGCCGTGCGCGGCAAGCTGACGGCACAGGCGCCGCTGGCACCGCTCGTCTGGTTCAAGTCGGGCGGCCCCGCCGACTGGCTGCTCGAGCCGAAGGATGCCGACGATCTTGCCGATTTTCTGCGCGATCTCGACCCCGCGATCCCGGTGATGGCGCTGGGCCTCGGGTCGAACCTGATCGTTCGCGACGGCGGCTTTCCGGGCGTCGTCGTCCGGCTCGGCAAGGCGTTCGCTAAGGTCGAGGCGATCGATGCGACGACCTTGCGCTGCGGCGGCGGCGCGTCGGGCATCCTCGTTTCATCGACCGCGCGCGACTCGGGCATCGCAGGGATGGAGTTCCTGCGCTCGATCCCCGGCACCGTCGGCGGTTTTGTCCGCATGAACGGCGGCGCCTATGGCGGCGAGGTCAAGGATATCCTGATCGATTGCGACGTCGTGCTGCGTTCGGGCGAGCAGCGGACGCTGCCGCTTGCCGACCTCGGCTACACCTATCGCCACAGCGAATTGCCCGAGGGCGCGGTTGTGATCGGCGCGACCTTCCGCGGCCGCCCCGGCGAGCCTGCCGCTATTCAGGCCGAAATGGACCGCATCTCGGCGAGCCGCGAGGCGTCGCAGCCGCTGCGCTCGAAAACCGGCGGCTCGACCTTCAAGAACCCTGACGGGCACAAAGCGTGGCAGCTTGTCGACGAGGCCGGTTGTCGCGGCTTTGCCGTCGGCGGGGCGCAGGTCAGCGAAAAGCACACCAATTTCCTCATCAACACGGGTGAGGCGACGAGCGCCGATATCGAGGCGCTCGGCGAGGAAGTCCGCCGCCGCGTCAAAGCGAAGAGCGGCATCGAACTGCAATGGGAGATTCAGCGCGTAGGCATCTTTGCCGGAGCGCCAAAGGAGAATGTGGGAGTGGCGAAGTGAGCCGGGGTCCGTGGCATGTGGCTGTCCTGATGGGCGGCTGGTCGGCAGAGCGCGAAGTGTCGCTGATGAGCGGCAAAGGCGTTGCCGACGCACTCGAAAGTCGCGGCCACAAGGTCACGCGCATCGACATGGACCGCGACGTCGCTTTGCGGCTGGCCGAGGCGAAACCCGACGTCGTGTTCAATGCGCTCCACGGCGTCCCGGGCGAGGACGGAACGGTGCAGGGCATGCTCGACCTGATGGGGCTCAAATATACCCACAGCGGGCTCGTCACCTCGGTGATCGCGATCGACAAGGAATTGACGAAGCAGGCGCTCGTCCCGCATGGTATCCCCATGCCGACGGGGACGATGGTCGACAGTGAAAGCCTCTTCTCGATCGACCCGCTGCCG
The DNA here is from genome assembly GCF_001307295.1 of Sphingopyxis macrogoltabida. Classification (NCBI taxonomy): domain Bacteria; kingdom Pseudomonadati; phylum Pseudomonadota; class Alphaproteobacteria; order Sphingomonadales; family Sphingopyxidaceae; genus Sphingopyxis; species Sphingopyxis macrogoltabida. Next base: position 2,656,086 of record NZ_CP012700.1, on the reverse strand, counting down.
CGCCCCTATGTTCTGAAGCCGGTCAACGAAGGCTCTTCGGTCGGCGTCGCGATCGTCCGGGACGACAGCAATTACGGCAACCCGATCGCGCGCGACGCCGTCGGGCCGTGGCAGGAATTCGACCGCCTGCTCGCCGAACCCTTCATCAAGGGGCGCGAACTGACCGTCGCGGTGCTCGCCGATACGCCACTCGCCGTCACCGAATTGCGGGTGAAGTCGGGCTTCTATAACTATGACGCCAAATATACCGACGGCCTGACCGAGCATGTGTGCCCGGCGGACGTGCCCGAAGATGTCGCGCAGCGGATGAAGGACCTCGCGCTGCAGGCGCATCGTCTGCTCGGCTGCAAGGGCGCGTCGCGCTCCGACTTCCGCTGGGACGACGAACATGGCCTCGCGGGTATCTTTCTGCTCGAGGTCAATACCCAGCCCGGCATGACGCCGCTCAGTCTGGTGCCCGAACAGGGGCGCGCCGTCGGCATGGATTATGCCGAACTCGTCGAACGCATCGTGGGGGAAGCGTTGTCATGAGCAGTACGAAGATCAAGCGCGCCAAGGCGCCGCCACGGCGACCGGCGCGCGCGCCGAAGAAGCGCAAGACGATCAAGACCTCGCGCGTCAACGCGCTGATCAATGCGCTGCCGGTCAGCCCGCAGCGGCTGCAGAAAATCGCCAACTGGACGATCGGGCTCAGCCTCGCCGCAGTGCTCGGCCTTGCCGCGCATGCGACCGGGGTGACGGCGAAGGTCAATGAGGAATGGGCGCAGGCGGTCGGCCGCGTCGGCTTCCAGGTCAAAAAGGTAGAGGTTGTCGGCGCCGACCGCATCGACCGGCTGAAGGTTTATGACATCGCGCTGGCGCAAAGGGACCGCTCGATGGCGGCGGTCGATATCGCCGAAGTGCGCCACGATCTGATGCGCTATGGCTGGATCAAGGATGCGCGCGTGTCGCGGCGGCTTCCCGACACGCTGGTCGTCGATATCGTCGAACGCACCCCGGCGGCGATCTGGCAGCATAACAACCGGCTGTCGCTGATCGACGAAAAGGGTGTCGTGCTCGAACCCGTATCGGTCGCGACGATGCCCGACCTGCCGCTGGTCATCGGGCCGAAGGCGAACCAGCGTTCGCAGGATCTCGACCGGTTGCTGGCCGAAGCGAGCAGCCTCAAGGAATTGCTCGCGGGGGCGACCTGGGTCGGCAATCGCCGCTGGGACCTCCGCTTCCGCAGCGGCGAAACGCTGTCGCTCCCTGAGGGCGAGACCGAAGCGAAGGCGGCGCTGGCGAAGTTCGCGCATATGGACGGCGCCAACCGCCTGCTCGGGCGCGGCATATTGCGTTTCGACATGCGCGATCCCGAACGGTTCGTGCTACGCCTGCCGCACGAAGGACAGGTGGCGCCCGCGAAGCTCGACGATGCGCGCGCCGCGGTCGATGCCGTCGCCGCGGCAAGCGCGGCGGAGAAGGGATAAGGTCATGGCGCCGCCGCGGATCGAAAAGATCATCACCGCGCTCGATGTCGGGTCGTGGAAAGTCTGCGCGCTCATTGCTGGGCAGACCGCCGACGGCCACCTTCACGTCCTCGGCACCGGGCAGCGCGAAAGCCGCGGCGTCCAGCGCGGCTATGTCGCCGACATGGAACAGACCGAACATATCGTGCGCGAGGCGATCGAACAGGCCGAACGCATTGCGGGACTGAACATCGACGACGTCTGGGTCAGCTTTTCGGCGGGCAGCCTGCTCAGCGACGTCGCGCCGATCGAGAGCGAACTCGGCGGCCACCGCATCGAGCAGGAGGATGTCGACGACCTGCTCGCGGCAGGCCGCGCGGGCATCGACCCCGAAGGCCGGATGATCCTCCATGCCCAGCCCGCGCTCTACACGCTCGACGGACTGACCGGGGTCAAGAACCCGATCGGCCTCCACGCCGACCGGCTGGGCGTCGATATCCATATCATCATGGCCGACGGGGCGCCGGTACGGAACCTCGAGGCGGCGGTGCGGCAGGCGCATCTCGACGTCCGTGCGGTGGTCGCGTCGCCGATCGCGGCGGGGCTGGCGTGCCTGTCCGACGAGGAACGCGACCTTGGCGTCGCGCTCGTCGAGCTTGGCGCTGCGGTGACGACGGTTTCGCTTTATGCCGGCGGCATGCTGGTCGAAATGGCGTCGCTGCCGTTCGGCGCCAGCGATATCACCGACGATATCGCCTCGGCGTTCGGCATCCGTCGCAGCCAGGCGCAGCGGCTGCAGAGCTTTTACGGTTCGGCTTCGGCGAGCCCGCGCGACAATAACGAGATCATCGAACTCGAACCCGGCGCCCCGGCGGGCAGCGATTCTCCGCGGATCACGCGTGCCCAGCTTGTCTCGGTCATCCGCCAGCGGCTCGACGCGATGATGGGAGAGATCGGCAGGACGCTGAAAGACCTGCATTTCGTCGGGCCGATCGGTCGCCAGGTCGTCCTGGTCGGCGGCGGTGCCGACCTGAAAGGGCTTGCCGACTATACCCAGAGCGCGCTCGGCCGCGCGGCGCGCGTCGGGCGACCGCGCGGCTTGCACGGCCTGCCCGATGCGCATTCGGGACCGGCTTTCGCAACGCTCGCGGGTCTGGTTCTCTATGCCGCGTCGGACCCCGTAGACCTCCGTGACCTGCCGATGATGGGTCAGGATGTGTACCGGCCGAAGGGTGCGGGCATCATTCACCGCTTGATGGCGGCACTCAAGAGCAGTTTCTGAATGCAGAGCGACGAAAAGGTTAATTTTTTGGGTGATTCCCGCGTAACAATAGTGCAATGCACGGAAAGAAAGCCGGGCGGTCCGACCACCGAACGGCAGGGTCGCATGGTGAGGGAAGCGGCGCCGGTTCGCCGCTGCAGGGAGATCGATTGATGAGCATCAATATTGGCCCGCCGCAGGTCGATGAGCTGAAGCCGCGGATTGCGGTGATCGGCGTCGGTGGCGCAGGGGGCAATGCCATCGCCAACATGATTGCCGCGCGTGTCGAGGGCGTCGATTTCATCGTCGCCAACACCGATGCGCAGGCGCTCAACGCCTCGCCGGCCGAACGGCGCATCCAGCTGGGGACGCAGATCACCCAGGGTCTGGGTGCGGGGTCACGGCCCGAGGTCGGCCGCGCCGCAGCCGAAGAAAGCATCGCGCAGGTCGAAGAGGCGCTGAACGGTGCGCACATGTGCTTCGTCGCCGCCGGCATGGGCGGCGGTACCGGTACCGGTGCTGCCCCGGTGATCGCCAAGGCGGCGCGCGACCGTGGCATTCTGACCGTCGGCGTCGTGACCAAGCCCTTCACTTTCGAGGGCCAGCGCCGCATGCGGTCCGCAGATGCCGGCATCGCCGAGCTGCAGGATCATGTCGACACGCTGATCGTCATTCCGAACCAGAATCTCTTCCTCGTCGCCAACCCGAACACGACGTTCAAGGAAGCGTTCACGATGGCCGACGAAGTGCTCCAGCAGGGCGTTCGCGGGATTACCGACCTGATGGTCATGCCCGGCCTCATCAACCTCGACTTCGCCGACGTGCGCAGCGTGATGCGCGAAATGGGCAAGGCGATGATGGGCACCGGCGAAGCGGAAGGCGACGGCCGCGCGCTCGAAGCCGCGCAGAAAGCCATCGCCAACCCGCTGCTCGACGGTGTGTCGATGGCGGGCGCAAAGGGCGTCATCATCTCGATCACCGGCGGCGAAGATATGCGCCTGATGGAAGTCGACGAAGCCGCGAACCATATCCGCGAGCTGGTCGATCCCGACGCCAATATCATCTGGGGCAGCGCCTTCAACGACAGCCTTGACGGCAAGATTCGCGTTTCGGTCGTCGCGACCGGCATTGACAGCAATGGCGAAACGGCGGCGCAGGCTTCGCCTGCGACGCGCAGCTTCTCCTTCGCGCCGGCGCGCACGGCGGCGCCGGCGCCGGTCGTCGAGGAAACGATTGAGCCGGTTGTGGCGGAGGAACCCGTCGCAGAAGCGGCGCCGGCAACCGACAACGATCCGGCGCCGGGTTTCTCGCTCAACGACGATGTCCAGCCCGAAGCTCCGGCGGCTGAAGCCGAAGAAGAGCCAATGGTCTTGTCGGAGGTCGCGGCGACATACGACGACACCGCCGACGAACTGGTGCTCGGCCAGCCCGAAGCGCCGGTTGCCGAATATCGTCCGGCGCCGTCGCCCGCTGCTCCGGCCGCCGAATCGCCGGCACGCGGGGTCGGCGGCGGGACGCTGTTCGAGCGGATGTCGCGGCTGTCGCGCGGATCGACGCAGGTCGATGGCGAAGAGGCAGAGAAGGAAGACGGGGTGGATATTCCGCGCTTTCTTGGGCGGCAGAACAACCAGTAACGGGGCTCGCACGGCCGCAGCGATTTGATGGGCAAGGCGGCCGGAACTCGGGATGATTTGCCCATGCGGCGAGTAAACTGGACGGGCAGGCGGGGACGCGTGCGGCATCTCGCCCGCGCGTTCTTCGCCCTGTCGCTCGGTACGGCGATCGTATCGCCGGCGCTGGCCATGCAGGTCACGCCGCCAGATGCGGCGACCAAGGCCGCGATGGACAAACGCACCGCGGCGCGGACGCTGCTGTCGTCGGCGCTGGCGCGCATTGCGGCGAACAATAGCGATCCTGCCGCGCTGCTCGACGCCGGCCGGGCTTCGATCGACCTTGAGGATTATCGCGCTGCGCTGGGATTTCTCGCTCGCGCCGAGCAGGCCAACCCGCGCGATGGCGCGGTCAAGGCGGCGCTTGGATCGGCGGCGGTCCACATGGAAAATCCGACCCGTGCGCTCGACTATTTCGGCGAAGCCCAGCTTCTCGGGGCGCCGGAACGGCTGTTCCTCGCCGATCGCGGACTGGCGCGCGACCTGCTCGGGCAGCAGGACGCGGCGCAGCGCGACTATCAACTCGCGCTGTCGATCGCGCCCAATGACGAATTGACGCGCCGCTTTGCGCTGTCACTGGCGATCAGCGGGCAGGCGGATCGCGGTATCCAGCTGCTGACGCCGCAATTGCGGGCGCAGGATCGCGGTGCCTGGCGGCTGCGCGCGATGATGCTGGCGATTGCGGGGCGCGAGGATGAGGCGACACAGGTCGTCAATGCGACGATGCCGCCGCAACTTGCGCAGAATATTCTGCCTTATCTGACCAAGATGGACCGGCTCAATCCGGCGCAACAGGCCGCCGCGGCACATTTCGGGCGCTTCCCTGCCGGCGAGTTGGGGCCACGGCGCAAACCGGTGCAGGTCGCGGCGGCAACGCCCGCTCCGGCCCCCGCCCCGGCATCGACATCGGGTAAGCGACGGCAGGGCAGCGATCGTGAACGGGCGCGCGAAACGGTGCCGGCAGCTCCCGTCCGCCGCATTGCCGAAGCACCCGCCGCGGCGCCGCGAACCCCGATCCAGATGGCGCCGGCATCGACACCCGCGCCGCGGCCGGCACCCGCGCCGACACCGACACCGACACCGGCCCCGGCCCCGACCGTTATCGCAGCTCTTCCGACCCCGGCGCCAACGCCGACTCCGACACCGACATTCGCTCCTGCGCCGACTCCAACGGCAGCGCCGATCGGTGTGGCGGTGAACCGTGATGCCGGGCCGGTCGGACCGGGCTTCTCGATTGCCGATATCCGGTCGTCGCCAACGCCAGCACCAGTGCCTGCTCCGGCGGCGCAGCCTTCGTCGACGTCGCCGCAGCCTGCGGCCGTGCCGCTGCCTTCGACGCCGGCCCCCGCGCCTGCTGCTGCCGTCGCTGCGCCAGCACCCGTCAATGCTGCGCCGCTCGCGTCGCTCGCCGATATCGCTGGATCGATCGAGATTCCGGCCGAGGAACTGGCGCGCCCGGCCGATGCAATCGGCGCCGACACGCTGGCAAAGCTGCAGGAAGATCGCCGCCGCGCCGAAGCCGCAGAGGCGGCGAAGCGCGAGAAGGAAGCCGCTGCGGCGAAAGCGAAGGCCGAAGCCGAGGCCAAGGCGAAAGAGGAAGCGGCCGAGAAAAAGGCCAACCCGGCGCGCATCTGGGTGCAGGTCGCGACGGGCGCCAATGCCAGGGCGCTGGCGACCGATTTCGGTAAATTCGCCAAGAAGAGTCCCGATATTTTCAAGGGCAAGTCGGCCGCTACCGCCGAATGGGGGCGGACCCGCCGCCTGCTCGTCGGACCGTTCAAGGACCGTAAGGCGGCGCAAGACTGGCTTGCGAGCTACAAGAAGGCGGGCGGCGACGGCTTCCTGTTCAACAGCGAGGCCGGCCAGGAAGTCGATCCGGTCAAGTGAGTGTCGCGGAGTGCGCCAGCGATCCCGCGCAGAGCCGCGGACGCCGTTATGAAGAGGTCGGCCGCGTCGTCCGCGGGCCGCGCGATGCCTTTCAGCGCGATCGCGACCGGATCATCCACTCGATCGCTTTCCGCCGCCTGCGTCACAAGACCCAGGTGTTCGTCGCGCCCGATGGCGACCATTATCGCGTCCGCCTGACCCACAGCATCGAGGTCGCACAGATCGGCCGCGGCATCGCGCGCGCGCTGGGGCTCAACGAAGATCTGACCGAGGCGCTTTGCCTTGCCCACGATATCGGCCATCCCCCCTTCGGCCATGCGGGCGAGGATGCTTTGAAGGCCGCGATGGCCGCGCACGGCGGCTTCGACCATAATGGCCATACGTTGCGCACGCTCGCGCGGCTCGAATGTCCCTATCCGCGCTTCGACGGGCTCAATCTGACGTGGGAAACGCTCGAAGGGCTCGCAAAGCATAATGGTCCGGTGACCCGGCCGGGCTGGGCGCTGTCCGAAATCGACGCGGACTTTCGGCTCGACCTGTCCAGCCATGCCAGCCTTGAGGCGCAGATCGCGGCCGTCGCCGACGACATCGCCTATGACAATCACGATATCGACGACGGCCTGCGCGCGGGGCTGCTCGATCTGGGTCAGTTGATGGAGCAGCCGTTTGTCGCCGCCAATTATCGCGCCGTCGAGGATCGCTTTCCCGGGGCGCCGCGCGACCGTCTGCTGCGCGAACTTGTCCGCGACCAGATCGGCGTGATGGTCAACGACGTCATCGCGTCGACGCAGGCAAATGTCGCGGCGGCGGGCGTCGCGAGCGTCGAGGAGGTGCGCGCCGCCGGGCGGCCGCTCGGCGGGTTTTCGGCAGGCCTTGCCGCCGAAGAGCGCGAACTCAAGCGTTTCATGTACACCAATCTTTATCACCATCCCGAACAGCTTGCCGCGGCGGGGGCGGCAAGCGAGGTGATCGGGCGGCTGTTCGCGGCCTATGCCGACGATCCCCGGTTGATGGGCGAAGACTGGTCATCGCGCTTGCCCGGCGAAGAAGGCGCGACAGTGCGCCATATCGGTGACTATATTGCCGGGATGACCGACCGCTTTGCCATCAACCGCTATGCCGACATCTTTGGCCGCGATGCCGTGCCGGGGGCGTTGGCGCATGCCTGACGCATTGATCGTCGGCGCGACCGGCATGATCGGGCGATCGGTCGCCGAGCAGGCGACAGCACAGCCGCTGACGATCCTCGCGCGGCGCGATACGGGAGATTTTCCCCCACAGCACCGGCTGCAGCGCGCCGCGCCCGATCGCTGGCCCGGCATCATCGCGGCCGAGAGGCCGGCCATCCTCATCTCGTGCCTCGGCACAACTATCCGTCAGGCGGGGTCGGAAGCGGCATTTCGCGCCGTCGATCATGATCTGGTGCTGGCGGTCGCGGCGGCGGCGAAAGACGCCGGGACGTCGCATCTGATCGCGGTCAGCTCGGTCGGCGCGGCGGCGAAGAGCCGCAATTTCTACCTGCGCACCAAGGGCGAGGTCGAGGAGGCGCTGCGCGGGCTCGGTTTCGAGCGGCTCGATATCCTGCGGCCCGGCCTGCTGACGGGCGACCGGCAGGGGCCGCCGCGGCTGGGCGAGGGGATCGCGATGCTCGCAGCGCCGCTCACCGACGCATTGATGCACGGATCGCTGCGCCGCTATCGCTCGATTCCCGGCGCGACCGTGGCCGCGGCGATTGTCCGGCTTGCCGGAACGGGCGGGTCCGGCGCCCATGTGCACGAAAACGACGCGATCCGCGCGCTCGCCGATTGACTCCTTTGCCGGGCGGCGCCAAGGCTCGGGCGTCTGTCGGGTTCCGTCACGGGATTCGACCGGCCGCGCGGGAGAGCGTGGGGCAGGGCAACCGGCACCCACCACCGAAGGAGCAACCGCCCCGGAAACTCTCAGGTCAAAGGACCGCGCTGGCTGGAACGGACACTCTGGAAAGCGTTCCGGCGGTTGCCGGAACCACCGAAGGGGTAACCCCGGCGCCATATTCGGCCCAAGGGGGAAAACTCTCAGGTTCCCGTGACAGAGGGGGCATGGCGGAAACCGCGGCAGAGGGCCGCGCGTTCGTCATGCAACCGCGGGAGACTGACATGACCGAAAATGAACAGACGGGCGAAGAGTTTGCGGTGCCGACCGCGACCCTGCCGCTCGACGCCTGGCACCGCGACCACGGCGCGCGAATGGTCGAGTTCGCCGGATATTGGATGCCGATCCAGTATGAAGGCATCATGGCCGAGCATCTGTGGGTGCGCGAGAATGCAGGTCTGTTCGACGTCAGCCATATGGGCCAGCTTTCCCTGTTTGGTGAAGGTGCCGAAGAAGCTTTGGAAGCCCTCGCTCCGGGAGACTTCGTCAAGCTCGGCGAGAACAGGATGCGCTATTCGCTTCTGTTGGCCGACGACGGAGGCATTCTCGACGATTTGATGGTCACGCGCACGGAGCATGGCCTCTATGTCGTTGTGAACGGCGCGGTTAAATATGATGATATTGCCCATCTGCGTGAGCATCTGCCGGACGAGATCGTCCTGAATCACGCTGACGAACAGGCGCTTCTCGCCCTGCAAGGGCCGCAAGCTGTCGCTGTGCTATCCCGACTTGTTCCCGGGGTTGAGAAGCTTGTTTTCATGCAGGGCGACGAGTTCCGCTGGATTGACGTAGATCTGTGGATCAGTCGCTCCGGCTATACCGGTGAGGATGGGTTTGAGATCTCCATATCGGCCGATTGGGTCGAGGAGTTTGTAAATCGCCTGACAGCGGAGCCCGAAGTGAAGCCGATCGGCCTTGGCGCGCGCGACAGCCTGCGGCTTGAAGCCGGCCTGCCGCTTTACGGCCACGACCTCGACCCGACGACCGACCCCATCGAAGGCGATCTGGCGTTCGCGATCAGCAAGCGCCGCCGCGAGGAAGGCGGTTTCCCGGGCGCGGCGCGCATCCTCGGTCATTTGGCCGACGGCAGCCCGCGCAAGCGCGTCGGTCTGCTGGTCGACGGCAAGCTGCCGGTGCGTGAGGGCGCGAAGCTGTTCGACGGCAACACCGAAATCGGCATCGTGACCTCGGGCGGCTTCGCGCCGAGCGTCGGCGCGCCGATCGCCATGGGTTATGTCCCCCGCGACCATGCCGCACCCGGCACGGCGATCGCCGCCGAGGTGCGCGGCAAGCGGGTGCATTGCACCGTCGCGGCGATGCCCTTCGTTCCCCATAATTATGTCCGTAAACAGGGAGGCTGACCGATGCCGCGTTATTATACCGAAGAGCATGAGTGGATCGACGTCGATGGCGACATCGCGACCGTCGGCATCACCGATTTCGCGCAGGGCCAGCTTGGCGACATCGTCTTCGTCGAGGTTCCCGATACCGGCGCCGAACTGACCGCGGGTGGCGATGCCGCGGTGGTCGAATCGGTGAAAGCGGCGAGTGACGTCTATGCGCCGGTCGACGGCACCGTCACCGAAGGCAACGGCCAGCTCGAGGAAGATCCCGCGCTCGTCAACTCGGACCCCGAGGGCGAAGGCTGGTTTTTCCGCATGACGCTGGCCAACAAAGGCCAGCTCGACGGCCTGATGAACGCGGCGGCTTACAAGGCCTTCTGCGACGATCTGTAATCCAGCGCCCCTCCCGCGCGGGAGGGGGGGAGGAAGCGTGACGACCACCGACGCCCTAGCCAACTGCCGCCTGATGGTGGCGACGCCCATCTATGACGGGGCGCAGGGCACCTATGTCCGCGCCGCGCTCGACCTCGCGCTGAAGGCGCAGGCGGCGGGGGTGCCGGTACGGTTCGAGTTCATCCTCTACCAGCCGTCGATCACCCGCGCACGCAACATGCTGACGGCGATGTTCCTCGCCAGCGACTGCACGCACTTGCTGTTCGTCGATGCCGATATCGATTTCGCGGCGGAAGACGTTTTTTCGATCGTGCGCGCGATGGACGGCCATCCGGACTGCGGCGTGCTCGGCGCCGCCTATCCGCGGCGGATGACGAACTGGCGGAACGTCGCCCGTGCAGTCGAAGCGGGGCTGGCAAAGGATAATCCGTCGGACCTGCAGCGCTTCGCAGGCGAGTTCGCGCTGCAGTTTCTTCACCCCGAACAGGGGTTTGCGCTCTCCGACCTCGTCGAACTGGCGCATGTCGGGACCGCGATGATGCTGATCCGCCGCGACGTGCTCGAAGGGATGCGGGCGCGCTACCCCGACACGGCCTTTCGTCCCGACCCGGCCGAGCGGCAGGCGCACCGGCTGGGCGAGGAGGTTCACGCGTTTTTCTATCCGATGATCGACCCTGAAACGCGGTCGCTGCTCTCCGACGACTATGCCTTTTGCCGCCGTGTCCGCGACGCGGGTTTCCGCATCTGGCTCGCCCCGTGGGTCAAGGTCACCCACAGCGGCCCCGCAATCTTCCGCGGCTCGCTGACCGATGTGGCCCAGCTTCTCGCCGCCAATTCCGCTTCTTCTCCGGAGTAACATATGCGCTACCTCCCTCTCACTGCCGACGATCGCAGCGCGATGCTCGGTGTCATCGGCGCGTCGTCGATCGACGACCTGTTCGCCGACGTCCCTGCCGAGGCGCGGCTCGCCGGCCCGATCGAGGGGCTGCCGATGCAGGCCAGCGAACTGGCGGTCGAGCGTCATATGGGCGCGCTGGCGCGCAAGAACCGCGCCGCCGGTGACGGGCCATTCTTCCTCGGCGCGGGGGCGTATCGCCACCATGTGCCCGCCAGCGTCGATCATCTGATCCAGCGCGGCGAGTTCCTGACCGCCTATACGCCCTATCAGCCCGAAATCGCGCAGGGCACGTTGCAGATGCTGTTCGAATTCCAGTCGCAGGTCGCGCGGCTCCTCGGCACCGATGTCGCCAATGCGTCGATGTACGACGGATCGACCGCCTGCTGGGAGGCGATCGTCATGGCGCGGCGCGTCACGCGCCGGAACAAGGCGCTACTGTCGACCGGGCTCCACCCGCATTATCGCAGCGTCGCGCGGACGATGGCGAAATATACCGGTGATGTGCTGGTTGACGGTGACCCGAGCCTCGAAACCGGGACCGATTGGGCGGCGCTCGCGGCGGCGATCGACAAGGAGACGAGCTGCGTCGTCGTGCAATATCCCGATATCCTCGGCCGCATCGACGATATGAGCGCGCTGGCCGCGGCGTGTCAGGCCGCCGGCGCGCTGCTGATCGCGGTGGTCACCGAACCGGTCGCGCTTGGGCTGATCAAGTCGCCCGGCGAAATGGGCGCCGACATCGTCGTTGGCGAGGGCCAGTCGCTCGGCGTCGGGCTCCAGTTCGGCGGGCCCTATGTGGGGCTGTTTGCGTGCAAGGCCAAATATGTCCGCCAGATGCCGGGGCGCCTGTGCGGCGAGACGGTCGACGCGAACGGCAAGCGCGGCTTCGTGCTGACGCTGTCGACCCGCGAGCAGCATATCCGCCGCGAAAAGGCGACGAGCAATATCTGTACAAACTCAGGCCTTTGTGCGCTGGCATTCAGCATCCACATGACCTTGCTCGGCGAAGCCGGGTTGCGCCAGCTTGCGGCGATCAACCATGGCCGGGCGAAGGCGGCGGCCGCGGAGCTGGCGAAGCTCCCCGGCGTATCGGTGCTGAACGAGAGCTTCTTCAACGAGTTCACGCTGCTGCTGCCGACGGCGGCCCGCCCCGTGATCCACAAGCTCGCGGAAAAGGATATCCTCGGCGGGGTCTCGCTCGGACGTCTGTATCCCGACAACGCGGCGCTGGAAAATGGCCTAGTCGTCGCGGTCACCGAAACCGTCACCGAGGCGGATATTGCCGCCTTTGCGACCGCCCTGAAGGAGGTGCTGGCATGACCGCGCTCAACCGCGCCGGATGGCGCCCCGAAATGAACGCCGCGGGCGGGGCCGATGACAATGTCACCTTCACCGGCAATCGCGCGCTGATGCTCGAAGAGCCGCTGATTTTCGAGATCGGGTCGAACGAGACGACCGGCGTCGATTTCGACGAGGCCGCTCCCGCGGCCGATCTCGGCGCGCTCGCGCGCACTGCGCCGATCGGCCTGCCGGGGCTCAGCGAGTCCGAAACGGTGCGTCATTATACGCGGCTGTCGCGGCAGAATTATGCGATCGACCTCGGGCTTTTCCCGCTCGGAAGCTGCACGATGAAGCATAACCCGCGGCTCAACGAAAAGGTCGCGCGGATGGCAGGGTTCGCCGATGCGCATCCGCTGCAGCCGCAGGAGACGGTGCAGGGTGCCTATGCGGTGATCCACGAGCTTGCCGAATGGCTGGTGACGCTGACGGGCATGCACAGCGTCGCGATGTCGCCGAAGGCTGGTGCGCATGGCGAACTGTGCGGCATCCTCTGCATCAAGGCGGCGTTGGAAGCGCGCGGCGAGGACCGGCGCGTGCTGCTCGTTCCCGAAAGCGCGCACGGCACCAATCCGGCGACCGCCGCCTTCGCGGGTTTCACGGTCGAGGATATTCCCGCGACCGCCGAGGGCCGGGTCGACCTGGCGGCGCTGAAGGCGCGGCTCGGGCCCGACGTCGCAGGGGTGATGGTCACCAACCCGAACACCTGCGGGCTGTTCGAGCGCGACATGAAGGCGATTTCCGACGCGGTCCATGCGGCGGGCGGTTATGTCTATTGCGACGGCGCCAATTTCAACGCGATCGTCGGCCGTGTGCGCCCCGGCGACCTTGGCGTCGACGCGATGCACATCAACCTGCACAAGACCTTCTCGACCCCGCACGGCGGCGGCGGTCCCGGCTCGGGTCCGGTCGTGCTGTCCGAAGCGCTCGCACCGTTCGCGCCGCTGCCTTTCGTGACGAAGCAGGCGGACGGCGGCTTTCGCCTGATCGAAGAGGAAAGCGTCGGCGAGGATCATCCGCAAACCTTCGGCCGGATGACCGCGTTCCACGGTCAGATGGGCATGTTCACCCGCGCGCTGACCTATATCCTGAGCCACGGCGCCGACGGGCTGAAGCAGGTCGCCGAGGATGCGGTGCTCAACGCCAATTATCTGCTGCGCAGCCTCGACGATGTACTCGATGCGCCGTTCGGCGGTTCGGGGCCGTGCATGCACGAGGCGCTGTTCAGCGATCGCGGGCTCGCCGAGGGCTTCTCGACGCTCGACATCGCCAAGGGGCTGATCGACGAGGGCTATCACCCGATGACGGTCTATTTCCCGCTCGTCGTCCATGGCGCGATGTTGGTCGAACCGACCGAGACCGAAAGCAAGGCGGTGCTAGACCAGTTCGTCGGTGCGCTGCGCAGCATCGCGCTGCGCGCGAAAAACGGCGATCCGGTGCTGAAGTCGGCGCCGCATTTCGCCCCGCGCGCGCGGCTCGACGAAACGGCGGCGGCGCGCAAACCGGTGCTGGCGTGGAGCGAGCCTGACGTCGCGCCGGGCGTGCCAGTAGCAAGCGAGATCGGCGGCGGCTGAAGGCATTTGCGTCCTTCGCCGGCAGGGAGTGGAGGGGACTATGCGGCAGTGGGCAATATATGTGGCGGCGCTCGCAGCGGTTCCGGTGACCGCGCAGGCGCCGGCGACGACCAGCGCGGTTGCGCCTGATCCCGCGGCGGCGCTTTCTGAGATGGTCGCCGCCGACCGTGCTTTCGCGGCGGCCGCGGAAGGCACGCTCTTGCCCGACGCGATCGGTGCGATGCTCGCCGCCGATGCGATCATGCCGGCGCGCGGCGACAAGCCTTTTCTCCGTTCGCGGGGCGAGATTATCGCCTATCTGCGGTCAAATCCCGCGGCGAGCGGCGCACGCATCGGCTGGTTTCCGGTTCGCGGCGGTATTTCCGCCGACGGGCAGCATGGTTTCACCGCGGGATATGTCATCGTCACCCAGCCCGATGGCGCGACGCAGCCCGGCAAATATTTGGCCTATTGGGGACGTACCCCCGATGGCTGGCGTGCCCTGGCCTATAAGCGCGCGCCGCGGCCCGAAGGCGCGGTCGGCACCGAATTTCGGGCGCTCGGCATGCCAAAGGCCGATGCATGGCAGAGTGGGGCAGGGGCGGACGCGCTTGCAAGCCTGCTCGCGGCCGAGCGCGCCTTCGCGGCGAGGGCGCAAGTGATCGGGATCGGGCCGGCCTTTGCCGAATATGGCCATGCCGATGCGATCAACATGGGCGCCGGTACCCTCACCGAAGGAGCGGCCGCGATTGCGGCGGGTTTCGATCCCGAAGCGCAGCCCGGGCAGGCGATCGACTGGGGTCCCGATTTCGCAATCGTCGCCGCGTCGGGCGACCTCGGTATCAGCTTCGGGCGCATCGTGCCGAAGCGGCGCCCGCCCGAATTGGCAGCCGACGCACCGCTTCCTGCATCGCCCTTTTTTACCATCTGGCATCGTGATACGCCTGCCAGTCCATGGCGATATATCGCCGAATAGGGGGTGCATGATGGCCGGGGCGGGGCTTTCGATTCGATGTCGACACTGATCCCCGATCCCGCTCCCGACGATATCCGTCGCCGCGCGGGCGGCTGCCTGCTCGCGGGCACGCTGTTCGTGACGAGCTTCATCGTCGCCTGGCTCGCCGCGATCATGCTCTACGGCCTTGTGGTCGAGCAGTGGGAGATGATCCGCGTCCGGCGCGAGTTCAGCTATGACTGGGCCTTTCTCTACGCGCCGCTCTTTGCCTTCGGTTGCGGCACGGCCGCCGCTTTCTGGGCGACGCGGCGACAGTCGGCGGTGCGGATCACCGTGCTGATCTTGGTCGCCAGCCTGGCCGCCCTGTTCGCGGGCATAATATTGTTCGGCCTTGGCGGCCTGATCTAGAAAACCGGGGGAGGATCGATGAGCTGGGATACGCTGTTCCTGTTGTTCAACTATTGGGCGTTCGTCGGCTGGGCGTTGCTCGCCTTTGCGCCGCGCGGGCCGAAGATGCTGGCGCTGATCCTTTACGCCGGGGTGTTCCTGCTCTGCCTCGCCTATACGGTCCTGATCGTGGGCTTCCTGACCGGTGGGATCGACCCCGGCGGCAGCGGCGGCGGCGATTTCACGACTTTGGCGGGGGTGATGAGGCTGTTCGACACGCCGGGCGGGGCGACTTTGGGGTGGGTGCATTATTTGGCGTTCGACCTGTTCACCGGGATGTGGATCGCCCGCGACGCCGACCAGAAGGGCTTTGGCCGCATCGTGCAATTTCCCTTCCTGTTCCTGACCTTGATGGCGGGGCCCGTCGGCCTGTTCCTGTGGTTGATCGTCCGCGAACGCCGGGCCCGAGCCACGAGCAAGGCGGCGTGACGGCGAAGCCGTGGACACCGCGCGAGGGCGGCGAAGCGGACAAGCGTCATGCACCCGCTACCGTGCGCAACCGCGATGCGATCGCCGCCGTGCTCGCCGACTGGCTGCCCGAAAAGGGCTTGGTGCTGGAGGTTGCGAGCGGTTCGGGCGAGCATGTCGTCCATTTCGCGGCCGCCTTTCCCGGGCTCCTCTGGCAGCCAAGCGACCCCGATCCCGCGGCGCTGACTTCGATCGCGGCGTGGAGCGGTGAGGCCGGGCTGGCGAATATCGCCCTGCCGCTGCCGCTCGATGCCGCGGCGCCCAACTGGCCGCTTGCGGCGGCGGATGCGGTGCTTTGCATCAACATGGTGCATATCAGCCCGTGGGAAGCGACGGCCGGGTTGTTGGCGGGCGCGGCGCGGCTTTTGCCGCCCGGCGCGCCGCTGATCCTTTATGGCCCCTATGTCGAGGCCGATGTGCCGACTGCCGAAAGCAATCTTGCCTTCGACGCGAGCCTGCGTGCGCGAAATCCGGATTGGGGTTTGCGCGATACGGCGGCTGTGAAGGAAGCCGCGGCGGCGGCGGGGTTGGCCTTTGCCGAACGCCGCGCGACGCCTGCGAACAACCTGATGCTGCTGTTCCGCCGTACCTGACGGTCCTGACAGGGCGGCGCATGGGCGCTTTACCTGCGGCGCGCAGCCGCTAGCCTTGCTTGCGATTGCGCGAAACGACGCGATTCGAGGAGAGCGATACGATGGCCCGCGACGTTTCGGACCTTTTTACCTTCGACGAGTTCATCACCCATTGGGCCGAGGACCGGCCCGAACGGCTGGCGCTGCGCGAGGAGGGCCGGGTCTATAACTATGCCGAACTCGAAGATCGTACAGCGCGTGTTGCAAGTGCGTTGCTAGCCGCGGGACTGGTAAAGGGCGACCGGGTCGCGTGGATCGGCAAGAACAGCGATCTCTACTTCACGCTCTTCTTCGGTGCTGCCCGCGCCGGCATCGTGATGGCGCCGATCGGCTGGCGGCTGTCGCCTGCCGAATGGGCGTTCATCGTCAACGACACGCGGGCGAAGATCGTCTTTACGGGCCCCGGGTTCGAGGCGGTTCCGGAGCAGCTTGCCGGCAAGCTCGCGCACGATGCGCGGATCGTCGGCGCCGACGAGGCACGGGCGATGATCGAAGGCGCGGTGCGCGCGCCATTTGAGCCTTCGAGGCGCGACGACGCGGTGCTGCAACTCTATACCTCAGGCACGACGGGCAACCCCAAGGGTGCGGTGCTGTCGAACCATAATCTGTTCGCGCTGCGCAAGCATTCGGCCGACAGCGAGCTCGCCTATACCAAATGGGAGGATGACGAGGCGGTGCTGGTCGCTATGCCGTGCGCGCATATCGGCGGCACCGGGCTCGGCGTCATGGCGCTGGTGTCAGGCCTGCCGGGCGTCGTCCTTGCCGAATTCAATCCCGACGGCGTGTTCGACGCGGTCGAACAGCATGGCGTAACGCGCTTCTTCATCGTCCCCGCCGCCTTGCAGATGCTGCTCCTCCACCCGCGCTGCGCCAGCGTCGATTACAGCCGGCTCAAATATATCCTCTATGGCGCGGCGCCGATCCCGCTCGAACTGCTGCGCCAGTGCATCAAGATGTTCGGCGCGCAGTTCATCCAGGCCTATGGCATGACCGAGACGACGGGCACGATCTGCATGCTGCCGCCCGAAGACCATGATCCCGAAGGCAATGCGCGCATGCGTTCTGCAGGCAAGCCGCTGCCGGGCGTCGAGGTGCGTATCCTCGGGCCGGACGGCGACGACGTGCCGCAGGGCGAGGTGGGCGAGGTCGTCACGCGATCTTCGAACAACATGATCGGTTACTGGAACCTGCCCGACGCGACGTCGAAGACGATGACCGCCGACGGCTGGATCCACACCGGCGATGCCGGCTATCTCGACGAAGACGGATATCTGTTCATCCACGACCGGATGAAGGACATGATCATCTCGGGCGGCGAGAATGTCTATCCGGCCGAGGTCGAGAGCGCGATCTTCGGCCACCCCGCAGTGCAGGAGGTCGCGGTGATCGGCATCCCCGACGCGAAATGGGGCGAAACGGTGAAGGCGGTGTGTGTCGCGAAACCCGGCATGACGGTCGAGGAGGCCGACATCATCGCGTGGGCGCGCGATCGTATTGCGGCCTTCAAGGCTCCGCGCAGCGTCGATGTGATCGACGCGCTGCCGCGTAACGCGAGCGGGAAGATTTTGCGCAAGGACCTGCGCGCGCCCTATTGGGAGGGCTATGAGCGGATGGTCAATTGAGTGACGCCGCCGTCCTGCAAGGGACCTGTGCGTGCGGCGATGCGGCGTGGACGCTGAAGGGCGATCCGGGATCGATCACGGCGTGCAACTGCACGCTTTGCCGCCGCTACGGAGCGCTCTGGGCCTATGACTATGAGAATGAACGGATCGCCCTGTCAGGAAGCACGCGGTCGTTCACGCGGCCCGGAAAAGCCGATCCGGCGCTCGAAATCCACTTCTGTCCGACCTGTGGCAGTGTGCTGTGCTGGCGCGGGTTGCGGCTCGAAGCGGACGGGCGCCGCCGGATGGCCGTCAATATCCGCCTCGCGCCGCCCGAGGCGGTGGCGGATTTGCCGATCGATCATTTCGACGGGCTGGACAGCTTCGACGATCTGCCATCCGACGGCCGCCGCGTTCGCGATTTGTGGTTCTAGACGACGGGTTGCGGGCGTTTACGCACTGGCTGCATTGCGCAGTTTCGCTATTTCGACCCGGTCGCGGCCAAGCGTCTTGGCGCGGAGCAGGGCGGCATCGGCAGTCCGGACGAGGCGGTCGTAGGCGCAATGGTCGGGCGCCACGGCAACGCCGACCGAAATCGTGACGGGCCCCAGATCGGTGTCGCCGTGTCCGAGCCGCAACGCGGCGATGCGCGCGCGAATATCCTCGGCGCGTTCTTCGGCCTGCACGACCGACAGTGTCGGCAGCAAGACCAGAAACTCCTCGCCGCCATAGCGGAAGGCCAGCCCGGTTTCGCGCGTCACATTGGCGAGTAGCTGCCCGACGGCGCGGAGGACGGCGTCGCCGGCCTCGTGACCATGGACATCGTTGAAGCGCTTGAAATGATCCACATCGATCATCAGGCAGCCGAGCGGTTCGCCGAGGCGCTCCGCTTGCGCGATCTGCGTTTCGAGCGCGGGGCCGAGTTGGCGGCGATTGGCGAGGCCGGTGAGCGGGTCGGCCATCGCCATTTCGCGCAGCGTGTCGCGAAGCTGCAAATTGGCGATCGCGAGCCCGACATTTTCGGCGAGCATGTCGAAATAAATGAGCTGCGCGGCGCTCGCGGCACCGTCAGTCGGCATTTCGAAATAGAGGAGGCCCAGCGTCTCGCGCTGCGCGGTGAGCGGCAGGCAGAGCGTGTCGACCGGATGCCCCCCGTCCCATGCAACATGATCGCAGGGGACATCGACATTGTCCCCCGCCGGCCGATGGCGCAGCCCGCGGCGCAAGGCCCAGCAGGACAGCGCCGAAAATTGCGTGCCCGACTGCACCGGGCCCAGCCAGCTGCACGCCTCGACGACGAGACCCCGTTGCCGGTCTAGCAGATAGAGCCGGCCGGGCATGTCGGGGGCGATCTCGGGCACGAAGCGCTGGACGACTTCCTTGAGGTCGTGGAGCGAGTCGCATCCTTGCATCCGCTGTGTCATTCGCGACAGGAGGTCGCGCATCGTCCAGTCGGCGTCGCGCTCGGCCTCGAGCCGCTGGCGTTCGAGGCCGTTCTCGCGAAAGATGCGGATTGCCTGCGCCATGTCGCCGATCTCGTCGATATGGCTGACTTCGGGTGGTTCGGCGGCGAAATCTTGCACCGCAAGCCGGTTAACGACGTCGCTGAGCTTGACCACCGGGTGGAGTACCCGCTGCTTGAAGACGAAATAGAGCACGCAAAGGACGAGGAGCGCGGTCAGCGCCAGCACGACCTCGGATATGCGTTTCCAAAGCTGCGAAATATCGGTGGCGTCGCGGACCTGTGCCTCGATCCGGCTGTCGAGCCGGTCCTGGAAACGCTGGACTTCCAGCTCGGCGCGGTCGAGCTGGCGTTCATATTCGGCCCCGAACAATATCTGGCGGGCGAGCGCGGCGTTTCCATTTTCCTGAGCCGTTAGCGCCGATTGCTGCTCGTCGTGCAGCGTATCGGCGAGGGCGACGGCCTTTTTCAGCGCGTCGAGTTCGCCGGGGGTGGCGCCGGCATCCCCGATATGGCGGATGCGGGCCTCGACGGCTTCGAGCGCCGCCACTTCGCTGCGATAGGCGGCGAGGTAGGTGGGATCGCCGGTGTTGACGAACTGGCGGGCGCGGTCGCTGAGCGCATAGATTTCGGTGCCGAGGTCGCTGGTGGCCTTGTCGAGCGCGTATCTCTGTTCGACTGCCGCCCGTTCACGCTCTTGTGCGTTCGAGGCGAGGATCATCGTGGTGCTCGACACGATGGTCAATACGACCGTGGCGCCGTAAGCCCAGTTGGTGATGGTCGCCAAACGCATGATGGCGTCGTAACTAGCCAATCGTTGGAGCGAGGTTAACCCCTGCTGCGTGGATTTTGCTATTGCGGCGATCTTTTAATTAAATTCATTATTTTGGTCAGTGATATTCAGCAGATATCGAAGAAAGATCCCGCAACCGCGCAAGGTTCGATATCGATCGCGCCAAGCTGTCCGTCGTCGATCAGCAGCGCATCATAGAGTTCCAGATCGAAGGCTTTCGCGGCTTGGCGCACCGTCGTTCTTTCGGTCGCGAGCAGCAAGATCGCGTTGGCGGTACCCGGCACCGCCTGCATACAACGATCCAGTTCGGCGCGCATGGCGCCGCGCCGGACCATGATGTTGAGGACGCGGACCGGTCTATCGCGCGGCGCAGCCGTCACGGCGGTTTCGCCCGCGAAGGCGAGCGCAGGGTCGCCGGGCCGAAGGCGACGGTCGCCCAGTCCGTCGATCGTCAGGTCCAGCGTGCCCTCGATCGGCAACAGGAGACGGTCGACGCCGGCGAAGGTCGAGAAAGGCCCGGCGGACGCGATCGTCGCGATGCTCGCACGCCAGAGGAAGCCGTCATCGCCCGCGCCCTCCGGATAAACGGCGATGTCGCATGTCGTGCCGCCGCCGTTTCGCCACGGACGAGCCTGGCGCCCGTTCGCTCGTAACAGCCGGATGTCCTTCACCCGAGGATGCCGGGCAGGTCCAGTTGCTTGGCGCGGGCATGGTCGAGCGCGATGTCATAGCCCGCGTCGGCGTGGCGCATGACGCCGGTCGCCGGGTCGTTCCACAGCACGCGTTCGAGCCGCGCCGCAGCTTCGGGGGTGCCGTCGGCGACGATCACCATGCCGCTGTGCTGCGAGAAGCCGATGCCGACGCCACCGCCGTGGTGCAGCGACACCCAGGTCGCGCCGCTGGCGGTGTTGAGGAGGGCGTTGAGCAGGGGCCAGTCGCTGACCGCGTCGCTGCCGTCGCGCATCGCCTCGGTCTCGCGGTTCGGCGAGGCGACCGAGCCCGAGTCGAGATGGTCGCGGCCGATGACGACGGGGGCCTTGAGTTCGCCCTTCGCCACCATCTCGTTGAAGGCGAGGCCGAGCCGGTGGCGGTCGCCGAGACCGACCCAGCAGATGCGCGCGGGCAGGCCCTGAAAGTGGATTTTCTCGCGCGCCATGTCGAGCCAGCGGTGGAGATGCGCATTGTCGGGCAGCAGCTCCTTCACCTTGGCGTCGGTCTTGAAGATATCCTCGGGATCGCCCGACAGCGCCGCCCAGCGGAACGGGCCGACGCCGCGGCAGAAGAGCGGGCGGATATAGGCGGGGACGAAGCCGGGGAAGTCGAAGGCATTTTCGACGCCCTCGTCCTTCGCGACCTGGCGGATATTGTTGCCGTAATCGGTCGTCGGCACGCCCGCCGCCTGAAAGTCGAGCATCGAACGGACATGCTTCGCCATCGATGCCTTGGCCGCCTTCGCGACCGCCTGCGGGTCGCTCTCGCGCTTTTCGATCCATTCGGCGACGCTCCAGCCCTCGGGGAGATAGCCGTTGACCGGGTCGTGCGCGCTCGTCTGGTCGGTCAAGAGGTCGGGGCGGATGCCGCGGGCGTAGAGTTCGGGGAGGAGCTCGGCGGCGTTGCCGAGCAGGCCGACCGAAACGGGCTTCTTCTCGGCGCAGCTCTTTTCGATGATCGCCATCGCTTCCTCGATCGTCGTCGCCGAGGCGTCGAGATAGCCGGTGCGCAGGCGCATCTCGATACGGCTCGGCTGGCATTCGATCGCGAGGCACGAGGCGCCCGCCATCACCGCGGCGAGCGGCTGGGCGCCGCCCATTCCGCCGAGCCCGGCGGTGAGCAGCCATTTGCCCGCGAGGTCGCCGCCATAATGCTGGCGGCCCATTTCGACGAAGGTTTCGTAAGTGCCCTGCACGATGCCCTGCGTGCCGATATAGATCCACGAGCCGGCGGTCATCTGGCCGTACATGGCGAGCCCGCGCTTATCGAGTTCGTTGAAATGATCCCAGTTCGCCCAGTGCGGGACGAGGTTGCTGTTCGCGATCAGCACGCGCGGGGCGTCGGCGTGGGTGCGGAACACGCCGACGGGTTTGCCCGACTGGACGAGCAGCGTCTGGTCGTCCTCAAGCCGCTTCAGCGTCTCGACGATCCGGTCATAGCTTTCCCAGTCGCGCGCGGCGCGGCCGATGCCGCCATAGACGACGAGTTCCTCGGGGCGCTCGGCGACGTCGGGATGCAGATTGTTCATCAGCATGCGCAGCGGCGCTTCGGTGAGCCAGCTTTTCGCGTTGAGTTCGGTGCCGGTGGGCGCCTTGATGATCCGGCTGTTGTCGAGACGGGTGGTCATGCTTGTCCTTTCGCAAAGTCGAGGGTCGCGGCGATCACCTGTTCGAGCACGGGCCGGATCGCGGGGCGGGGGTCGAGGGGAGAGGGCCAGTTGGCGTCGGTCAGTTCGGCGGGCTCGGCCATGTAGCCGCGTTGCGCGAGTTCCATCTGGATGGCGTGGATACCCTCCTCGGGGCGGCCGTAGTGGCGCGTCGTCCAGCCGCCCTTGAAGCGGCCGTTGACGACATGGCTGCGGCCGCTGGTCGCGCAGATCGCCGCGATGGTCGTTTCGAGCGCGGGGTCGCAAGTGGCGCCGCCGTTGGTGCCGATATTGAACTGCGGCAGTTCGCCGTCGAACAGCCGCGGCACGTGGCTGCGGATCGAGTGGGCGTCGTAGAGGACGACGCGACCGTGAAGCGCACGCAGGCGGGCGAGTTCTGCCCCCAGCGCCTCATGATAGGGGCGGTGGTAGAGGTTCAGGCGCTGCATGATTTCCGCCTCGTCGGGTTCGCCGAAGCGATAGAGGGGTTCGCCGTCGAAGGTCGTCGTCGGGCAAAGCTCGGTCGTCGCCTGCCCGGGATAGAGCGAGGCACCCGACGGATCGCGGTTCATGTCGATGACGCTGCGCGAGATGTCCGTCGCAACCAGCGTTGCGCCCAGATCGGCAGCGAAGGCGTAAAGGTCGGCGATCCACCAGTCGGTGTCGAGCTGCGCAAGCCAGGGCGAAACATATTGTTCGTCGAGCCCTACAAGCCCGGTGCCGCCGTGGGGGAAGGCGATCACCAGCGGCGCTTCGCCGCGCCTTATGTCGAGCCAGCCGGTCATGCGACGCCGGGCAGCGCGCCGTCGGCGGTCGCGGCGAGCGCGCCTGATCCGATCAGCGCGTTCGCCGCCTCGATATCGGGATGGAAATGGCGGTCGTCGGCGAGCGTCGGAACGGCATCGCGGAGCAGTCGGTGCGCGCGTTCGAGCACGGGGCTCGATTGCAGCGGCGCGTGGAAATCGACGCCCTGCGCCGCGGCGAGCCATTCGATCGCGACGACGGCAATGGCATTGCGCGCCATGGCGTGCAGGCGGCGGGCGCCGTGCGCGGCCATCGAGACATGGTCTTCCTGATTGGCCGAGGTCGGGATCGAATCGACGCTGGCGGGGTAGGCCTGTTGCTTGTTTTCGCTGACCAGTGCGGCGGCGGTGACCTGCGGGATCATGAAGCCCGAATTCAGCCCCGGCTTCGGGGTCAGGAAGGCGGGAAGACCCGACAGCGCGGGATCGACGAGCATCGCGATGCGGCGTTCGGATATCGAACCGATCTCGCAAATCGCGAGCGCGATCATATCGGCGGCGAAGGCGACGGGTTCGGCGTGGAAGTTGCCGCCCGAGAGCGCTTCGTCGGTGTCGGGGAAGATCAGCGGATTGTCCGAAACGCCATTCGCCTCGATTTCCAGCGTCGCCGCCGCCTGACGCAGCACATCGAGCGCGGCGCCCATCACCTGCGGCTGGCATCGCAGGCAATAGGGGTCCTGCACGCGGGTGTCGTTTTCGAGATGGCTGGCGCGGATCGGTGATCCCGCCATCAGGCCGCGCAGTGCCGCCGCGACTTCGATCTGGCCGCGATGGCGGCGCAGGTTATGGATGCGTGGATCGAACGGGGTGTCGGAGCCTTTGGCGGCCTCGGTCGACAGCGCGCCGGTGACCAGCGCCGAACGAAAGAGCAATTCGGCCTCGAACAATCCCGCGAGCGCGTTCGCGGTCGAGAATTGCGTGCCGTTGAGCAGCGCGAGCCCTTCCTTTGCGGCGAGCTCGATCGGGGCAAGTCCGGCGCGTGCGAGCGCGTCGGCGGCGGGGAGTCGTTCGTCGCCGGCGAAGATTTCGCCCATGCCGATCATCGTCACCGCCATGTGCGAGAGCGGGGCGAGGTCGCCGCTGGCGCCGACCGAACCCTGCGCGGGGATGACGGGGGTCAGGCCATGGACGAGCATCGCCTCGAGCAGCGCAACGGTTTCGGGGCGGACGCCCGAGGCGCCTTGCGCAAGGCTGGCGAGTTTCAGCGCCATCATCAGGCGGATGACCGGCACCGGCGACGGGGCGCCGACGCCCGCAGCATGGCTGAGGACGATGTTCCGTTGCAACGTTGCGAGGTCGGCGTCATCGATGCGCACGCTGGCGAGCTTCCCGAAGCCGGTGTTGATCCCGTAAACGGGCTCGCCATGCGCGAGGATGCGGCCGACCGCCGCGGCGCTTTCGGCGATCCGCGGCGCCGACGCCGGGTCGAGCCGTGCAGCGGCGCCGCGATAGATGGCGCGCCAGTCGGCGAGCGATGCGGCGCCGGGAACAAGCAAGATATCGGTCATCGACCACTCCAGATGCGGGCATGGAGCGGGTTCAGCCCCATGCGATAGACGAGTTCGGCGGGACGTTCGACGTCCCAGATGGCGAGGTCGCAGCGCTTGCCGGCTTCGAGCGTGCCGATCCGGTCGGCGAGGCCCAGCGCGCGCGCTGCATTGCGGGTGACGCCGGCGAGGCATTCGGAAACGGTCAGGCGGAACAAGGTCGCGCCCATGTTCATGACGAGGAGGAGCGAGGTCAGCGGCGAGGTGCCGGGGTTGCAGTCGGTCGCGAGCGCGATTGGCACGCCCGCGGCGCGCAGCGCGTCGACCGGCGGCAGCTTCGTCTCGCGCATGAAATAATAGGCGCCGGGGAGCAAAGTCGCGACGGTGCCGGCCTTTGCCATCGCGGCGACGCCCGCTTCGTCGAGATATTCGAGGTGGTCGGCCGACAGCGCACCATATTGCGCTGCAAGCGCCGCGCCATGCTGGTTCGATAATTGCTCGGCGTGGAGCTTGACGGGCAGGCCCGCCTGCCTGGCGGCATCGAAGACGTGCTGCGTCTGCGCAGCGGTGAAGCCGATGCACTCGCAAAAGGCATCGACGGCATCGGCAAGGCCGCGCCGCGCGATTTCCGGCAGCATCGTATCGACGATCGTCGCGATATAGGCATCGGGGTCGCCGGCATATTCGGGCGGCAGCGCGTGCGCGCCGAGAAAAGTCGTGGCGATCCGCACCGGCCGTTCCTCGCCCAGCCGCCGCGCGGCGCGGAGCATGCGGATTTCGCTGGCGGTATCGAGGCCATAGCCCGACTTGACCTCGACCGTCGTCACCCCTTCGGCGATCAGCGCGTCGAGGCGGGGCAGGGCGGTCGCGACGAGTTCGTCCTCGCTCGCGCCGCGCGTGGCGCGCATCGTCGACACGATGCCGCCGCCGGCGCGGGCGATGTCTTCGTAGGACGCGCCGTCGAGCCGCATCTCGAATTCCTGCGCGCGGTTGCCGGCGTGGATGAGGTGGGTATGGCAGTCGATCAGCCCCGGGGTGATCCAGCGCCCGTCGCAGCCGATGCTTTCGGCGGCGTCGAAGGCCGGCGCGTCGTTCGCCGGGCCGGCATAGACGATGGCGCCATCGCGCGCCGCGACGACGCCTTGCTCGACGACGCCCATGCCGCCGTCGGCCATCGTCGCGAGCCTTGCGTCTTTCCACAGCTTATCACAGCGCATCGGATTGCCTTCTCTCTTCCCGGTTCCAATGATTGCACAAATCGGGCAATAATGTATAGACATAATTTCACGACGGGAGACGATGATGGATTCGGTGCAGCAAACGGACGATCTTCACCTGTTTTTCGATCATATGTTGTTGCCCGCCGGCTTCGCGCGCGGCGTCCGGCTGACGGTCCGGGACGGGCTGATCGCGGCGGTCGAGTCGGATGCCGCGCCGCTGCCCGGCGACGAGCGCCATGGCTGCGGAGTGCCGGGAATGCCCAATCTCCACAGCCATGCCTTCCAGCGCGGCATGGCGGGGCTGGCCGAACGGCGCGGGCCCTCGGGCGACAGTTTCTGGACGTGGCGCGAGGTGATGTACCGCTTTCTCGGCCGCATGACCCCCGACGACCTGCGCGCGGTTGCGGCGCTCGCCTATATGGAGATGCTCGAGGGCGGCTTCACGCGCGTCGGCGAATTCCATTACCTCCACCATGATATTGGCGGAGCGGCTTTCGCCGACCCGGCGGAAATGAGCCGCGCGATCGTCGCGGCCGCGGATGAAAGCGGCATCGCGCTGACCTTGCTGCCCGTTCTCTATTCCTATGCCGGTTTCGGCGCGCAGCCGCCGCAGCCCGCGCAGATGCGCTTCGTCATGGATATCGAACATTATGCGCGGCTGATCGACGGCGCCGATGCCGCTGCGCGCCCCCTGCCCGATGCGGTGGTCGGCATTGCGCCGCACAGCCTGCGCGCGGTGTCGCCCGACCAGCTGGGCGCGCTCGCCGAGATCGGCGGCGGGCGTCCGGTCCATATTCATATCGCCGAGCAGGTGAAGGAGGTCGCCGACTGCCTTGACTGGAGCGGGCAGCGGCCGGTCGAATGGCTGCTGGCTCACGCTGCGGTCGACAAGCGCTGGTGCCTCGTCCATGCGACGCACATGACCCCCGACGAAAGCGTAGCCATGGCGAAAAGCGGCGCAATTGCCGGGCTCTGCCCGATCACCGAGGCCAATCTGGGCGATGGTCTGTTTCCGGTCGAGGTCTTTCTGGCGGCGGGCGGGCGTTTCGGCGTCGGGAGTGATTCGAACGTGCTGATCGATGCGAGCGAGGAATTGCGCTTGCTCGAATATGGCCAGCGGTTGCTGCATCGCGGCCGCAACATGCTGGCGCGCGGCGAAGGGCGCTCGACCGGGGCGGACATCTATACCGCGGCGGTCGATGGCGGCGCGGCGGCGCTCGGCGTCGCGGGCGGCCTGACGGTGGGGGCGCCCGCCGATATCGTCAGCCTCGACCTCGGGCACCCTTCGTTTGCGGGGAAAGCGGGTGACGCGTTGCTCGATGCCTATGTGTTTGCTGCGGGGCGGCGGGCGATCGACAGCGTCTGGCGGCGCGGCGAACGGCTGGTCGAGCGCGGACAGCACCGGCACCGCGCCGGGATCGTCCAGCGCTACGTGGCGACGCTCGACCGGCTGACCGCGTGAAGCGGCCGCTCCACGACCGCATCCGATCGGATTATGAGGCGCGTATCCTGTCGGGGGCGCTGCCGCCGGGCGAGCGGCTGCCGACCGAGCAGGAACTGATGCGCCACTACGACTGTTCGCGGATGACGGTGAACAAGGCGCTGTCGGCGCTGGCCGCCGCGGGGCTGATCGACCGGCGCAAGCGCGCGGGCACGTTCGTCGCGCGGCCGCGCGTCCATTCGATGGTGCTCGACGTCCCCGATCTCGAACAGGAGGTCGTCCAGCGCGGGCAGCATTATCGCTACGCGCTGTTGCGGCGCGAGGTCCGGGCGCCCGACCCCGACAGCGCCGAAGAGATGCTGCTGGCGGGCAAGGGGCGGCTGCTGGTGCTGGACGGCGTGCATCATGCCGACGGGGTGCCGCTCGCCAGCGAGCAGCGGCTGATCAGCGTGTTGGCGGTGCCCGAGACCGAAGGCGTTGATTTCGAGGGGGCTTCGCCGGGCGCGTGGCTGCTGAAACATGTGCCGTGGACGCAGGCGGAGACGCGCATTGCTGCGGTCGGCGCCGACCGCGAAACCGCCGCGGCGCTGAACCTGCTGCCCGGCGCGCCCTGTTTGCTGATCGAGCGGCGGACGTGGCGGGGCGACGACGGCATCACGCTCGTGCGGCAGCATTTCGTCGGATCGGCCTATGACCTGATCGCGACCTTCGGGCCGGCGAAGGGTTAGGCTCAGCGCGGGACCGCTAGCATTGCGTCGGGCCGCGCAAGGACGCGAAGTTCCAGTCCAGCCTCGACGGCGCGTTCGACGGCGAGGCGGGTCGGGGCCGAGATGGTCACCAGCAACGGGCAGTCGGCGAGGATGGCCTTTTCGACCAGTTCGAACGAGCAGCGCGACGAGAGCAGGGCGAAGCCGCCGTCCCACGTCGATCCGGTGCGGTGCATCGCGCCGATGAGCTTGTCGAAGGCATTGTGGCGCCCGACGTCCTCGCGGACCAGCCTGATCGTGCCGTCGGCATCGGCCCAGGCGGCGGCGTGGACGGCGCCGGTACGCCGGTTGAGCGTCTGATGTTCGGCAAGGCCCGCAAGGGCACGAAACACGGCAGCTTCGCTTGCCGAAGAGGTGGCCGTGACTTGCGGCAGCGGGCGGATCGCCTGTTCGAGATTTTCGATCCCGCAGAGGCCGCAGGAGGAGTCGGTGGCGCGATGGCGCACGCGGTCGAGCAACGCGCCGGTGCGCTCGGCGGGCAGGTTGGCGCGCGCGACGATACCCCGCTCGGTGCGATGGAGCGCGACGTCGACCACCGCGTCGCCGGGCAGTTGCAGCCGCTCGGCGATCAGGAAGCCGGCGACCAGATCCTCGATATCGGCCGGGGTCGCCATCAGCACCGCATAGCCGATGCCGTTGAATTCGAGTGCGATCGGGACTTCTTCGGCGAGTTCGCGCGTCACGTCGTCGCGCTCGCCGTCAGGCGTCAGGCGGACGAAAGGTTGCCCGGCGGCCGGCATATCGTTCAAGATGCGGCGATCCGTCCGACCGCAGCGGCGGCGATCGGCGACAGCGCTTCCGGCCGTTCCCCGGCGAGCCTTATGATGTTGCGGCGCATCGCGGGGTCCCAGAAGCTGCGAATATGATCGGCCACCATGTCGGTCGCGCGCTCTTCGCCTTCGGCCGCCAGATTGCGGGCGATCTGGTTCGCCATATAGACGAGCCGGTCGGCGGTCGACATGACGCCCTCTTCGTGCGCGCCCATCATTATTCGGCCGCCTCTACCGACATGATGCGGCGGCTCTGGCGGGCTTGCTCGGCATAATCCTCCTGCCAGTCCGACGGGCCGTTCGACAGGCCGACCTGTACGGCGGTGACCTTATACTCGGGGCAATTGGTCGCCCAGTCCGAATAGTCGGTGGTGATGACGTTGGCCTGGGTATCGGGGTGGTGGAAGGTCGTGTAGACGACCCCCGGCGCAACGCGTTCGGTGATCAGCGCGCGCAACGTCGTTTCGCCGGCGCGGCTCTTGAGGCTCACCCAGTCGCCGTCCTTGATCCCGCGATTTTCGGCGTCGAGCGGATGGATTTCCAGCCGGTCCTCGGGATGCCAGGCGGTGTTCGCGGTGCGCCGCGTCTGCGCGCCGACGTTGTAATGGCTGAGGATGCGCCCGGTGGTGAGCAAGAGTGGAAAGCGCGGTCCGGTCTTCTCGTCGGTCGGCACATAGTCCGTAACGACGAACTTGCCCTTGCCGCGCACGAAACCGTCAATGTGCATCGTCGGCGTGCCGTCGGGCGCCGCGTCGTTCGCCGGCCATTGCAGCGAGCCTTCAGCCTCCAGCCGGTCGTAATGGACACCTGCGAAGGTGGGGGTGAGTGCCGCGATCTCGTCCATGATTTCGGACGGGTGCGTGTAGCTCCAGCCGAGCCCCATCGCGTTGGCGACGTTCTGGACGATCTCCCAGTCGGCATAGCCGTTGAGCGGCGCCATCACCCTGCGCACCCGCTGGATGCGGCGTTCGGCGTTGGTGAAGGTGCCGTCCTTTTCGAGGAAGGTCGATCCGGGCAGGAAGACATGCGCGTAGTTCGCGGTTTCGTTGAGGAACAGGTCCTGCACGACGACGCACTCCATCGCGGCGAGACCCGCCGCGACATGGTGCGTGTTGGGATCGGACTGGAGGATATCCTCGCCCTGAATGAACAGCCCCTTGAAGTTGCCGTCGGTTGCGGCGTCGAGCATGTTGGGGATGCGGAGCCCCGGCTCGCTGTCGAGCGCGACACCCCACGCCGCTTCGAACATCTCGCGCGCTGCCGTGTCGGAGACATGGCGATACCCCGAAAATTCGTGCGGGAAGCTGCCCATGTCGCACGCGCCCTGAACATTGTTCTGGCCGCGAAGCGGGTTCACGCCGACGCCTTCGCGCCCGATGTTGCCCGTTGCCATCGCGAGGTTGGCGATCGCCATCACCGTCGAGCTGCCCTGACTATGCTCTGTCACGCCAAGGCCGTAATAGATCGCCGCATTGCCGCCGGTCGCATAAAGCCGCGCCGCGGCGCGCAGGTCGGCGGCGTTCACGCCGGTCAGCGGCTCGATCGCTTCGGGCGAGCGGTTAGCTTCCGACACGAAATCGGCCCAGTCCTGAAATTCGTCCCAATCGCACCGTTCGCGGATGAAGGCTTCGTTGTAGAGCTTCTCGGTCACCACGACATGCGCCATCGCGGTCAGCAGCGCGACATTGGTGCCGGGACGCAGCGGCAGGTGATGCGCAGCCTCGATATGCGGCGATTTGACGAGGTCGATGCGGCGCGGATCGACGACGATGAGTTGGGCACCCTGCCGCAGCCGCTGTTTCATCCGGCTGCCGAAGACCGGATGGGCATCGGTCGGGTTGGCGCCGATGACGAGGATGACATCGGCCTGTTCGACGCTGTCGAAATCCTGCGTTCCGGCCGAGGTGCCGAAGGTCGTTTTGAGGCCGTAACCGGTGGGCGAGTGGCAGACGCGCGCGCAGGTATCGACATTGTTGTTGCCGAAGCCTTGCCGGACCAGCTTCTGGACGAGGAAAGTCTCTTCGTTGGTGCAGCGGCTCGAGGTGATGCCGCCGACGGCGAGGCGGCCATATTTGTCCTGAATGCGGCGGAATTCGCTCGCGGTGTGCGCGATCGCCTCGTCCCAGCTCACCTCGCGCCACGGTTCGCCGGCGCTGGCGCGGATCATCGGACCCAGGATGCGTTCCTGATGCTGGGCATAGCCCCAGGCGAAGCGTCCCTTGACGCAGCTATGGCCGTGGTTCGCCTTGCCGTCCTTCCACGGCACCATGCGCACCAGTTCCTCGCCGCGCATCTCGGCGCGAAAGGTGCAGCCGACGCCGCAATAGGCACAGGTGGTAACGACGGCGCGGTCGGGGGTGCCGGTTTCGACGACCTTTTTTTCGATCAGGCTCGCGGTCGGGCACGCCTGCACGCAGGCGCCGCACGAGACGCAATCGGAGGCGAGGAAGCTGTCGTTCTGCGATGCGGCGACCTTCGAGTTGAAACCCATGCCCTCGATCGTCAGCGCGAAGGTGCCCTGCACCTCGTCGCAGGCGCGCACGCAGCGCGAGCAGACGATGCATTTCGACGGGTCGAAATCGAAATAGGGGTTCGACTGGTCCTTTGGCTGGCCCATGTTGGTTGCGCCGTCATAGCCGTAACGCACATCGCGCAGGCCGACCGCGCCGGCCTGGTCCTGCAATTCGCAGTCGCCGTTTGCGGCGCAGGTCAGGCAGTCGAGCGGATGGTCGGAGATATAGAGTTCCATCACCCCGCGGCGGAGCTGCTTCAGCCGCTCGGTCTGGGTGCGCACGACCATGCCCTCGGCGATCGGCGTCGTGCACGAGGCGGGATAACCCGCGCGCCCTTCAACCTCGACAAGGCAGAGGCGGCACGAGCCGAAGCTTTCGACATTGTCGGTCGCGCAAAGCTTCGGGATCGCCCCGCCGCTCAGCGACGCCGCGCGCATGATCGACGTGCCTTCGGGGAGCGTGACCTGTTCGCCGTCGATGGTCAGCGTGACATTGCGGCCGGTTGCGAGCGCCGGGGGCGTGCCATGGTCGGTTTCGCGGGTGAAACCCATCTTCTTACTCCGCCGCTGCGAGGACCGGCGCGGGGGCGCCGAAATCCTCGGGGAAATGCCCAAAATCTTCCGGAAAATAATTCAGCGCGCTCAGCACCGGATACGGCGTAAAACCGCCGAGCGCGCAGAGCGATCCATATTTCATCGTGTCGCACAGGTCGCGGAGCAGCGCGGTCTGCGCGCCGAGGCTCACGTCGATGCGATCGGGCGCGCGCGAATATAGCGCCTTGCCGAGCATGCCGCCCTGCGCGGCGGCGCGGGCCGGCTCGGTCTCGCGTGCCGCGATGATGCGGTCGACGATCTCGACCCCCCGGGTCGAGCCGATCCGGCACGGCGTGCATTTGCCGCAGCTTTCCACCGCGCAGAATTCCATCGCGAAGCGCGCCATATGCGCCATGTCGACGCTGTCGTCGAAGACGGTAATCCCCGCATGGCCGATCAGCCCGCCGGCCTGCGTGAACGCCTCATAATCGAACGGCAGGTCGAACATCGACGGCGGGAAATAGGCGCCGAGCGGACCGCCGACCTGCACCGCGCGTACCGGGCGGCCGCTCGCGGTGCCGCCGCCAATGTCGTTCACCAGTTCGCCGAGCGTGATCCCGAAGCCGACCTCGAACAGGCCGCCATGTTTCACATTGCCCGCGAGCTGCACCGGCATCGTCCCGCGCGAGCGGCCGAAGCCGACGTTTGCATAGGTTTCCGCGCCCTCGGCGAGGATGAAGGGCACGGCGGCAAGGCTCAGCACATTGTTGATCACCGTCGGCTTGCCGAACAGGCCGGAGAGCGCGGGAAGCGGCGGTTTTGCGCGGACCTGCCCGCGCTTTCCCTCGATGCTGTCGAGCAGCGCGGTTTCCTCGCCGCAGACATAGGCGCCGGCGCCGGCGCGCACTTCGAGCGTGAACGGCGCAATGCGCCCGGCCGACAGCGCAATCGCGTCGCGCATCGTCTGGATCGCGAACGGATATTCGCTGCGGATATAGATATAGCCGTGGCTGGCACCGACGGCATGTGCGGCGATCGCCATGCCCTCGATCAGGCAAAAGGGATCGCCTTCCATCAGCATGCGGTCGGCGAAGGTGCCGCTGTCGCCCTCGTCGGCGTTGCAGACGATATATTTCGTTGCGCCGGGCGCATCGAGCACGGTCTGCCATTTGATGCCGGTCGGGAATCCGGCGCCGCCACGGCCGCGCAGCCCGCTGGCCTTGACGGCGTCGACCACCGCCTGCGGTTCGGCGGCGCGCGCGATGTCGAGGCCGATCCAGCCGCCATGCGCAGCATAGTCGGCGAGGCTCAGCGGGTCGACGATGCCGCAGCGCGCGAAGGTGAAGCGTTGCTGTCGGGCGAAAAAGGGCAGGGCGGCGATTTCGCCGAGGCAGTTCGGATGGGTGCCGTCGAGGATGGCGGCGACGTCGGCGGTCGTCACCGGGCCATAGGCGATGCGGCGGTCCCCGGCTTCGACCTCGACCAGCGGCTCGATAGCGAACAGGCCGTGCGATCCGGTGCGCACGACCTCGCAGCCGGCATCGGCAAAGGCGCGCGCGACCTCGTCGGCGCCGAGCGCCACCGACGCCATGTCGCGGCTGATGAAGACGCGCGTCATGCCGCGACCTCGGCGGCGATGCGGTCGAGCGCCGCGGTGTCGATCCGCGCCACCGGGCGTCCATCGACCAGCGCATTGGGGCCGATCGCGCACAGGCCAAGGCAATAGACGGGTTCGAGTGTCACCTGTCCGTCGCGGCGCGTCTCGCCCATCGCGACGCCCAGCCGTTCGGCAGCGGCGGCCTCGACCGCCGCGCCGCCGCGCGACTGGCAGCTTTCGGCGCGGCACAGCTTGACGATGTGGCGCCCCGCCGGCTGGCGGCGATAGTCGTGATAGAAGGTCAGCACGCCGTGGACGTCGGCGCGGCTGAGGTTCAGCGCCGCCGCGATGGCCGGGACGAGGGCGTCATCGATATATCCTATCTCATCCTGCACCGCGTGCAGCAGCGGCAACAGCCGGTCGCGCCCGGCGCCTTCGTGCTGCGCCCAGCTATCGATCAGCGACTTTGCTTCGTCCAATCCCATATACGCCATCCTTTTGCGGAAAAATCAGTGGCGCAGAGACGGGCGCAGGTCAAATCGATCTGCGCCATGTTTGATAGGGTTTGTCTATCATGAGCTTGTCATACCTCAATCGTCATCCCGGACTTGATCCGGGATCCACTGCGGCGTCGAAGTCATGGACCCCGGATCAAGTCCGGGGTGACGAGGGAGGGCGAAGCGAGTGTAGCGTTTGGTTCTAAGAAAGCCGATACCCCTGCGGCAGCCGCAACTCGCGTGCAACGGCCAGCACGCTTTGCGCGAGCGGGCCCATCGGGGTGCGGTCGGAGACGATGACGCCGATCCGGTTCGCTTCGCCGGTTTCGGGCAGCGGGGTGATCCGCGCCCAGTCGAGGCCTTGCAGCAGTAGCGCATGATTGTCGGGCATGATCGAACAGAGATGGCCCTGCCGGACGATGGCAAGCAGCGCGATATAGCTGTCGGCGGTGACGATCGGCCGCAACGCAAGCCCGAGCGCGGCGAGATGGGCGTCGAGAATCCGCCGGTTCTGCATACCCTGATGCAACAGGCAGAGCGGCAGGCGCGCAAGGTCGTGCCAGTCGGGCCGTTCGGGCACTGCGATGCCGTCCTTTGCGCTGACCAGCCGGCTGCGCTCGCTGTAGAGCGGGACGGCGAGGGCATGCGCGGGCGGCTCGAAATCGAGATAGGTGACCCCGGCGTCGAGTTCGAACGCCGCCAGTTCGCGTTCGATCTGGCGCGAGGTGAGCGCGCGCACCTGGACGTTGAGGTCGGGAAAGCGCGCGCGGATCGCCTCGACGAGAAAACCGGTCGCAGGCATCGAGGCCGGGATCGCGCCAAGCCGCAATTCTCCCTTGAGCGGTCCGTGCGCGGTGCCCGCGACCTGTTCGAGCGCGTCGGCCGCAGCGACCAACTGCCGCGCCCATGGCAGGATCGCTTCGCCTTCGGGCGTCAGCCCGGCATATTTGCGGTCGCGGACGATCAGCCGCTTGCCGAGCTGCCCCTCGAGCGTTGCGATTCCGGCGGAGAGCGTCGGCTGCGACACGTTGCAGCTTGCCGCGGCGCGGCCGAAATGCCGTTCGCGATGGAGCGCGAGGAAATATTCGACAAGGCGCGTCTGCATCGGCGGCTTGTGCCGGTCTCAGGCGGCCGCGACAAGCCTCTCGTGCCGGTAGACGCGCACCGCGAGCACGGTGAACCCTTCGCGCAGCTTGGCGGCGCAGCATTCGGCCTGATGGCGGTCCATCGTGTCGACCGCGACCTCGATCCGCATCCGGTCACCATCGACCTGCGCCTTCAACTGCGTCGGGACGATCGAGCGCTGCGCGAAGAAACCGGCAATCCGCGGCAGGACCTGCGGATCGACCACGGCATCGATTCCGAAATGCCACATCAGGCGGCCACCCGCTGGGCGCCGGCGATGACCTGTTCGGCCATTTCGTCGGCGACGGCGGCGGGCGAGCGGCCTTCGCGTGCCGCGCGTTCGAGGATCGCCGCCACGCGCGGCCCTATCTGTGCGACGCGCTGCGCGACATGCGCTTCGTCCTCGCCGAGATATTCGGCCGAGACGTTGATGATGCCGCCGGCGTTGACGACATAATCGGGCGCGTAGGTGATGCCGCGTTCGACGAGCAGACCGGCTACTTCGGGCGTGGCGAGCTGGTTGTTGGCGCCGCCGCACACGAGCTTTGCCTTCAGCCGCGCGACGCTGTGCGGCGTCAGGGCGCCGCCGAGGGCGCAGGGCGCGAAGATATCGGCGTCGACCTCGGCGATCTCTTCGACATCGACGACCTTCGCACCGAGGATATGCTGCAGCCGGTCGCGGCGCGCCGGGCTCGGGTCGGCAATGACGAGATGCGCGCCGGCATCGGCGAGGCGGCGGCAGAGGTCGGCGCCGACATTGCCGGTGCCCTGCACCGCAACCGTCAGGCCGTCGAGGTCACTGTCGAGCGCGAAGCGGGCCGCGGCGCGCATCGAGTCGAAAACGCCTTTGGCGGTCCATGGCGACGGATCGCCGCCCGCCAGGCCCTCGAGCGGCTTCAGCCCCGCGACATGGCGCGACACGCTCGCCACCTCGTGCATGTCGTCGACCGTCGTGCCGACGTCTTCGGCAGTGATGTAAGAACCCCCGAGATCCTCGACCGCACGGCCGAAGGCGCGGAACAGCGCGGCGCGGTCGAACGGGCCTTCGGGCCTCCGCAGCACCGCCTTGGCGCCCCCCAACGGCAAACCGGCAAGCGCATTCTTGTAGCTCATGCCCTCGGCAAGCCGCAGCGCATCGGCAAGCGCGGCGTCGACGTCGGGATAGGTCCAGAAACGGCATCCGCCTGCGCCGGGGCCGAGGGTCGTCGAATGAATCGCAATCACCCCGTCGAGCCCCGTCTGCGCGTCGTGGAGGCGGACACACTCCATCGGCGGGTTCAGGCGGCTGGGACGGGTGACCATGACAATTCTCCTTTGGGTAGGAGAAGGGTTATCGCGGCAAAAGCGGGAAAAAACTTGATCGGATTTGCGTTCGTGGATGAGGATTGGGGATGGTATGATCTATAAATTGCAATTATGAGGATAAAATGACCGAACTTGATCCTTTCGAGATAAAGATCATCCGCGAATTGCAGCGCGATGCGAATCAGACGACGGCCGAGATCGCCGAACGTGTCGGCCTGTCGACCTCGCCCTGCTGGCGGCGGATCGACCGGCTCGAGCGCGAAGGCGTGATCCGCAAGCGCGTGGCGGTGATCGACCGGCGCAAGGTCGGCCTCAACGCCCATATCTTTGCGCAGGTCAAGCTTAACGCGCACGGGCGTGCCAACCTCGACGAGTTCGGCGAGGCGATCCGTTCCTTTCCCGAGGTGCTCGACGCGTATGTCCTGATGGGGACGACCGATTTCATGCTGCGCATCGTCGCCAAGGATATCGACGCTTACGAGCGTTTTTTCTTCGACCGGCTGAGCAAGCTGCCGGGGGTGCAGGAAATCAATTCCACGGTCGCCCTGTCGGAGATCAAGTCGACCAACGAGTTGCCGATCGGCTAGGCTTTGCCTGCGGAGCAAATATATTCCGACGCAGGGCATAGTCTCGGCCATGGCCCGTCTCGCCGCTTCGCGCTAGCCTGCGCCATGGACAGTAATATGGATTTCACAGCGGAGGTTGCCGTCGACGGCGGCATGGTCCGCGGCATCGTCGACGGCCCGATCGCCCGCTTCCTCGGCATTCCCTATGCCGCGCCGCCGGTGCGCTTCGCGCTTCCGCGGCCGCCCGTACCTTGGCAGGGCGTGCGCGACGCGGTCGAACCAGGGCCGGCCGCGCCGTATCGCATCAAGCCCTTTCCGAGGATCGACCCGACGCCGCTGGTCGGGCATGGGTCGGACGGCGGCGATGGCGATTATCTGCGGCTCAACATCTGGGCGCCGCGCGAAGCCAAGGCTGCTCCGGTGATGGTGTTCATCCACGGCGGCGGTTTCGTTGCCGGCAGCAAGGATGCGCCGGTGCACGACGGATCGGCGTTCGCGCGGTCGGGCGTGGTGTGCGTCGCGATCAACTACCGGATGGGGATCGACGGTTTCCTGCCGGTGCCGGGTGCACCGACCAATCTCGGGCTGCGCGACATGATCTTCGCGCTCATATGGGTGCAGCGCCATATCGCGGCGTTCGGCGGCGATCCGGGCAATGTGACCGTGTTCGGCGAGAGCGCAGGAGCGATGGCGATCGCCGATCTCGTGACGTCGCCGCTCGCCGACGGACTGTTTCGCCGCGCGATCATCCAGAGCGGGCACGGGTCGATGGTGCGCGAGATTGCGGTGGCGCAGCGCTTGGTGTGCAAGCTCGCGCAGATTTTGCGCATCGCCCCCGACGCCGACGGCTTTCGCACCGTATCGAACGAAGCCGCGATGGATGCGATCGAGAAAGTGGCCAAGCCGACCGCGCGGGTCGACCTGCGCGGGGCGGACGGGATCGAGCCGGTGTTCGGGATCAGCCGCTTCATCCCCGTTTATGGCGACGACGTGCTGCCCGAAAAGCCGCTCGACGCGCTGCGCAAGGGGGCGGGGCGCGATGTCGAGATTTTGATCGGCACCAATGTCGACGAGATGAACCTCTATTTCGTGCCGACGGGCGTGAAGCAGAAGATCGGCGGACTGCTGGCGCGCTGGCTGCTCGGCAAGTCGCTGCCGAACGCGGGCAAGGCGCTGCGCGCCTATGGATATAAGACGAAGGGCGTGCGGCCGGGCGAAGCGATGACCGATGCGATGAACGACCTCGTCTTTCGCTGGCCGGCGCGCCAATATGCCGCGGCGCATCAGGGCAAGACGTGGATGTACGAGTTCGACTGGCGCTCGCCCGCCTGCGGCGGCGAACTGGGCGCGTGCCACGGGATCGAGATGCCGTTCGTGTTCGATACGCTCGCCTGCGCCACCGGGCCGCAGGGGCTGGCGGGCGAGGCGCCGCCACAGGGGCTCGCCGATCGCGTCCACGGCATTTGGGCCAGCTTCGCGCGCGACGGGGGGCTGCCCTGGCCCGAGTTCGGGTCCTACCGGATGGTGTACCGGATGACGCACGGCGAAGCGGCTCACGAACCGGTGATGCCCGCCGCCGCTTTCCTGCCGGAGTAGCATCATGTATCTTGAAAAGCTGCGCCTCGACGGCCGCACGGCCTTTGTCACCGGCGGCGCGCAGGGGATCGGGCTTGCGACCGCCGAGGCGCTTGCCGAAGCCGGAGCGCGGGTGACGATTGCCGACCGCGACGCCGCGGCATTGGACGAAGCGGTCGCCAGCCTAGCGGCAAAGAGCCATGCCGTCTTCACGCAATCGCTCGACGTGACCGACAGCGCCGCCGTCGATGCCGCGGCGCAGGCGATGATCGAACGCGAGGGCCGGATCGATATTCTGATCAACAATGCCGGGATCGCGCGCAGCGAGACCGCCGCAGAGGATGTCGCCGACGAGCATTGGCGGCATGTCCTCGACGTCAATCTCAACGGCAGCTTCTGGTGTGCGCGCGCTTTCGGGCGGCACATGCTGGCGGCCGGATCGGGAAGCATCGTCAACGTCGGGTCGATGTCGGGGTTCATCGTCAACCGGCCGCAGCCGCAAAGCTATTATAATGCCTCGAAAGCCGCAGTGCACCAGCTTACGAAAAGCCTCGCCGCCGAATGGGCGGGCCGGGGCGTGCGGGTCAATGCGGTCGCGCCGACCTATATCGCGACCCCGCTCAATGCCTTCGCCGACAAGACGAGCGAGATGTACCGGCGCTGGATCGACGGCACCCCGCAAGCCCGGCTCGGCGAGCCCGAAGAGGTGGCAGCGGTGATCCTGTTCCTTGCATCAGACATGGCGAGCCTGATGACCGGGAGCATCGTCCTCGCCGACGGCGGCTATAGCTGCTGGTGAAGGCGCGTCCGGCGTTCAGCTCATTCCAATCGTCACCCCGGATCAAGTCCGGGGTGACGATGAAGGATAGCAGGATTCCCGGCAAACCCGGTCTGCGGATCGGCACAATCGCAGACCTTTCATATAGGTCAAATAGCTGTCATATAGGTATCGACGGGCGGCCGAGACCGCCGTTTTTGGGGATGCCTGATGACAAAGTTCCGATTTTCCGCCGTTTCGACGCTCGTACTCGCCGCGGCGCTGGGTGCGACGCCCGGCTTTGCGCAGGATAGCGCGGCCGCTGCCGCCACCGCCGAAAGCGAAGACGATGGCATCATCGTGGTGACGGCGCGCAAGCGTGACGAGACGTTGTCCGACGTGCCGATCGCGGTAACCGCGATCGACAGCGACACGCTTGTGGCGCGCGGCTTCAATTCGGTGCGCGAGGCAGCGGTGCTGTCGCCCGGCCTGAATATCAACAGCGACGGCACCGGCCGCGCCTTTGTGTCGATCCGCGGCGTCGGGGTGACGCTGGTACAGAGCGTCCAGCCGGGGGTCGGCCTGTTCATCGACGGCGTCTATCAGCCGAACACCGCCTATCTGAACAACCCGCTGACCGACGTCGAGCGCATCGAGGTGCTGCGCGGGCCTCAGGGGACGCTTTACGGCAAGAATACGATGGGGGGCGCGATCAATGTCATCACGCGCCAGCCGGGCAATGATCTGGAGGTGCGCGCGAACGCCAGCTACGCCGGTCCTGACGACGCGTGGATGGTGTCGGGTTCGGTGTCGGGACCGATCGTCACCGACAAGGTGGCCCTGCGCGTCGCGGCGGCGCATCGCCAGCAGGACGGATTCCTGACCAACAGCGTGATCGGCGGCAACGCCAACCCGCTGAACACCGACTCGATCAATGCCACGCTGCGCGTCACGCCGTCGGACGGCTTCGCGCTGACGATCAAGGGCTATTACGACAGCGTCAACGGCGTGAACGTCCCCTATTCGCGGGTCAGCGGGCCGCGCGACTATCGCCGCGACGTGCAGTTCAACACGCTCAATGAAGTGCGGTTCAAATATCGCGGCATCAACGCCCGCGCCGAGGCCGACCTTGGCGGCGGATCGCGGCTCAGCCTCATCGGCGCCTATGACATGCGCAATGGCTTCACGCCCGACGGTGAAGGCGATTTCGGTCCCGACAATACGGTGCGGACGATCGCGCGCGACAGCCTGCGCACGATGACGCTGGAATCGCGGCTCGACAGCGAATGGTCGGACGAGCTTTCGACGCTGTTCGGCGTCTTTTACAGCAACGAAATGGTCCGCGCACGTTCGCAGGACACGATCAACCTCGTCCATCCGCTGCTAGGCCCGGTGAACATCGTCCGCAACACCACCGCGAAGAATGTCGGCGATACTTATGCCGCTTTCGGTACGGTCTTCTGGAAGCCGAACCTCGACTGGGAAGTCGCGCTGGGCCTGCGCTATGACCATGAGGATCGCGTCGCAAACGGATCGGTCGTTTCGACCACGACGACCGTGCTGGGCGCGGTGACCGCGGGCGGGCTTGTCCCGACCGCGAAGATTAAGTCGGACGAATGGCAGCCCAAGTTGTCGATCACCCGCAAATGGACCCCGGACCTGATGACCTATGTGTCTGTCGCGCGCGGCTATCGCGGTGGCGGTTTTAACGCCCCGACGGCTCCGACGCGTACCTATCGTGGGGATTCGGCGTGGACGTACGAGGGCGGCGTCAAATATGCGACCCCGGGCCTCAGCCTGTCGGGAACCATTTTCTACAGCGATTACAAGGACTATATCGGCCTCAACTCGATTGCCCCCGCGGCCGGCGGCGGGCTGGTCACCGTCGATCTCAACACCGGCGATGTCGAAAGCTATGGCGTCGAACTCGAAGCGATGGTGCGCCCGGTATCGGCATGGACGATCCGCGGCGGCTTTACCTGGATGCACGCAAGGATCACCGACGACAGCGCCTATTTCGACACCACTGGCCGCCGTCTGTCGTCCGATCGCCTCACCTTCCAGCCCGATTGGACGGCCAGCCTGTCGAGTGACTATCGCATCGAGACAGGCGGCGACAGCGACCTGACGCTGAGCGCCGGACTGGTCGGCAAGGGCAAGCGCCTCGCGGCGACCCTCAACGAGACCACGCCCACCTTCCTCGACAGCTATTGGCTGACCAATGCGTCGGTCGCGTATCGCACCGGTCCGGTCGAAGTCGCGCTGTTCGCGAACAACATCTTCAACACCGAATATTTCGAATCCTATATCGAAAAGACGACGCTGGCGCTCGCGGGGCTGCCGGCCTCCGACCTCGGCATCACGGGCGACCGCCGCCGTTATGGCGTGCGCGCCAGCCTGAAGTTCTGACCATGGCGGGGACGGTGCCATCGGGGGAACGCAAACCGCTCCCCGCCAGCCTGGTGGGGGCGCTGGAGGAACGGTTCGCGGACCGTTTCCAGCGGGGCGAAGCGGTGCTCGGGCAGCATGGGGCCAGCGAAACACATTTCGCCACGGTGCTGCCCGACGCCGTCGTCTTTGCCCACTCGACCGACGAGGTGGTGGCGCTGGTCAAGCTGTGCGCCGCCGCCGATATCCCGATCGTGCCGTTCGGCGCGGGCACGTCGATCGAGGGCAATGCGGCGCCGATCCGCGGTGGCATCTCGCTCGACATGAGCCAGATGGACCGGGTGCTCGCGGTCCATGCCGAGGATTTCGACTGCGTCGTCCAGCCGGGGGTGCGGCGCGAGGAGCTGAATGTCCATCTGCGCGATCAGGGGCTGTTTTTTCCGATCGATCCCGGCGCCAATGCGACGATCGGCGGCATGGCATCGACGCGCGCGTCGGGCACCAACGCGGTCCGCTATGGCACGATGAAGGATGCGGTGCTGAGCCTTGAGGTGGTGACGCCGCAGGGCGAAGTGATCCGCACCGCGCGCCGGGCGCGCAAGTCGGCGGCAGGTTACGACCTGACGCGGCTCTACGTCGGTTCCGAAGGTACGCTGGGCATCATCACCGAAGTGACGCTGCGGCTTCATCCGGTCCCCGATACGATTTCGGCGGCGGTGTGCAGCTTCGACACGCTGGGCGGCGCCGTCGATACGGTGGTCCAGTCGATCCAGTGCGCGGTGCCGCTGGCCCGCGTCGAGATCCTCGACGCCAAGCAAATGACGGCGGTCAACCGCTGGTCGAAGCTCGATTATCCCGAGGCGCCGACGCTGTTCTTCGAATTTCACGGCAGCGCATCGCATGTCGCCGAGCAGGTCGAGACGGTAAAGATGCTCGCCGAAGCCAATGGCGGCGGGCGCTTTGACTGGTCGAACCTGCCCGAGGAACGGACGAAATTGTGGCGCGCGCGGCATGAGGCCTATTATGCTGCGGTCAACATGCGCGCGGGGGCGATCGGCTGGGCGACCGACGTGTGCGTGCCGATGAGCCGGCTGGCCGAATGCATCGCCGAAACGCACGCCGATCTGGAGGGCGCGAGCGTCCCGGCGACGATCCTCGGCCATGTCGGCGACGGCAATTTCCACGTCATCTTCTCGATCGACCCCGACGCGCCGGCTGAACTCGAAGAGGTCGAGGCGATCAACGCGAAGCTGGTCGAACGCGCGCTGGCGATGGACGGTACCTGTACCGGCGAGCATGGCATCGGCATCGGCAAGCAGGACTGGCTGGTCGCCGAACTGGGTGGGGCGGTCGAGCAGATGCGGGTGATCAAGCGCGCGATGGATCCGCAAAATTTGCTCAACCCCGGCAAGATTTTCGTGCTGTGATGGCAAGTGTGGCCGAACCTCTCGCGGCGCGCGCCACGCGGCTGACTGCGCCCGCGACGCTCGTTCCGCTGTTGCTGCTGGCGCTGGTGACGACGATGGGTTTCACCGCGCTCGGCAGCTTCGGCACGATTCAGGAAAGCGCCAAGGCCGAACTGGGGCTCGGCGACGATGCGCTGGCGCTGATCCAGGGGCTCGGGGCCGCGGTGCCGATGGTACTCTTTTCGGTGCCGATCGGCATCCTCGTTGATCGCCGCAACCGCGTGCGGTTGACGATCGGGCTGGCGCTGCTGTGGACGCTCGGCACGCTGCTGACCGCCTTTGCGCCGAGTGCGGGGCTGCTGACCGCGGCCCGCATGCTTGTCGGCATCGGCTCGACCGGGTCGCTGACCGCCGCGCTGTCGCTCTGCGCCGATTTCTGCGCACCCGAGCAGCGCGGCCGCGCGATGTTGATCGTCAATCTGGGCAAGGCGCTGGGGGTCGCGCTCGGTTTCGCACTGACCGGCTGGTTGTTCGGGCTGCTTTCGGACGCCGCGGGGCCCTCGTGGCTCGCGGGTCTGGCACCCTGGCGCAGCGCGCACGTCGTGCTCGCGGCAATTAGCGCGCTGTGCCTGCTGCCTCTGTTGCTGCTGCGCGAGCCCGCGCGCCGCGAGGTGGAGGCGGGCCCCGATGCGCCGTTTCGGATCGTCGCCGCCGAGCTTTGGGCGCGGCGCGCATTCCTCGGCCCGCTGTTCGCGGGGCAGGTCGCGGTGGTGATGGCCGATGTGGCGGCTACCGTGTGGGTCGCGCCCGTACTGTCGCGCGATTTCGGGCTGCAGCCGCAGGAATTTGCCGGCTGGGTCGGCGCGCTGATGTTCGGCACCGGGGTTGCCGGTGCGGTGCTCGGCGGGATTTCGGCCGATATGGGACAGCGGAGCCGCCGCAGCGGCGGCCTGCTGCTGGGCGCGGTCATCGCGGCGGGACTGGGGGTGCCCGCCGCGCTGTTCCCGCTGATGCCCGATGTGATGAGCTTTGCCGTCGCTCTCGGTGTCCTGTCGACCTGCGGCGCGGTGACCGGGCTGGTCGTGTCGGTGGCGCTGACCGTCTTCATCCCGAACGAATTGCGCGGGCTGTGCATCGGCGCCTTCATCGCGATTGCCGGGCTGATCGGCTTCGGCCTCGCGCCGTGGTTCGTCACGCAGGTGAGCGGCCTGATGGGCGGCGAGGCGATGCTCGCCGAGGCGCTGGCGCTGGTCGGAGTGAC
The DNA here is from genome assembly GCF_001307295.1 of Sphingopyxis macrogoltabida. Lineage (NCBI taxonomy): Bacteria > Pseudomonadati > Pseudomonadota > Alphaproteobacteria > Sphingomonadales > Sphingopyxidaceae > Sphingopyxis > Sphingopyxis macrogoltabida. The sequence continues at coordinate 2,611,659 of NZ_CP012700.1, read as the reverse complement.
GGTGAGCGCGCTGTCCTTCTTTGCCTTCCTGCTCGCGATGCGGCGGGCGCCGGCATCGATTTTCGCAGAACCTATCAGATAGGTATTGTCAAAGCTGTCAGATAGGTCTAGAGCGAGATCGGGAGAAGCAGCATGACGACCAAACATCCGATCATCGTTTCGCACGAGATGACCACTTTCGTCGGGCCCGGCGCGTGCGACCGCCGGCTGTTGCCGCCCGATGCGCTGCTGCTCGGCTTTCACGATATCGGCGAGCCGGCGGTGAGCCTGCTCGATTTTCGCGATCTGGACGGCGCGGTCGATCACCATCTGCTCGTCTTTGCCGTCACGCGCGGCGCCTGCCGCCGCCTGTTCGGCGACCTGCCCGGGGAGGGCGCGCGCTGGTATCTGCCGTCGGACCTGCGCGCGCTGGGGCAGTCGATCGTCGAGCCTGGAAGCGACGATGCCGCAGCCGATACGCTGCGGCTGGCGCGGAGCATCGAACTGCTTTGCCAGCTTTTCGCCGCGCTGGCCGAGGGGCGGCTGATCGCGATCGAGGGGGCGACCAGCCTTGCCGAGACCGACATCGCACGGATCGCCGCGGCGCGGCGCATGATCGACGAGCGCTGGCACGAGAAGCTGACCCTCGACGATATCGCGCGCGGGTGCGGCATCAATCGCGACAAGCTGACGCGGGGGTTCCGCGAAATCTATCAGTGCACTGTCGCCGAAGCGCTGAGCGAGCGGCGGTTGAAACAGGCGCGGCGGTTGCTGGCCGCGAGCGACCTGCCGGTGGCGAGCATCGGCTATCGCTGCGGCTACCTCAATAATGCGAGTTTCACGCGTGCCTTTTCGCGCCGTTTCGGTATGGCACCGACCGAGATGCGCCGGGTGGGGATTGCGGCATGAACGAAGCGGTACAGACGATCGACGGCGCGCGTGGCTCGCTGGTCGAGCGGGCGATGGATTTCGTGCGCGACCATATCCGCGACCACGACCTTAAGGTCGGCGATACCCTGCCGGGCGAGGGGAGCTTTGCGGCCGAGATGGGGGTGAGCCGCCCGGTGATGCGCGAGGCGTTCGGTGCGCTCGCCGCGCTGCGGCTCGTCGATGTCGGCAACGGCCGGAAGCCGCGCGTCGGTGCGATGGACGGGTCGGTAATGGCGGCGTCGATGGGGCATGCGGTGAACACGGCACAGGTCAGCCTCGCCGACGTCTGGGAGGTGCGCCGGACGCTCGAACTGCGCACCGCCGAGATGGCGGCGACGAACCGCAGCGAGGAGCAGGCGCGCGCGATCCTGGCCGCGGCACACGGGCTGGCGATCGAGGGCGACGAGGCGGCGCGAACGGCGGCCGATACCGCGTTCCACCAGACGATCGCCGCGGCGAGCGGCAACCCGCTCTTCTACCAGATCGTGCGCTCGTTCGAGGAGCTGATGGAGCGTGCGATCCCGCGTGCCTGGCAGGGTCGGACGACCGAGGCCGAGCGCGAGGAAACGCTGGCGCTGCACCGCGAGGTTGCCGAAGCGATTGCGGCGCGCGAGCCGGCGCGGGCGCGGATCGCCATGGAGCGCCATTTCGCCAACTCGGTCGGCGAACTGCTCCGGCGCAATGCCGAATTCGGTTTGCCCTGATGTGATCGCGTGCATTGCGCCCGGCCCGCCGATACGGGAAGAAGGGGCAGGGGCAAAAGCGCTGCCCTGAATGGTCAACCCGGGCGGTTGTAGAGTTCGGTCGGCCCCGGATATTCGCGGCCGTCGTCGAGCCCGACGCCGATCTCGCGCTCCGACAGCGCATTGACCATCTTGTTGAGCCGCATCACCTCCTTGCGATGCTTCGGATTGTTCGCGAGGTTGACGAGCTCGCCGGGGTCGGCGTGGGTGTCGTAGAGCTCGAGGTCGTTGCGCTCGCTCAGCGTCTTCCAGTCCTTCGGCATATGATGGTGCGCCGGGGCGAAATAGCGCGCGAATTTCCAGCGGCCGTCGTGGACGCCGCGGTGCAGGCGCCGCTTTTCGAGATCGTAGATGGCGCTGTAGTCCGGCACCTTCTCGCCCGGCGGGCGGGGGCCGACGACGCGCGACGAATTGGGCTCCCACATATGCGCGACGGCATAGTTGAAGAAATGCCCGCGCCGGTCGCGCTCGGTCGGCGCCGCCGGCGACGACAGCAGCCCCGACACATCGACCCCCGGCAGGTTCGGGAAGCGGTTCTTTCCTTCGTCGGCCGACAGCCCCGCCATCGTCATCAGCGTCGGCGCAATGTCGATCGCGCCCATCAGGCCCTTGGTCGTCTGCCCGCCCTTCACATCGGGGTGCGCGATGATCATCGGGATATTGGTTTCCTCGCGGTACATCGTGCCCGCCTTCTGGCGTAGCCCGTGCGCCCCGGCACGCTCGCCATGGTCGCTGGTATAGACGATGATCGTATTGTCGACCTGGCCGCTTTCCTTGAGCGCCCACAGCAATTGCCCCAGCCGCCGGTCGACGTCGCGCAGGCAGTTGTAATAATAATTGTTGAAACGGTGCCAGCTTTCGAGGTCGCCGAGCGGCATCGGCCCATAGAAGAGATCGTTCAGCCGCTGGATGCCCTTGTGCGCCTCCGGCTTGGTGCTGAGATCGTCCTTGTAGAAGCTTTCGGGCAGGTCGAACTTGTTGTCGACTTCATAGATCGGATCGCCGGGTTCGCGGCGCAGCGGCGCGAGGATATCGGGGTGGGTGCGGTGCTTCGCCTGCTCGCCCGTCGCGTCGTAGAACATGATGTCGTGCGGGTTGATCAGGCCGACGACCATGAACCACGGCTTACCGCCCGCCTTGTCGCGGCGGACGAAGTCGAAGATGCTGCGTGCCGCGTCGCCCGCGACATACATGTCGGCGCGATAGCCGTCCCACGTCAGCCCCAGTTCCTCGCCGTCGAAGCCGTAGTCGTGGAAACCGTATTTCTCCATCGCCCGTTCGGTGCTGGGATAGATGCCGCCCGGCACGCGCGGCCAGTTGCGTTCGAAATTCATCCGGCTGAGATGCCACTTGCCCTTGTAGCTGGTGTAATAGCCCGCCGCCTGCATCATGTGGCCGAGCGTCGGCATATCCTCCGCCGCAACCGGATTGGGGGCGTTGTCGCTGTTGAGGAACAGCCCGGTCTGCTGTGTATGGTGACCCTGGAAGATCGTCGAACGCGACGGCGTGCAGGGGGTCGTGTGGACATGATAGTTTTCGACCAGCATCCCGCGTTCCATCAGTTCGCGGTGATGCGGCAGCTTTTCGAGCAGGCCCTTGGGATAGCTGGCGACGCTCTGTTCCTGATCGGTGACGATCATCAGGACGTTGAGCTTCTTGCCGTTCTTCGCATAGGTCGGCAGCGCGAGCCCCGCTGCGGCGAGCGCGCCCATGCCGCCGACGAAGGTGCGCCGATTCACATCCCAGCCCATGTCTCTCTCCCAGGTCTGTCTTGAAAACGGGGGCCGCGGCACGACAGGGCCGTGCCGCGGCTCAGTTCGTCAGAATTTGATCGCAAAGTCGACGCCGAACTCGCGCGGCGGCTGGTAGAATTGCGTGATCGGGGTGGCGCCGGCGTTGGTCGCGCCCGAAATCACGTCCTGATCGGTCAGGTTGCTGCCGTACAGCGTGACCTTCCAGCGGTCGTCCTGACCCGCGACCGCGATGCTCGCGTTGAGCAGCACGACTTCGTCGCGGTAATAGCCGGGCAGGTTGCTGCGGCCCCAGGTGTTGAAGCGGGCCGAATAGCGCGCATCGCTGTGCAGCTTGATCTCGCCGAAGCCGGTCGGGATCGCATAGTCGAGCGACAGGCTGCCGCTCCACTTCGGCGCGTTGGCGAGGTCGAGACCGGAGGAATCGGTCGGGACCGCGAAGGTGCCGTTGGGAACGCCGTTGATCAGGATCGGCACCGCCGGACCGCACTGGCCGACCTCGGGCGAACCGTCGGTGAAGACGCCGTTGGTGTCGGCGCAGAAGTCGGTGTAGCGCGCATGAAGATAGGCGACATTGGCGCCGATGGTGAAATTGTCCATCGGGCGCAGCAGGCTTTCGACCTCGAAGCCGTAGATTTTGGCCGCGGCGACATTGGTCGTGATATTCTCGGCGCGCACGGCACCCATCTTGGTCACCGAGCTTTGCAGGTCGCGGTAATTGTTGACGAAGCCCGCGACGTTGAAGCGCAGGAGCCGGTCGAACAGGTCGGTCTTTGCCCCGACCTCGAAGGCGTTGACGCGTTCGGGATTATAGGGGCCGACATTTTCGGGGATCGTGCCGCGCGAGTTGAACCCGCCCGCCTTATAACCCTGCGAATAATTGGCGTAGACCATGACGTCGGGCGTGACTTCGTAGTTGACCGTCAGGCGCGGCGTGAATTCGGCCCACGATGCCTTCAGGCTGCTCGCGAAGGACGAGGCCTGGTTGCCGTTCACGAACACCTGGTTCGCGATGTCGTATTTCTTGCGGTCGTGGCTGTAGCGGCCGCCGAGCGACAGCGTCAGCCCGTCGGCCGGATGCGCGTTGACGAGCGCGAAGATCGCGTAGCTTTCGGTGTCCTGGCGGAGCTGCGCGCGCGTCGTCGTGGTCGGGGTTGCGAGCACGGTGTTGAACTGGCGCCATTTGTCGGTCTGGTAATAGAGGCCGACGACGAAATCGACCGGCTCGCCGGCCGGCGACACATAACGCAGTTCGGCACTCTTTGAATTGCCGGAGAAGTCGCGAGTCACGTCGAGCTGCGGCGCTGGGGTGATCAGCCCGTCGAAGTCGCCGCGGGTCAGATAGGTAAGGTGGCGATAGCCGAGCACCGAAGTGATCGTGCCCCAGCCCACATCGAGGTTCGAAGTGAGCGAGCCGCCATAGGTTTCGGTGTTGGCGATCGGATCGAACAGCACCGCCGACTTGCGGATGTCGGTCTTCACGATGTCGGGGAGCAGATCCCAGTTGGGATCGCCGTTGTCGAGCACATGCGGCGCCGGACCGGTCGTCTTCTGCTTCAGCCAGTCGACGACGAGCGCCGAATCGAAGGCGCCGCCCGGATCGAAGTCGAGCGCGCCGCGCACCGACTTGACGTTGCTGCCGTTGAGACGGTTGCCGGTGATCACATTGCGGCTGTAGCCGTTATAATCGCGGAAATTGACCGCGACCTTCGCCGCGAGCATGTCGTTGGCGAAGCGGCCGCTGTTGACCTTGCCGCGGAACTGTTTGAGCCCGAACGAGCCCAGCGTGAAGCGCGCCTCGGCCCCGAAATCGTCGGTCGGGCGCGCGGTGATGACGTTGAGCGTGCCCGCAAGGTTGTTCTTGCCGAACAGCACGCCCTGTGGGCCCTTCAGCACCTCGACGCGTTCGATGTCGAACAGGTCGAGCATCGTGCTCGACACGAAGGGGATATAGACGCCGTCGATGATCGTGCTGACCTTGGGATCGGCATTGGGATCGGGATCGGCGGTGCTCATGCCGCGGATCGAGATCATCGGCACGTTGGCGACCAGGCCCTGCGTCTGCAGGACGACGTTGGGGGCGAGGCCGTTGAGGCTGGTGATATTGGTGCTGCCGCTGCTTTCGACCATCTCGCTGTTGAAGGCCGAGATGGCGATCGGCACGTCCTGCACGCTTTCGGAGCGGCGCTGCGCGGTCACCAGGATTTCGCCATAGGTGTCGTCGGCGCCCGTTGCCGTGTCGGTGGTGGCATCGCTGGCGGCGCCGGCGGTTTGCGCCTGCGCCGGCATGGCGGCCAAGGCGACGGCAGCCGTCGAAAGCAGAAGAAAAGCGGTCCTCATAACATCCTCCCGTTTGCGGCCGTGCCACGACGCGTTCCGCACGCGCCATCGCGTCGGAAATGCGGCGTACGCATCCGGCCTCGTCATGTCTTCGGAACAGGAGTTGCTGCTGGCTTCGGCCAGTCTTTCGTATCGGCGCAGGACATCTTCGGCGTCCTCGACTCGTGCCGTCAGTGCGTCGTCATCCTCCGTTCCCGCATCGGCTTTTAGCAAGTCGGGAAAATACTTCAAGTACTAAGTATTTCTTATTTGTGAAAAGCACATTTGGCGGAAAAGCGCTTGCCCGATGCGCTGTCCGTGCCATATAAGTTAGGTTTCTAAGTATTTTTGAGCCGTTGTCCGGCAGGAGATGGAGCATGGGGACGGGAGCGTCGGGGTGATGGATAGGGCAGCTTTTGGATTATGCGGCCATCGCGCCGGCGCGGCGAATCGCGGGCGCCGGCAAAGTGGCGCACGGCAGGGTAGGGCCTGATGGCGCGCCCGGTCCCTCGCACGCTTTATGACAAGATCTGGGATGCGCATGTCGTCGCCGAGGATGACGGCGAGACATTGCTCTATATCGACCTCCACCTGTTGCACGAGGTGACCTCGCCGCAGGCGTTCGCCGGGCTCGCTGCGGCGGGGAGGGCGGTGCGCCGCCCTGACCGGGTGCTTGCACTGTCCGATCACAATGTGCCGACCGAGGGGCAGGCGGCCGGCCCCGCCGGGGTCCCCGACGCCGAGGCGCGTGCGCAGCTCGAGGCGTTGGTGGCGAATACGGCGCAGGCGGGGATCGAGAATTTTCCGATGGGCGACCCGCGCGGCGGCATCGTCCATGTCGTCGGCCCCGAACAGGGGCGCTCGCAGCCGGGCATGACGATCGTCTGCGGCGACAGCCACACCTCGACGCATGGCGCGTTCGGCGCGCTCGCTTTCGGAATCGGCACGTCGGAGGTCGAGCATGTGCTGGCGACGCAGACGATCCGCCAGCGCCGGTCGCGCAACATGCGGGTGACGGTCGACGGAACGCTGGCGCCGCATGTCCACGCCAAGGACCTCGCGCTGCACCTGCTCGGCACGATCGGGGTCGACGGCGCCGGGGGCCATGTGATCGAACATGCGGGGGAAGCGATCCGGGCGCTGTCGATGGAGGGGCGGATGACGCTCTGCAACCTCAGCATCGAAATGGGCGCGCGCGCCGGGCTGGTCGCGCCCGACGCGGTGACCTTCGCCTATCTGGCGGGCCGGCCCGCGGCGCCCGCGGGTGCGGCGTGGGACTCCGCAGTCGCCCGCTGGCGGACACTGGCGAGCGACGACGGTGCGAGGTTCGACCGCGAGGTGCGGATCGACGCGCGCGACGTGCGGCCGATGGTGAGCTGGGGGACGAACCCGTCGCAGGTCGTTGCGGTCGACGGGGTCGTCCCCGACCCGGCGTCGCTGACGGGCGAGGAGGCGCGGGCAGCCGCAGAGCGGGCGCTCGCTTATATGGACATTTCGTCCGGCGCGCCGATCGCCGGGACGCGGCTCGACCGCGTGTTCATCGGGAGCTGCACCAACAGCCGGATCGAGGATTTGCGCATCGTCGCCGATGTCGTGCGCGGGCGCCGGGTGGCGCCGCACGTTCGCGCGATGGTCGTACCGGGGTCGGGGCTGGTCAAGCGGCAGGCCGAGGCGGAAGGGATCGACGCGGTGCTGCGCGACGCGGGTTTCGACTGGCGCGAACCCGGCTGCTCGATGTGCGTCGGCATGAACGCCGACCGGCTGCTTCCCGGCGAGCGCTGCGCCGCGACGTCGAACCGCAATTTCGAGAACCGGCAGGGGCGCGGCGGGCGGACGCATCTGATGAGCCCGGCGCTCGCGGCGGCGAGTGCGATCGCGGGCTTTATCGCGGCGCCGGACAGTCTCGGCTAGGTTGCCGTCTCGAACCGCGCGATCGCGTCGGCGTGGCGCAGGGTGCGGGCGATGTCGTCGAGTCCCTCGATGAGGATGCGGCGGTCGCCGGGATCGATGGCGAAATCGATCGCTTCGCCCGAAGCGAGGCGAATCTGCTGCGCCGCAAGATCGACCTCGATGGGAGCATATTGGGCGAGTTCGACCTCGCGGCGCAGCCGGTCGCACAGCGCCTCGGGCAGGCGGATGAGCAACAGGCCGTTCTTGCGCGCATTGCCCGCGAAGATATCGCCGAAGCTCGGTGCGATCACGCAACGGATACCGAAATCGCCGAGCGCCCACACCGCGTGCTCGCGCGACGAGCCGCAGCCGAAATTGCGGTCGGCGATCAATATCTGCGCATCGCGGCATGCCGGCCGGTTGAGAATGAAGTCGGGGCGTTCGCCGCCCGCTTCGTCGTCGAAGCGCAGTTCCCGGAACAGATGACGGCCGAGCCCGAGGCGGGTCAGCGCCTTCATATAGCGCGCGGGAATGATCATGTCGGTATCGACATTGGCGAGCGGCAGCGGTGCCGCGACGCCCTTGATCCGGACAAATTTCTCCACTTCACCTCCATTAACTTAGTATTCTAAGTAATGGAAGGTCGCGACCTTGTCCAACGATATCGACGGGTTGGTGCGGAGGCGCTGGTTGCCAGCGCCACGAAGAGGTTGCGGGGTGAATCTTCGCGTTCTAAGGTTTGCGCCAGGCTTCGGCGGGACGCGGGCAAATGCCCGATGCCGGGCCATCGCAGGGGAGCAGGTTTTGGCCAGGAACACGAAGACTTACCGGCATACGGCGGAATATTACACCGACCCGGAGAACAGTATCGGCTATCTGGCGCGCGTCGTTTTCCGGTCCTTTTCGCGTCTCCTCGAACGCCGCACGCTCACGCACGACGTTTCGGCGGGGCAATGGCGCTTCCTCCGCCAGTTGTGGCGCGAGGACGGGATCACCCAGCGCGAGCTCAGCGAACGCGTCGGGATGCGCGAGCCGACGACCGTCGTCGCGCTGAAGGGGCTGGAAAAAGCCGGGCTGATCACTCGCAAGAAGACCGAGGACGACCGGCGCAAGACCTTCATCCATTTGACCCCGCATGCGAAAAAGCTCGAACTTGTGCTCGCGCCGATGAACGCCGAGATCCACGAGATCGCGACCCGCGGGATGAGCGACGAAGAGGTCGAGATGCTGCAGGCGCTGATGCGCCGCGTGATCGACAATCTCGCCGACGAGACGCGCAAGCTGTCGGTGCTTTCCGACGTCAAGGCGTGATTGCTGTTTGTGGAAGGCGTGAGTGACGGGTTCCGGCCGGTTTCTGCCGTTTAGGCCAACCCCTAACCCGTTCGCATCGAGCGAAGTCGAGATGCCCCTCGGCTAGGCGCAACTTCGATGGGTGTCTCGACTTCGCTCGACATGAACGGGAATAGAGGGCGGTTTGGAAACCACCCCGGACCGGACGGGCCTCAGCCCCCGCCGAAGCGCGTCGTGAGTTGCAGGCCGATCACCCGCGGCTCGCCTGCGTAGAGCGTGTTGAACCCCAGGCTGTTGTCGAACTGGACCCCGGACACCGCATAATGGCGGTTGGTGAGGTTGGTGCCGAACACCGCAATCTCGCTGTTGATGCTGTCGATGTCGAGCGCGATGCGCGCGCCGAGCAGGCCGTAGGCGGGCTGGCGCAGGCTGTCGCGGTAGATCGCCGAACCGACGAGCTGGGTCGCGCTGCGCCAGTTCCAGTCGACGCTGAGCCGCAGGTCGCCGGCGCCGGTCGGGGTGCTGTAGGTGGCGGCGAGGCGATAGCTGTATTTGGGGAACTGGAACGGCTCGTTCGAGCGGTCGCCGGTGACGTCGGTGAAGTCGAGATATTTGGCGTCGTTGACCCCGAAACCGCCCGACAGCGTCAGCCCGTCGACCGGCACCGCGGTGATTTCGGCCTCGGCGCCGCGGATGCGCGCGCGCGCCGCGTTGGTGACGAGGCTGACGATCGCGCCGCCGGGCGACGCCTGAACGATCGTGCGCTGGATGTCGCTGTAATTGGCCTGAAACAGCGCGACGTTGACGCGCAGGCGGCGGTCGAGCAAATCGGCCTTGGCCCCGACTTCGTAATCGGTGACGACTTCGGGCGCGAAGGCGGCGAAGCTGTCGGCAGTGCCGGTGCCGCGCAGATTCTGGCCGCCGCCCTTGAAGCCGCGCGCGGTGCGGGCATAGACGAGGACGCCGGGCTGGATCGTCCAGTCGAGGCTGGCGAGGTAGGAGTAATCCGAGAAGCTGTCCTTGAAGCGTGCCTGGCAGGTGCCGCCGAGTTGCAGCGCCGACGGGATGTTGCACACCGCGCTGCCCGACGAGCGGTTGAACGAGCGCAGTTCCTTGCTTTCCTCGGTCCAGCGCAGCCCGCCGGTGAAGCGGACGCTGTCGGTGAGGTCGACGATGAGTTGGCCAAAGGCGGCCCAGCTGCTGTTCTTGACGAAGCCGTCGGTGATGTTGGGGTTGGTCGCGTTGATCGTCCCGAGTGCCGTCGCGCGCGAGAAGTCGCGGCCGGTTTCCTCGTTGAAATAGACCCCGGTGATCCAGTCGACGCGGTCGCCGATCTCGCCGCTGAACTGGAATTCCTGGCTGAGGTTCTTCGCGCGGCTCGCGAGTTCGGCCTCGAGCAGCGTGAAGGGCGAGCTGTCGAGGTCGACGTCGAGCCAGCGCTTCAGCCAGCGTGCCGCCGTGATCGAACGGAAGGACAAGGTTGGCGTCAGCTCGACCGCCAGGTTCGAGCTGACGCCATAGGTGCGCGCATAACTGCCCTGCGCGCCCGTTGCATCATTGTCGTAAAAGCCGCGCCGCCCGACGAGGCCGGTGAACAGCGCGTGCGCCTGCCCGAGTGCAGCGCCGATCGCGGCCGCATTGCCCTCCGGGTCGGCGAGCAGCGCCGGATCGAGGATGCCCTGGCTGATCGCGATGTCGATCAGCGCCGGGGCGGGGTTCGGTGTGCCCGGAGCGGGGCTGGGGAAGGGGCTGACGAAGGCGAGCTTGCTCACCGGCGCGTCGCCGCGGGTGCGGGTATAGTCGGCCGAGATCGCCCAAGTGACGCTGTCGTTCGGGGTAAACAGCCAGTTGGTGCGGAAAGCGGTCTGCTTCTTGCCGCCGATCCCGTCGCCGAGGCCGTTGACGCCGAGCGAGCCGTCCTCGATCCGTTGCGCGAGGATGCGCACGCCGAGCACGTCGTCGATGAGCGGCAGGTTGAGGACGCCGGTCGCGCCATAACGGTCGTGCGTCGCGGCGCTGAGTTTTACATAACCGCCGACCGCATCGAGATCGGGCTGGCGCGTCGTGATGTTGATCGCGCCGCCGGTGGTGTTCTTGCCGAACAGCGTCCCCTGCGGGCCGCGCAGCACCTCGACGCGTTCGACGTCGGTCAGCGCGGTTTCGAGGTTCGACGAGCGGATATAGTTGATGCCGTCGACATAGACGCCGATCGGCGACTCAATGGTCAGGATCGAATCCTGTTGCGACTGGCCGCGAATGGTGAGGAGGACGCCGGTCGGGTCGGCGCTCGACGTCTGGACGAAGAAGTTCGGCGTCTGCTGCGCAATATTCTCGATACCCTGGACGTTGGTGTCGGCGAGTTGCTGGCCGCCGAACACGCTGATCGCGAGCGGGATCGTCTGCGCGGCTTCGCTGGTGCGGCGCGCGGTGACGACGATGTCGGCAATGCCCGAGCTCTGGGCGTTGTTGTCATCGGCGGGGACGGGGGCATCGGCGGCCGTGGTGGCGCGGGCAGTCTGGGCCTGCGCGGCGGCGGCGATGCTGGCGCCGGCGAGGAGCAGCAATAGGCGTCGTGTCATTTCTCTCTCCCTCCCGTCCCGGACCGGCTGAAACCGGTCTCTCATTCATGAGACGTTGAAGTCCACTTATCACACTAAGTGAGACAAGCGCAAGAGTTTGCCTCATCAAGTGCGACATGATAGGCGAGGCGGCTCATCAAGGGAGGCTGGGATCGCAACAATCGACGCAAATCCGCGCGGTGGCGGAGCGGGCAGCGCCTTGGGCGGCCGCGAGGCGGCGCTCGATGCCGCTGCGATCGTCGTCGAACGCATCGGCTTTCGCGATGTCACGATCGACCATGTGGTGCGCGAATCCGGCGTGTCGCGCGCGACGCTCTATCGCTGGTTCGGCAATCGCGAGGGGTTGCTGCTCGCGCTTCTCCAGCATCTGGCCGGACCGTATCTCGAACGCAGCGGGCAGATTGCGGTCGGGCTCGGTCCGCTCGAGGAGCGGCTCGAACAGGTGATCGCGGGCGGGATCGAGAGCATCTGCAACACGCCGTGGATCCACAAGGTGGCGCAGGAGGGCCTGCTTCACGACGATTTCTCGATCTTCCTTGCCGCGCACAAGTCGATCACCGGGGCGCTGGTGCGCTCGATGCTCGAAGGCGCCGCGGCCTCCGGGCAATGGACGCCGCCCGACGCTCTCGAGCGCCTGCTCGAATGGCTGCTCCACCAGATGCTCGTGCTGGGCGCCGACGATTATGCGACGTTCGAAGAGGTGCGGCAGCGCGTCGCGATCTATATCATGCCGGTGCTCGCCTTGCCGGGCGGGGCGCAGGGCGAGGTTGCCGAACGATTGGAGCGGATCGAACGCAAGCTCGACGGGCTTGCCGATCGGCCATAGGGCGCGCCGGCTTTTGCTGATAGGTTCGCGGCCCGGACCGGTGGGAGAGAGTCGCGATGGACGATGGCACGGAAATGATCGCACGCAGGACGCTGATCGCGGGCGCGGCGGGGATGTTGGCAGTGGCGAACGCGCCCTGGGCGATGGCGAAGCTGCCGAAGAGCGGGGTGAAGGGCCTGATCGCGGGCGCCTCCGATGGCGCGCTCGACAAGCTCGCGGAGCCGGGCGCCTTCTATCGCGACACCGCGGTGCGTATCTTGTTGCCGGGCGCGGGCGGGAAGCTGGCGTCGAAGCTGTTCGGCATGGGCGACCAGCTCGGGCTCACCACCAACTTGACCAAGAGCCTGAACGACGCGGGCGGCAAGGCGGCGGGCGAAGCGAAGCCGATCTTCCGCACCGCGATCGACGATTTGCGCTGGACCGATGCGCCCGGACTGGTGGCGAAGAATGATGGCGCGACACGCTATCTCCAGCAGAGCGCGGGCAGCGTGCTGTTCACCAAAGTGTCGCCGCTGATCGGGTCGGCGCTGGGCGATGTCGGCGCGTATCGTCAACTCGACCAACTGTCGCAGGGCAGTCCGCTGCTGGCATCGGCCGGCCTGACGCGCGACGGGCTGACGCGATCGGTGACCGAACAGGCGCTGAAAGGGATTTTCCATTATATGGCGGGCGAAGAGGCGGCGTTGCGGCGGAATCCGGCGGGGTTGCTCAAGGGCATTTTTTGACGGGTGTAGGCGCATCGTCCGGTATCGACCGATTGCGGACATCGTGACATCCTATAGAAGAATACGATGCGCACTCATCCAACCAACATCGTTGACGCAATGACGGAGATGCTGACATTCTTCGAAAACCGGTGTGACGATAGCGACACGCTCCGCAAACTTCTCAGAATGATTTCGGATCGTGAAAGTTGGAAGGGCGCGCACGCGCTCTTCCAAGACATTAGGCAAAAGACGCTGAGGGCAGGAAAGCGCGACGATCAGCTGGGTTTGGCGCAATATGCTTTTGAGGAAATCTGCGCGAAGACCATTTACAATCTTAGCGATTCTCCTGCGCCATTTGATGCTGACTCGGCCTTCTGGGTGGTGCCTTTGGGCGTTGCGTTAGGGCGCCAATTGGGCCTTTCTGAACCTTCGCAGATCACGTCTCTATTGGTGATGTAGTCCCCGGCGAACGTCCGCTCCCCACCCCAAAGTCGCCGTGCACGCGATCGCTTCGCTGCGGTGCCGTTGACACCGCGCACCCCCGATCCTATATCGCCATCACACCCCACCGTCCGAGATAGAGCCTGACTTTGCGCAGCGGGCTGTACGGATAGGGCGGCAGGGATTTCGACAGGCGTAGGAAAGCTGCGGTAAACCGGCAACGGTTGCCTGCGGCTTTTTTCGCGTCGATGCGCTCGCGAGCTGATTTTTACTAAGGCGAGACAATCACTTATGGCGACCAAGGCGAAGTCGGTGGGCAAGGCCCTCGAAGCAACCGCGACCAAGCGAATCCGCAAGCTGTTCGGCAACATCCACGAAGCGGTGGAGATGCCCAACCTCATCGAGGTGCAGCGCGAATCCTATGAGCAGTTCCTGCGGTCCGACCCCTCGGTCGGTTATGTTTCGGGCCTCGAAAAGACGCTGCGCAGCGTTTTCCCGATCCGCGATTTCGCCGGTACCGCCGAGCTCGACTTCGTCCATTACGAACTCGAAGCGCCCAAGTATGACGTCGAGGAATGCCGTCAGCGCGGCATCACCTATGCGGCGCCGATGAAGGTCACGCTGCGCCTGATCGTCTTTGAAGTCGACAGCGAAACCGACACCCGTTCGGTCCTCGATATCAAGGAGCAGGACGTCTACATGGGCGACATGCCGCTCATGACCGAGAACGGCACCTTCTTCGTCAACGGCACCGAGCGCGTTATCGTGTCGCAGATGCACCGTTCGCCGGGTGTGCTCTTCGACCATGACCGCGGCAAGACCCACTCGTCGGGCAAGTTCCTGTTCGCCGCGCGCGTGATCCCGTATCGCGGTTCGTGGCTCGACTTCGAATTCGATGCCAAGGACATCGTCAACGTCCGTATCGACCGCAAGCGCAAGCTGCCGGTGACGTCGCTTCTCTATGCCCTCGGCATGTCGGGCGAGGAAATCCTCAACCATTTCTATGACCGCCTCGTTTTCGAGCGCGCCGAAAATGGCTGGAAGGTTCCTTTCGTCGTCGAAAACTGGCGCGGGTCGAAGCCGGCGTTCGACGTCGTCGACGCCAAGACCGGCGAAGTCGTCTTCGCCGCCGGCCACAAGATCAGCCCGCGCCTCGCCAACAAGGCCGCGAAGGATGGTCTCGACACGCTGCTGATCCCGACCGAGGAAATCTTCGGCCGCTACAGCGCCTATGACCTGATCAACGAAGCGACCGGCGAGATCTATATCGAAGCCGGCGACGAAGTGTCGGCCGACAATCTCGAAAAGATCGACGCGGCGGGGATCGACAAGCTCGTCCTGCTCGACATCGACCACAACAACACCGGCCCGTGGATCCGCAACACGCTGAAGGCCGACAAGGCCGAGGATCGCGACCAGGCGCTGAGCGACATCTACCGCGTCATGCGCCCCGGCGAACCGCCGACGCGCGAAACCGCCGAAGCGCTGTTCGGCGGTCTGTTCTTCGACCCCGAGCGCTATGACCTGTCGGCCGTCGGCCGCGTCAAGCTCAACATGCGCCTCAGCCTCGACGCCGAGGACACGGTCACCACGCTGCGCAGCGAGGACATCCTCGCCGTCGTCAAGGAACTGGTGAACCTGAAGGACGGCAAGGGCGAAATCGACGATATCGATAACCTCGGCAACCGCCGTGTCCGTTCGGTCGGCGAACTGCTCGAAAACCAGTATCGCGTCGGCCTGCTCCGCATGGAGCGCGCTGTGAAGGAGCGCATGAGCTCGGTCGACGTATCGACGGTGATGCCGAACGACCTGATCAACGCGAAGCCCGCGGTTGCCGCGGTGCGCGAGTTCTTCGGTTCGTCGCAGCTCTCGCAGTTCATGGACCAGACCAACCCGCTGTCCGAAGTCACCCACAAGCGCCGCGTGTCGGCGCTCGGGCCGGGCGGTCTGACGCGCGAACGTGCGGGCTTCGAGGTCCGCGACGTTCACCCGACGCACTATGGCCGTATCTGCCCGATCGAAACGCCGGAAGGCCCGAACATCGGTCTGATCAACAGCCTCGCGACCTTCGCGCGCGTCAACAAATACGGCTTCATCGAGACGCCGTACCGCCGCATCGTCGACGGCAAAGTGACGAACGACGTCGTCTATCTGTCGGCGATGGAAGAGCAGAAGCACACCGTCGCGCAGGCGAACGCCGACCTCAACCCCGACGGCAGCTTCATCGACGAGCTGATCTCGGCACGCGAAGCGGGCGAATTCCTGATGGCGCCGCGCGACCAGATCACCCTGATGGACGTGTCGCCGAAGCAGCTCGTGTCGGTTGCGGCGTCGCTCATCCCGTTCCTGGAAAACGATGACGCCAACCGCGCGCTCATGGGTTCGAACATGCAGCGTCAGGCTGTGCCGCTGCTGCGGGCGGAAGCGCCCGTGGTCGGCACCGGCATGGAAGAAACCGTTGCGCGCGATTCGGGGGCGGCCATCGCGGCCCGCCGCGGCGGCGTGATCGACCAGGTCGATGCGACGCGTATCGTCATTCGCGCGACCGATATGGTCGAACCCGGCAAGTCGGGCGTCGACATCTATCGCCTGCAGAAGTTCCAGCGGTCGAACCAGAACACCTGCATCAACCAGCGTCCGCTGGTGAAGGTCGGCGACGTGGTCAAAAGCGGTGACATCATCGCCGACGGTCCGTCGACCGAGCTCGGCGAACTGGCGCTCGGCAAGAATGTGCTCGTCGCGTTCATGCCGTGGAACGGCTACAATTATGAGGACTCGATCCTCATTTCCGAACGTATCGTGAAGGACGACGTCTTTACCTCGATCCACATCGAGGAATTTGAAGTCACCGCGCGCGACACGCGCCTCGGGCCGGAAGACATCACGCGCGACATCCCGAACGTCGGCGAGGAAGCGCTGCGCAACCTCGACGAAGCGGGCATCGTCTATATCGGTGCCGAAGTCGGTCCGGGCGACATTCTGGCCGGCAAGATCACCCCCAAGGGTGAATCGCCGATGACGCCGGAAGAAAAGCTGCTGCGCGCGATCTTCGGCGAAAAGGCCAGCGACGTGCGCGACACCTCGCTGCGCCTGCCGCCGGGCGTGTCGGGCACGGTCGTCGAGGTCCGCGTCTTCAACCGTCACGGTATCGACAAGGACGAACGCGCGATCGCGATCGAACGCGAAGAGATCGAACGTCTGAAGCAGGACGCCGACGACGAACGCGCGATCCTCAACCGCGCGACCTTCTCGAGCCTCAAGGACCTGCTGATCGGTCAGACGACCAGCGCGGTGCCGAAGGGCCTGAAGAAGGGCGATGTCGTCACCGAAGAGATGCTGGTCGAACTCGACCGCGCCGACTGGTGGAAGCTGGCCGTCGTCGAAGATAATGCGCAGACCGCATTGGAAGCGATCAAGGCGCAGTATGACGACGCGATCAAGCGGATCAACGCGAAGTATGAAGATCGCGTCGAGAAGCTGCAGCGCGGCGACGAACTCGCGCCCGGCGTGCTCAAGATGGTCAAGGTCTTCGTCGCGGTGAAGCGCAAGCTGCAGCCGGGCGACAAGATGGCCGGCCGTCACGGCAACAAGGGCGTCATCAGCCGCATCCTGCCGAACGAGGACATGCCGTTCCTCGAAGACGGGACGCATGTCGATATCGTGCTCAACCCGCTGGGCGTGCCGTCGCGCATGAACGTCGGGCAGATCCTCGAAACCCACCTCGGCTGGGCGTCGCGCGGTCTGGGCCGGCAGGTCACGCAGGCGCTCGATGAATGGCGCGACGCCAATCCCGACGCGGTCGGCGGGCAGATGCCCGAAGCCGTCCGCGATGCGCTCGAACATGTCTATGGCGCCGAATATGTCGATGACATCAAGTCGCGCGATGCCGACAGCATCGTCGAACTGGCCGACAACCTTCGCGTTGGCGTGCCGTTCGCGACCCCGGTGTTCGACGGCGCCAAGGAAGCCGACGTGTCGAACATGCTCACCCTTGCGGGCCTGCATGACTCGGGTCAGTCGGACCTGTACGACGGCCGCACCGGCGACAAGTTCGACCGCAAGGTGACCGTGGGCTACATCTATATGCTGAAGCTCCACCACCTCGTCGACGACAAGATCCACGCGCGTTCGATCGGGCCGTACAGCCTCGTCACCCAGCAGCCGCTGGGCGGTAAGGCACAGTTCGGTGGCCAGCGCTTCGGTGAAATGGAGGTCTGGGCGCTCCAGGCCTATGGCGCGGCATACACGCTGCAGGAAATGCTGACGGTGAAGTCGGACGACGTGATCGGCCGCACCAAGGTTTACGAAGCGATCGTCAAGGGCGACGACACCTTCGAGGCCGGCATTCCCGAAAGCTTCAACGTGCTCGTCAAGGAAATGCGCTCGCTGGGCCTCAACGTCGAGCTTTCGTCCTATGCGGACGAAGACCCCGACGAAGGTCCGGAAGCCCTTCCCGAAGCCGCCGAATAAGATTTTTCCTCACCCCTCTCGCGGCGCGAGAGGGGAAGATGGAGCAGACATATGAACCAGCTTACCAACTTCATGAACCCGGTCGCGAAGCCCGAAACCTTCGACATGATCAAGATCGGCATCGCGAGCCCCGAGCGCATCCGCTCGTGGTCGTTCGGCGAGATCAAGAAGCCCGAAACGATCAATTACCGCACGTTCAAGCCCGAGCGTGACGGCCTGTTCTGCGCGCGCATTTTCGGTCCGATCAAGGATTATGAGTGCCTGTGCGGCAAGTACAAGCGTATGAAATATAAGGGCATCGTCTGCGAGAAGTGCGGTGTCGAAGTCACGGTGACCAAGGTCCGCCGCGAGCGCATGGGCCATATCGAGCTCGCCGCGCCTGTCGCGCACATCTGGTTCCTGAAGTCGCTGCCGTCGCGCATCGGCCTGCTGCTCGACATGCAGCTGAAGCAGCTCGAGCGCGTGCTGTATTTCGAAGCCTATATCGTTCTCGAGCCCGGCCTGACCCCGCTCGAGAAGTTCCAGCTGCTGACCGAAGACGAACTGCTCGACGCGCAGGATGAATATGGCGAAGACGCTTTCTCGGCGGGTATCGGCGCCGAGGCGATCCGCGTGCTCCTCGAAAATCTCGATCTGGAGCAGGAACGCGTCGACCTGATGGAAGAGCTCGCGACGACCAAGTCGGAGCTGAAGCCCAAGAAGATCATCAAGCGGCTTAAAGTGGTCGAGAGCTTCATCGAATCGGGCAACCGCCCCGAGTGGATGATCCTCGAAGTCGTGCCGGTCATTCCGCCCGAACTGCGCCCGCTGGTGCCGCTCGACGGCGGCCGCTTTGCTACAAGCGACCTTAACGACCTTTACCGTCGCGTGATCAACCGCAACAATCGTTTGAAGCGCCTGATGGAGCTGCGCGCGCCGGACATCATCGTCCGCAACGAAAAGCGCATGCTGCAGGAAGCCGTCGACGCGCTGTTCGACAACGGCCGCCGCGGCCGCACGATCACCGGTGCCAACAAGCGTCCGCTGAAGTCGCTGTCGGACATGCTCAAGGGCAAGCAGGGCCGCTTCCGTCAGAACCTGCTCGGCAAGCGCGTCGACTATTCGGGCCGTTCGGTCATCGTGACCGGTCCCGAACTCAAGCTGCATCAGTGCGGCCTGCCGAAGAAGATGGCGCTCGAGCTGTTCAAGCCGTTCATCTATGCGCGCCTCGACGCCAAGGGTCTGTCGATGACCCTGAAGCAGGCGAAGAAGTGGGTCGAAAAGGAACGCAAGGAAGTCTGGGACATCCTCGACGAAGTCATTCGCGAGCACCCGGTCCTGCTGAACCGCGCCCCGACGCTTCACCGCCTCGGCATCCAGGCGTTCGAGCCCGTGCTGATCGAAGGCAAGGCGATCCAGCTTCACCCGCTGGTCTGCGCCGCGTTCAACGCCGACTTCGACGGTGACCAGATGGCGGTCCACGTGCCGCTGTCGCTGGAAGCCCAGCTCGAAGCGCGCGTGCTGATGATGTCGACCAACAACATCCTCAGCCCCGCGAACGGCAAGCCGATCATCGTTCCGTCGCAGGACATGGTCCTCGGTCTCTACTATCTCTCGCTGGAACGCGAAGGCGAACCGGGAGAGGGCATGCTGCTCGCCGACATGGCCGAAGTGCATCAGGCGCTGTTTACCGGCGCGGTGACGTTGCACACCAAGGTGATCAGCCGCGTTCCGCAGACCGACGAGCAGGGCAATGAGTATCTGAAGCGGTTCGAGACCACCCCGGGCCGCATGCTGATCGGCGAATGCCTGCCGAAGTCGCACACCGTGCCCTTCGACGTCGTCAACCGCCTTCTGACCAAGAAGGAAATCGGCGACGTGATCGATCAGGTCTATCGCCACACCGGCCAGAAAGAGACGGTGCTGTTCGCCGACGCCATCATGGCGCTGGGCTTCCGCAACGCGTTCAAGGCGGGCATCTCGTTCGGCAAGGATGACATGATCATCCCGGCGTCGAAGGAAGGGATGGTCGACGAAACCCGCGCGCTGGTGAAGGATTTCGAGCAGCAGTATCAGGACGGCCTGATCACGCAGCAAGAAAAGTACAATAAGGCCATTGATGCGTGGTCGCAGTGCGGCGACAAGGTCGCCAACGCGATGATGGACGAAATCCGCGCGACGCCGAAGCTGGAAGACGGCCGCATGGCCCCGATCAACTCCATCTATATGATGGCGCATTCGGGTGCCCGTGGTTCGCAGGCCCAGATGAAGCAGCTCGCCGGCATGCGCGGCCTTATGGCCAAGCCGTCGGGCGAGATCATCGAAACGCCGATCATCTCGAACTTCAAGGAAGGCCTGACCGTTCTCGAGTATTTCAACTCGACGCACGGTGCGCGTAAGGGTCTGGCCGATACGGCGCTCAAGACGGCGAACTCGGGTTACCTGACACGCCGTCTCGTCGACGTGTCGCAGGACTGCGTCGTCATCGAGGAAGATTGCGGCACCGAACGCGGCATGGAAATGCGCGCGATCATCCAGGGCGGTTCGACGATTGCCTCGCTCGGCGAGCGTATCCTCGGCCGCACCACGCTCGAAGATGTCGCCGACAAGGACGGTAACATCATCGCGCCGATCGGCACGCTGCTCGACGAAGCGACGACGCAGCGGATCGAGGACGCCGAAGTCCAGTCGGTGAAGATCCGTTCGCCGCTGGTCTGTGAAGCGACGCTGGGTGTTTGCGGCAAATGCTATGGCCGCGACCTTGCCCGCGGTACGCCGGTGAATATCGGCGAAGCGGTCGGCGTCATCGCCGCGCAGTCGATCGGTGAGCCCGGCACGCAGCTGACCATGCGTACGTTCCACATCGGCGGTGCGGCGCAGGTCAACGAGCAGTCGAACGCCGAAGCGATTTCGGACGGTACGATCGAATATCGCGACATGGCGACGATCGTCGACCAGCGCGGCCGCCGTCTGGCGCTGTCGCGTTCGGGCGAGATCGCGATCATCGACAGCGAAGGCCGCGAACGCGCGACCCACAAGCTGCCCTATGGTGCGCAGATCATGCACAAGGACGGCGAGAAGGTGAAGAAGGGCGACCGGATTGCCGAATGGGATCCGTTCACCATGCCGCTGATCACCGAAAAACAGGGCGTCGTGAAGTATCAGGATCTTGCCGACGGCAAGACGCTGGTCGAACAGGTCGACGAAGCGACGGGCATCGCCCAGCGCGTCGTGATCGAATATCGCTCGGCGGGCCGCGCCAAGAAGGAAGACCTGCAGCCGCGCCTGACCTTGCTCGACGACGCGTCGGGCGAAGCCGCACGCTACCTGCTCGCGGTCGGCACGATGCTGTCGGTCGAGGACGGTCAGGAAGTGCAGGCAGGCGACGTTCTGGCGCGTGTCAGCCGCGAAGCGTCGAAGACGCGCGACATCACCGGCGGTCTGCCGCGTGTTGCCGAGCTGTTCGAAGCGCGCATTCCGAAGGACAACAGCGTTATCGCGAAGATCAGCGGCCGCATTGAATTCGTCAAGGATTACAAGGCGAAGCGCAAGATCGCGATCGTTCCGGAAGAAGGCGATCCGATCGAGTATCTGATCCCCAAGTCGAAGGTGCTGGAAGTGCAGGAAGGCGACATGGTCAAGCGCGGCGACGCGCTGATCAGCGGTTCGCCGAACCCGCACGACATTCTCGACGTCATGGGCGTCGAGGCGCTGGCCGAATATCTGGTCGCGGAAATCCAGGAAGTCTATCGACTGCAGGGCGTGAAGATCAACGACAAGCACATCGAGGTGATCGTTCGCCAGATGCTGCAGAAGGTCGAGATCACGTCGGGCGGCGACACCACGCTGCTGCCGGGCGAACAACTCGATTATCTGGAGATGATGGAATATAACGCCAAGCTGCCGAAGAACGGCGTTCCCGCGGAGGGCCGTCCGGTCCTGCTCGGGATCACCAAAGCGTCGCTGCAGACCCGCAGCTTCGTTTCGGCCGCATCCTTCCAGGAAACGACCCGCGTTCTCACCGAGGCTTCGGTGCAGGGCAAGATCGACTCGCTGCAGGGCCTCAAGGAAAATGTCATCGTCGGTCGCCTCATCCCGGCGGGTACCGGCGCTGCCATGAACCGCGTCCGCGTCACCGCCTCGTCGAAGGATGCCGCGCTTCGCGCCGCCATGCGCGCCGCGAACCAGGAGCATCTGATCGCGCCGGCGGCCGCCGCCGAGGAACATGCCGCCGAACTGGCGCAGGGCCCCGAAGCGGCGATCGGCGACGATCCGCTGGGCAAGGTGCAGGGCGAGGACTTCACGACCGACGACGTGATGGTCGAAGAACGTCCCGAAGGCGAAGGCGAGGAATAAGCTTCTTCAAGGCCTTTGGCTGACCGAATAGAGCCCCGCCGGAGCGATCCGGCGGGGCTTTTTCGTTATGCACTCTTTGGGAAGACGTATTCCGACGGTCCCTTCATTTGGTTACCGAACCCACATGACCGGCGATCTGCGTCGCGCGCCAGCCTTGCCAGCGGAGGCGTAATTCCTTGCTGCCGATCCCGATCGCTTCGTCGAGCATCTCCGCATCGGTCATTCGGTCGGTGCGGAAATGACGAAAGTCCCGACGCAGTTCGCACCATGCGATCAACAGGCGCTCGGCTTCCGAAAAGCCGAGAACGACCGGCCATACCGTCCTTTCGGTCCTCTCTCCACCAACCGAGCGGTAACCAAGCCGCAGCTTCCGGCCTTCGCGAATGGCTTTTCGGAGGGGGGCGATATCGATCCCGCTGCCGGGGTCATCCTCCCTGTGAAGTTTGGGTTTCGCCGCGACGCCCGGGTCTTCGATGAAGGGACGCAGATGGTCGGGTACGACCGCGGCGATCTTTGCGATCACATCGCTTGCGGCCCTCGAAAGCAGCGGATCGCCGCGTTCGGCCACCCACTGCGAACCGAGGACCACGGCCTCGATCTCGTCGGGGGTGAGCATCAGCGGCGGCATGTCATATTCGGCGGCAAGCAGATAGCCGAAGCCCGGTTCGCCGGTAATCGGCACGCGCTGGCCGATCAGGTCGGCCATGTCGCGATAGACGGTGCGTATCGACACTTCCAATTCGGCGGCCAGAACGGCGCCGGTCACGGGCCGGTGCGACCGGCGGAGAATCTGGATGATCTGGAACAGGCGTTCGGCTCGGCGCATGGTTACTGACTCCTGCTGACATCATGCTGGCAACAGGCCTGTGCAACAAGGCGCTTCGGCGCTGCGCCGGAACAATCTTGTCAAGGAAGCCCCTATGAAATTCGCGTCCACTCGCCTGATCGCGGCCGATATTCACGCCATGGTCGACTTTTATGAAATGGTGACCGCCCGGCCGGCGGAATGGCTCGCACCGCAATTTGCCGAGATCGTCACGCCGGCCGCCACGCTTGCGATCGGCGCGGCGGAAACGGTGGCGCTGTTTCGGGACGGCAGCGCCGAGCCCGCAGCCAACCGCACGGCGATCATCGAATTCATGGTCGATGACGTCGATGCCGATTTCGTCCGTTTGAAGGATCGTGTCGAATGGGTGCACGAACCGAAGGCGATGCCATGGGGAAACCGCACGATGCAGTTCCGCGATCCGGAAGGGACGCTCGTCGCGCTGTTCACGCCCGCCACGACGGCTGCGAAAGAACGTTTTGGATCGCGGTGATGCGGGGGCCGGGTATGGACCCGTTGCCTTTCGGTTTGCCGCTGAATTGAAAAGGGCTCACCGGGTGGCCGGTGAGCCCTTGGTCCTGGAATTGTGCGGGCCGGTGCGACTGCGCTGTTGCGGCGGCCGGCCCGGTGCTGGCTTAAGGCGCGAGGATCGCCACGGTCAGATACACCAGCAATGGCAGGCCGAAGCCAAGCAGCGTCAGCGCCACAAAGGCGATGCGCGTCCACAAGACGTCGATGCCGAACTGGTCGGCCATGCCGGCGCAAACGCCGAAGACCATGCCATCGCGACGATTCTTGCGAAAACCCTGTTTCATTTTTTTCCTTTCTGTCCCGGCCTTCGGGGCCGGCGTTTTTAGCGGGGACGGGCGGCCGGTCAGATGACCAGCCGGCCGAGTTCCGCACCGTTCGGGCCGACAGCGGCGAGGAACATGATCGAGCAGTAGAGCGAGGCAACCGCAGCGATTGCGTAGCTTTTGAGCGAGTCGACATTGAAATGGGCCATGATGTGTTTCCTTTCTTACCTCCCTCCGGACCATCCCGGTGGATGCCGACACCAATGCAGGGGGCGTGCCAATTTAATTCATTGGCGGTTAAGCGCCGTTTTTGCGTTTTTGTAAGAATATTTCAGCGAAGAAAATGCAGAATGATGGGAAAAATATCATTCGGGCGAAAAATTTGCATTTCGATAATCGAGCGAGCCTGTGGACTGGCGTCGTACCGCTGCCTGCGGTAGGCGCCGTATAGATGACGCTGATCCGCCTTTCGCTGACCGATTTTCGCAATCACGCCGGCGCGGATCTGGCGGCGGAGGCGGGACTGGTCGCGCTGCACGGCGACAATGGCGCGGGCAAGACCAATATATTGGAAGCGATTTCGCTGCTCGCGCCGGGGCGCGGGCTGCGGCGGGCGCCTTTGTCCGACATGGTGCGCGACGGGGCAGGCGGCGGCTTTGCGATCTTCGCTGAGGTGCAAGCGGACAGGGAATTGCCGCCGGTCGCGCTCGGAACGGGGATCGAGGCCGCGCATCCCGGACGCCGGCTGGTGCGGATCAACGGCGCCGCCGCCGCCGCCGCCTCGCTCGGCGAGTGGATCGCGGTGCTGTGGCTGACCCCGGCGGTGGACCGGCTGTTCGTCGAGACGGCGGGCAATCGCCGCCGCTTCCTCGACCGGCTGGTGCTCGCGCTCGACCCGCGCCATGCGCAGCACAGCAACCGCTATGACGCCGCGCTGCGCGCGCGCGGCAAATTGCTCGCCGACCTTGCCGCGGCCGATCAGCAATGGCTGACCAGTCTCGAGGCGCAGCTCGCCGAGCATGGCGCGGCGATGGACGCGGCGCGCCAGCATATGCTCGCGGCGCTGGCGGGCGAACTGGCAGAGCAGCCCGACGCGCCCTTTGCCCGGCCGTTGCTGACGCTCACCGACAGCGACGGCGCAGCACGGGCGGGGCCTTACGAGCCGGAAGCGCTCAAGGCGCTGTTCGCCTCGCGTCGCCGGATCGACGCCGCGGCGGGCCGCGCGACCGCGGGGCCGCACCGCGACGACCTGTCCGCCATGCATGCCGCGACAGGGCGCGCCGCGGCGCGCTGTTCGACCGGCGAGCAGAAGGCGATGCTGCTGTCGCTCATTCTGGCGCACAGCGATTGCGTCGCGCGGCTGCGCGGGGCGCGGCCGGTGCTGTTGCTCGACGAGGTCGCCGCGCACCTCGATCCTCTCCGTCGCGCCGCATTGTACGAACGGTTGGCCGGGCAGGGCGGGCAGGCGTGGCTGACCGGGACCGAAGCGGCGCTCTTCGCCGACATGCCGGGACCAGTGACGCGCTTCCGCATCGCCGGCGGCCGGATCGCGCCGGGCTGACCCGACTTGCTCCGTGCGCCGCGTCGTGCAATAGGCGCCGGCCCCGCGCAGCGCCCGACCGGCACAGGAGCATCCCATGATCAGCGACGCCACCGCGCTCGGTCTCGATTTCGGGACAACGAACACCGTCGTTGCGCTCGCCGACGGGCAGAACGGATCGCAGCTTGTCGAGTTCGCGGGCGACGAGGCGACCGGCGCGGTATTCCGCTCAGCCCTGTGCTTCTGGGAAGAAGAGCGCGCCTGGCAGGGTGTCGCTCACGAGGCGGGGCCGTGGGCGATCGCCGAATATCTCCAGTCGCCGCTCGACAGCCGTTTCGTCCAGTCGTTCAAGAGCGTCGCGGCAAGCCCGTCGTTCGAGCGCGCGATGATCTGGGGCAAACCCTATCGTTTCGAGGATATGGGCCGCCTGTTCCTCCAGCGGCTGGTCGCGCACGCCGGCGGGCGGCTCGACACGCGGCCGCGCCGCGTCGTTGTCGGGCGCCCGGTCGAATATGCCGGCGCGCGCCCCGACGCCGCGCTGGCGCGCCAGCGCTACGACCTGATGCTCGCGGCGTTCGGGACCGAAGTCTATTATGTTCACGAGCCTCTCGGCGCCGCGCACAGCTATGCGGCGCGGCTGACCGAACCCGCGACGATCCTTGTCGCCGATTTCGGCGGCGGCACCACCGACTTTTCGATCGTCCGCGTCGCTGCGCCGGGCAGCCCGCGACGCTGCGTCCCGCTCGCCTCGTCGGGGATCGGGATCGCGGGCGACCGTTTCGACTACCGGATCGTCGATCGCCTGATCCTCCCGCTGCTCGGCAAGGGCGGCAGTTACCGTTCGTTCGATAAATTGCTCGAAATCCCGGGCGGCTATTTCGCCGACTTCGCCGACTGGTCGCGGCTGGCGCTGATGCGCAATCGCCGGACGCTCGACGAACTCAGGCGGTTGCAGCGCGACGCCACCGATCCCGAACCGATCGGCCGGATGATCGCGCTGATCGAGCATGAGCAAGGCTTTCCGCTGTATGACGCGGTCGGGCGGCTCAAGCGGGCGCTGTCGGATGTCGAGGCGGCCGAGTTCCGCTTTTCGGGCGACGGGGTGGATATCGCCGCCGAGGTGCGCCGCAGCGATTTCGAAGGCTGGATCGCCGACGACCTCCGCCGCATCGAAGCCGCGATGGACGCGGCGCTGGCGAAGGCCGGCGTCGACGCCGCTGGCATCGATCGCGTGTTCCTGACCGGCGGCTCGTCGCTGATCCCGGCGACCCGGGCGCTTTTCGACCGCCGTTTCGGCGACGAACGGATCGCGACGGGCGGCGAGCTGACATCGATCGCGCACGGGCTGGCGTTGATCGGTGCCGAGCCCGATCCGTCCGAATGGACGGCCTGACTACGGCTTTTGCCGCTCGCGTGCGCGCTGGAACCCCTCGCGCGCCGTACAGCGATCGAGCCAGACTTTCGTTGCGTCGCCCAGCACGTCGCCGGCGTCGAGCGTCGTCGCGAGGAAGGCGGCATAGCCGATTACGATATCGGCCGCTGTGAAACGCCCCGCGACGAGCCATTCGCGCCCGTCGCCGAGCGCCGCCTCGATGCTTCGCGCGCGGCCGCCGAAAAAGGCCTTATAGTCGGCGACCGCTTGCGCCAGCCGCCGCTCCTCGGGTTCGACGCGCGTGTAACGGAGCATGATCGCGAGCGGAAAGGTCAGCGTCGCGTCGCTGCGGTGCAGCCAGTTGCGCCATTCCCAATGGTCCGGCTCGTCGCGGCGGACCGCGAGCTCGGTCCCTTCGGCGATGCGTTCGCAAATCGCCGCCGATTCGGTCATTAGCCGCCCGTCCTCGATCCAGCCCGGCACGGTCATCAGCGGGTTTACCGCGCGATAACCGGGCTCGAAGGCGCGCGGCGGGAAGCGAAGCAGGCGAAGGTCGACGTCTATCCCCGCCTCTTCGACCGCCCACAGGCAACGCAGCGAGCGCGCGTCGGCGCAATGATAGAGGATCGGGAGCGTCATGCCGTAATGTCCTTCATCCGCTCGATATGCAGGCGATGCTCGCGCCACGCGATGAACAGCCCGCTCGCGATGATCAGCGGTGCGCCGATCCACGTCGTGTCGGCGGGCAAGGTGCCGAAGAACCACCAGCCGCAGACGATCGACCACAGGAGGCTCGAATAATCCATCGGCGTCACGACCGAAACGGGCGCCAGCCGGAGCGCGCCGGTGAGCGACAATTGCACCACCGCGCCCAGCAGGCCCAACCCGACGAGCAATCCCCATTCGCCGATGCTGTGCGGCGTCATCACGAAGGGGAGGGCGATGCCGAGCGGGACCAGCGACAGGAGGCTGAACCAGAAGACGATCGTCATCGCGTTTTCGGTGCGGCCGAGATCGCGGACCTGGATGGTGATCAGCGCCGTCATCACTGCACCGCCGAGCGCGATCAGCGTACCAAGCCCGTGATCGCCCTCGAAACCCTCATACAGCAGCGTCGTCGGGTTGAGCACGACGAGCACGCCGACGAAGCCGACGATCACCGCGCTCCACCGCGCTGCCCCGACCCGCTCGCCGAGCAATGCCGCAGCGAGGAAGACGCAGATGATCGGCACCGACAGGTTGATCGTGGTCGCTTCCGCCATCGGCAGGAAGATCATGCCGCCGAAATTGAGCGCCATGCCGGTCAGCCCCATCGCAGCGCGGCGAGCGTGCACGCCGATGCGCTGTGTCGCAAAGCTGCCGAGACCGCCGTGCGTCAACGCCCAGAGGATCAGCAGCGGCAACACGACGGCTTGGCGCCAGAACAGGCTTTCGACGATGTGGATGCCGGCTTCGGCGATATATTTGACGAGCACGAACATGACCGACAGGCTGAGCATCGCGAGCAGCCGGAGCGCGATTCCGCCCAGATAATGCTGCGGCGGATGGGAGGCGGTTGCGGCGGTCATGGGCAGACCCGCGCATATCAGTCCCGCGATGCTTTGCAAGCTATGCAATTTCGCCGCGCATAACCCTTGCTCCGCTCCGCCAATCGGGCTACGGGCGCACTCCGGCCTAGGGGTATAGCTCAGTTGGTAGAGCATCGGTCTCCAAAACCGAGGGTCGCGGGTTCGAGTCCTGCTGCCCCTGCCAGGCCGTTGCACGACGTTCGAAGACGTCTCATTTCCCGCGCTCGAAGATTCCCGTCAGGCCCTCTCACGCGGTTCCGGACGTCACGCGGGATTGCCGGAAAGCGGCTGTCTGTGGCGGCCGGCAGGCCAATACCGACAGATGCGGATCATACCGGTCTTGCCGGTGCTATAGTCTAAAGCGAACTGCCCGTTTTCAGGCCGCGGCGGCAATTGGCTTCGCGTCGCCGCACAGCGATGGGCAGGGCGGCGTTGCCCGACAGGATTTCTATCATCGCCAGTCCGGATGCCAATCCCGAGCCGCCAAAGGGGATTTCCGTCGTTGCGCTCACCCGGATATGGCGGGCGTTCACCGCCGTCAGCGGAAAGCGGGCAAGGAAGTTCGCGGGGTCGCCATGGTCGTCGGCATGCCAATCGACGAGCGGTCGGGTTTCTTCAAAGGCCGGGTCATCCGACCCTTCGATGCGAAAATGGATCGGGGACCGCTGTCGCGGTAACATCCCGATCTCTGCGGGGTGCAGCCGGATCGCATCGATCGGCCGGGTGACGCCGAGATCGATCTGGACCCACCCAAATTCTTCCCGGCGCATCCCGTCCGCGGGCGAAAGCCGGTAGTAGCGCGCCGTCGAAGCGACAATCGGTGGTGCGGCGTCCTGCCGGGCCGGTGCGGCTGCACGAGCAAATCCCGCTGGCATCAGCGGCGCGGCGACAAGGCCGAGCCCGCCGATCGCGGATCGCGCGATGAATTGCCGCCGGTTCGCCTGCATGTCCCGATCCTTTGAAATCCGATCACGCCATATTCAAAGATAGAGGGGCGTGTTCGTTATCTGCTCGCAGCCATCTGCGGTGACCAGCACATGGTCTTCAAGGCCGCTCATGCCCACGCCCGCATGCTTCATGAAGGCCTCGACTGCAATCAGCATTCCCGGCTCATAGGGTTCGTCGATCTTCTCATATTCCCTGACCATGATTTCATTCGCCGATGCGCCCTGTTTTTCCTCGATGGCCTCCAGCACGCCGGGATCGCCCGCCGGGATGATGTGCGGCCCATAAAAGGTGCCCATCTGATGTCCGAAAATCCCCAAATTCAGGTCGATTCCCGCGCCGGCATAGCGCGACGCCGCGCTTTCGCCGATTACGCCGAGCTGCCTCGCGGTAACGCCGGGGCGGATCGCCTTGATGATTGTCCGGCACACCTCGGTCGCGCCCTCAAGGATATGACGCTGCTCCTTCGTCGGGAGTCCTCCGCAAACGGCGGTCCGGCCGGGATCGAGCCAATAGCCCTGAAAGATCGGGCCCTGAATCCATCCGCGCACCATGTCGCCCTTTTGCGGCGCGCTGGTGTCATAGCCGTACAGCATATCGCCGAGCAGGAAGCGCTCCGCGTGTGGGCCGTGATGCATGTCGATGCGTGAAAAGCACCCGCCGCGCCGCATGATTTCCATCGCCGTCCGCGCCGCTGCTTCCGCCGAACTTTCGCCGGCGATCAGCGCATCCATACCCGCGGCGAGCGCGTGGGTGGTGATGTCGCCGGCGGTCCGGAAGGCCTCCTGTTCGCGTTTCGACTTCACGCGTTGCGGTTCGAGCAGGAACCATTCGTCGGTCACCCATTCGATTTGCGGGGTCAGGCTGCGCAGGCGCCGGTCGTAAAGCCCGGGGAGCACGTCGTCACCGACCACCGCCACGCGTCCCTCGATGCCATGCTTGCGGAAATATTCGGGCAGCCCTGTGATCAGGCTGGGCTCATGGACGATCAGTTCGCCGCAGACGACTTTGGCATATTCGGTTTCCTGCGGCGGTTGCGCGCTATGCAGTTCGGGTGCGCGGCCGTCCCTGAACAGCACCGCGGAAAAGGTCCAGGCGCCCATCTGGACGTCGTCCGCCCAATCCTGGCCGGTGCCGTTATTGGCGAAGTTCGTGAGCCAGAGACCATTGCCGAGCCGGTCGTAGGATCCGGCCCCCCGCGACCAGACCAGAAGATGGTCGTAACCCTTGGCGCGCATCGCGTCCCACACCCGCTTCCAGCGCCCCTCATATTCCTCGCGGGGGAAATAATTGCTGCTGGTCACGCCTCGCCTCCTCGCAAAATGGCCGGTCAGCCTTTGATCCGGACGCTGAGGCCGACGGTGCGCGGCGCGGCGTAAGTGACATTCTCATACGCCCCCACGATCGTGCTCACCGCGCCCGAGCCGATCGCGAGGATACCCCGCTTGTCGAATGCATTGCGAATGAACAGGCTGACTTCGACGCCGCCGTTCTCCGCCCCGATGTCGAAGTTCGCGATGTCGTACGCCGGCCGGAACCGCCCCGAACTGACGACGCCGTCGATAGCGAAGGGCGTCCTGCCGACATGTTGCCAGCTTCCGCGCGCATAAACTTCCCATGCATCGTTCACCGGATAGCGCAGTTCCGACGATAGCGCGAATTTCCAGCGGGGGGTTTCGGGGGTGCGATCGCCTTCGGTGTAGCCTGCCGCCGCGCCGAATGTGTCGGGGACGGAGGTAAAGCGGGCGTCGGCGTAGCTCAGCTGCCCGCTGACCGTCACGTGGCGCGACGGACGCAGGCTGACTTCCAGTTCGGCGCCGTCGATGCGCGCGTCGCCGGCGTTGGCGAAGAAGGTCGATCCGCACGGGTCGGGGATCGCGAGCTGAACGCCCTTTTGTTCGATGCGATAGGCGGCGCCGTTGACGGTCAGTACCCTGTCGGGCGTTTCGAGCTTTGCCCCCGCCTCATAGTTCCACACCGAATCGGGGCTGAAAATCGCGCCGACCGATTCGGCGAGCGAACAGCCTAGGGCAGGGGGTACCGTCGCATTGGCGCCGCCCGCCCGGAAGCCGCGCGAGACCGTCGCATAGAGGGTGGTGTGGTCATTGGGACGGAAATTGACCGTGAAGCGCGGGCTGGCGCTCGTCTTCGTCGCGGTGATCCGCGGCGTATCGGGACCGCAGAGGATGCCGGGCACGACCTCGGTACAGCTTGCCTCGAGCGTATTCTTCAGGCGGTAGACGCGGAGCCCGGCGATCAGTTCGACCGTTTCGCTGACATCGAAATTGACTTCGGCAAAGCCGGCGAGCTGCTGGTCGGAGGTTCGCTGGATATAATCGTAGGAAACCGGTCCTACCGGTCCCGTCGCGGGGCCAAAGGTCGCATCGATCAGGTCGGTAAAGGCCTGGCCGACGAAAATCTGGCCTAGTTCCTGGTCGGTATGGCTGAAATAGACCCCGGCGATCCAGTTGAACGGGCCGTCGTTCGACGACGTCAGGCGCAATTCCTGGACATAGGTGTCGGCCTTGGCCGGCGTCAGGCTGGCGAAAGGGGCGAACTCGCCGAGAATATTATAGCCGAGCGCCGTGTAATCGAGCGTCGCGTCGGATTTCTTGTGGAGATAGGAGCTCGACGAAACCAGCTCGACATTGCCGAAGCTCTTTTCGACCGTCAGGTTCGCGACGAGCAGATCGGTGCGCGACGGTTCGGGGCCGATCGCGCTCGCACGGCCGAACCCCGGCAGGTTGCTTTGCGTCGCGATCGGGTTGTCGGCATCGATGCGCTGGAAGAACAGGCTCGGCGTGATCGTCAAATCGTCCCCCGTTTCGAGCCGGAGCGCGCCGCGCAGGCTGAAGATCGTCGCGTCGTTGGCGTTTTTTTCGACGACCTCGTCATCCGATTGCGGCGATGTCAGCCCGGCGAGCGTGGCATCGTAGCGATCGATATAGCCCGCGATCTTCTCATAGGTGCCGGTCAGCCGCAGGGCGGCGTTGGCGGACAGCGGCACATTGACCGCGGCCTTGGCGCCATAGCTTTCGCCGCCGCCCCGGACGCTGTTGACGAAGGCCTCGCCATGCGCGTCGAATCCCGAAGGATCGGGTTCGTTGGTGATGTAGCGGATGGTGCCGCCGGTCGAACTCGACCCGAACAGCGTGCCCTGCGGCCCGCGCAGCACTTCGACGCGCTGCATGTCGAACAGGTCGATGTTGGGCGTGCCGCTATAGGCATCGGTCCGGAAATCGAACGGCGTGTCGTTGATATAGACCGCGACCGCCGGTGCGAGCCCGAGGTCGGTCGTCAGCCCGCGAAGCCCAACGTTGGACTCGCCCGGGCCGACGGGAGTGAAGGTCAGGCTGGGGGTGTTGCGGACGAGGCTTTCTGTGTCGCGGATCGCCAGCCGCTCCAGCGTTTCGCTGCCAAAGGCGGTCACCGCCTGCGGCACGTCCTGCAGGCGGCTTTCGCGCCGCTGGGCGGTGACGACGATATCGCCGCCCGATCCGTCTTCGACGCCGGCTTCGCTCTGCGCATGGGCGACCGGCGCGAATGCGCAGCCCGACAGCAAGGAAATCAGCAAGGTCCGCTTAAGCATATTGTCCCCTTTCGGTATTTTCTTGTTTTATGGTCGACGCGCCATCGGGCGCGATGCCGCGCCTATTGCGCGGCCAGCACTTCGGTCCGGCCGAGCCCGTTTTGCTTGACGCTATCGGCATAGATGAACCCGGGTTCGCGATGGTAGCTGAGCAAGGCGATGATCCGCTGCGTGTCCCCCGCCACCTCGGTCACCCGGTGCAACGCCCGGCGGCCGCGGAACAGCAGCAAGGTGCCGGCCCCGACCTTCTGGAGGCGGGTTCGGGGTGACACGCCATCGAGAATGGCGTGGATATCCTCCGGCGGGGCATCGTCGACGCCAGGCGCATATTCGAATGCGCCGCCGGTTTCGGCCTCCTGTAACAGCAGCGAGACGACGAAGTCATTGTCGTCGAAATGCCAGCCTTGCTGGTCGCCGACGCCCATATAGGTGAGGTTGATGTTGATCAGCGGATCGGCGATCGTGTGGAGGCTGTCGATATCGAGCGCGTCGCGGACGAGCGACATCAACTCCTCCGATTCATAGAAACGGCGCAGCGCGCCCGCCGGATCGAGCAGGTCCGATCCCAATATCCACATCGAATAGGGCGAGGTTCGGCTGCGCAGTTCCTCGTCGGCCATGTCCGCAATCGGTCCTTGCGGGTTGAAGCCGAGCCGCTGGTCGCGGCGATAGGCGAGCGGGAATTTCGCCGCCGCCTCGGCTACCATTTCGGCCAGCGCGCCCGGCGCAATGAAATCGGGAAAGGCGGCGGCGCCATCCTCCCCGAGCTGGACGGTCGCCCGGTCGACGATCGCGGCGCGGCGGTCGGGATCGGACAGGGGGTATAGCGTGGCGTTTACGATCGACATGAAGGCTCCTGACAAAGACGGCCGGAAAGATCGGGTTCCATGCAATAATCGCATGCACGATCTCATTCGCCAGCAGAGTATTTCGGGGTTAGGATATCAAAATGTGATGCAGTTCACGCTGGGCGCGCACGCAGCCTGATCGTCCCGCCGACCGCCGCGACCACACACACAAGGCAAAAGGCGGTGACCGCCCCCAGCGACAGATTCTCGAGCAACAGCCCGCCGATCGCCGGCCCGACCGCGAGGCCGCCGCCGGTCATCGCCGGGGTCAGCGCGATCAGCCGCCCGTCGCGATCGAGCGACGCCAGCAGGCCGAACTGAAAGGCATATTGAAAGGGCCAAGCAAAGGCGAACAGGCTGACCGAAAGGACGAAGGCCGCCGTGCCGGGCATGAACAGGAGCCCCCCGACCGCGCCGGCGAGCAGCCCAAGCCCGGACAGCAGGCCGGTCGTCCGCGACAGGCGGTCGGCGACCGCGCCCGCAACGAGCGAACCCGCCAGCCCGCCGAAAGCCGAAGCGGAGAGCGCAAAGGCAACGATGCCGGGCGAGAGGCCTTTGCCGACGCCGATACGTTCGAGAAACGGCCATAGCGAGGCCATGCCGATGAAATAGAGGAGGATGCACGCCAGCGCGCCGATGACGAGCGGGTTGCCCGGCGATCGGGCCGCGCGCGGCCCCGCGGCGGCCGGCTGCGCCCGGCCGATGACGGCGGCCAGCCAGAAGCCGGGGACCGCGATCGCCGAGAGGATCAGGAACAGCCACGGCCATCCGAGGCTGGCGGCGATCCAGCCGAAACTGCCCATTCCGATCATGCCGACGACCGACTGGCCCGCGAAATAGATGCTGATGCTGCGTTCGGGGCGTGCCGACCGGCCCATCGCCGCATAACAGATCCCGCCGACGACGCCCTCGCCGAGCCCCGAGAGAAGGCGCGTCGCAGCGACATAGCCATAATGGTCGTCGAGCATGGTCAGCAGGTTGCCGGCGATCATCACCGCAAGGCTGGCGCGAACAACCGCCGCCCAGCCAAAGCGTGCGGTGATGAGCGGGCATAGCAGGCTGCCGACAAGGATGCCCGCCATGTTGAGCGCGGCGACGGTGCCGGCGCCCGCCACGCCATAGCCGAAGCGATCGGCGAAAACGCCCACCATCACCGGGAGGACCGCCGGCAGCGTTGCCGCCGCCACGCCGAGATAGATCGCCGCCCATGTCGAGGCGCGCAGGGTCGCCGCTGGCATCGACGAGGGGGCGGACGACGGGTGGGCCGTCATGCGGGGAGCGGTTCGCGCTTGTGGAAGTTCCCCGCCTTCATGATGATGCGCAGGCGCCGGCCGTCCTCGGCAAGCAGCGCAATGTCGTCCAGCGGGTCGCCGTCGACGACGAGCAGGTCCGCCGTCGCGCTCGGAACGATGCGGCCGAGGTCGGGGCGCCCCAATATCTCGGCGCCGGTGACGGTTGCCGACCGCAAGACCTCCGCGGCAGGCTGAACCTCGCGGCGATAGAGGAACTCGCGCGCCTGCATGTCGAACACATCGCCGGGCAGGTCGGTACCGAAACCGAGCGGCAGGTCGGCGCGCCACGCGGTTTCGAAACCCTGCATCGCGAGATGGGCAATTTCCTTCGCCTTCGCCGCCGCCGCCGCGGGCAGGCCGAGCGCGTCGCCGCGCTCGGTCAGCGCCATCACGACCGACAGGGTGGGCACCGCAAATCCGCCGGCATCGCGCAGCGCTGCCGCGGCTTCCGGTGAAATCAGCGTCGCATGCTCGACCGTTCGCACGCCCAGTTGTGCCGCGCGCATCACCGCCTCGGCGGTGTGGGCATGCGCCGCGACATAGCGGCGCCACCGTGCCGCCTCCTCGACCGCTGCCTGTACCTCGTCATCGGTGAACTGCTGCATCCAGATGGGATCGGTGGGCGAAAGCACACCGCCCGACAGCATGATCTTGATGCAATGCGCGCCCATGCGCAATTCCTCGCGCGCGGCGCGGCGCACTTCGTCGGCGCCATCGACGACATGCGCGATCATGTTCATCCGGCTGCATCCGCACGGTTCGACATCCTCGTGGCCGGGCCGCAGGTCGCCATGACCGCCGGTCATCGACAGGGTGCGGCCGGCGTAGAAGAAACGCGGCCCGGGGATGAGGCCGTCTTCGATCGCCTGCGCAAGGCCCTGGTCGCCGCCGCCGACGTCGCGCAGGCTGGTAAAGCCGCAATCGAGCGCGTGGCGCAGCATTCGCGCGGCATGGGCCGAGGAATAGGTCGCCGGATGATCGAGAAGCTGGACCACATTGGCGCTGGAAAGCCGCGCGTGGATATGGACGTCGATCAGGCCGGGGAGCAGCGCGCCGCCGCGTACGTCGATGACCTCGGCATTGGCGATGCGCGCCGGGCCGGTGTCGACCGCCACGATCCGGCCGTCTTCCACCACGACATGGCAGTCCTCGCGATAGCCATCCGCGGTCTCGTTCAGCACGCGCGCATTTTCGAACACGATCATCGTCAATTCGTTTCCCCCGGCCGGTCGGCATCAAAGGCGGCCAACCTAGGCGGGGTGCGATCGTCCCGTAACAAGAGAAATGTGGACACTCGATGCCTTTTCGATATGAAGGCGGCGATGAGGAGCCTGCGCCAGTCCCTGCCACCGCTCAACGCCCTCGCGGTATTCGAGGCGGCAGCGCGGCACCACAGCTTCACCCGCGCGGCGGCCGAACTCAACATCGCGCAGTCGGCGGTCAGCCGCCACGTCGCCAATCTGGAAGCGGACCTGGGCGTCACGCTGTTCATGCGCAGCGGCAACCGGCTTGCCCTCACCAACCCGGGAGAGCGGTTGGCGGAGGCGATCCAGTCGGGGCTCGGGCGCATTCGCGACAGTGTGGAGGCGATCCGGCGGCGGCGCGGCGAGGCGGAAAGTTTCACCATCGCCTGTACCTATGCGATGGCGCACGACTGGCTGATGCCGCGCTTCGGCAGGTTGCGCGCGGTGCTGCCCAAGGCGCAGCTTCGGCTGATCACGTCGGACAGCTATCTGAACTTCGACGCCGACGATGTCGATTTGTCGATCCGCTATGGCGAACCGTCCGACTGGCCGGGCCTGCGGTCGCGCAAGCTGCTTGCGGAGGAAGTGTTTCCCGTCTGCGCGCCCGCGATGCTTGCCGAATTGCCCGGGCTGGCCGAGGACGATCGCGCGGCGTGGCAGCAGGCGCCATTGCTGCATCTGGCGCCCGACGCGCAGGGCCGGGTCGACTGGCTGGACTGGTTCGGCGACCTCGGCATCGCGCCGTCGCAGCATGGCCCGATGTTCAGCGCCTATACGCCGATGCTGCAGGAGGCGCTGGCCGGGCGCGGCGTCGCGCTGGGGTGGCGCGGCATCGTCGATCCCTATCTGGAAACGGGCCAGCTCGTGCGGCTTTCCCACCGCTCGCTGACGTCGGGCCACGGCTTCCATGTCGTTCACCGCGCCGACGCCCGCGAGGCGCTCGTCGAGGCGGTGATCGATGTCCTCGTCGATGTCCGGCCGCCGGCCGAACCGCCTATTTTTTGACGCCGCCGTCGAGGAAGCGTTCGACCTCGAGCGCGAATTTCTCGGGCTCCTCGACCTGCGGCGAGTGCCCGCTCCGTTCGAAATAGACGAGCCGGGCACCCGGTATGGTCTTGCTGATCTTGTACGCCACGGTCGGCGAGACGTTCGCGTCGAAGCGGCCGTTGATAACCAGCGTCGGCACATCGAGCCTGGCGAGGGCGGGATAAAGGTCGAGCTTCATCGCATCGAGCATGACCTCGGTGCAGACCTCCTGCGAGAAGGTGCCGGCATCGCCGCTTTCGAGGGCGCGGTTGCGCTGGTCGTAATAGGACATCCGGTCATAGGTGTCGATCGCGATGCACCCCATCTGCCCCGCCGGGCTGGAGTCGGGCGGGATGGCGGAGACAATCTCCGGATACAGCTTGTCGAAGAGAAATTCATGCTCGGCGGGTTTGGGCGCGCCCGACCCGACCAGAACCAGATGCGCGACATGGCGGGGGTAGCGGGCGGCATAGGCCATCGAGATGATGCCGCCGAAGGAATGGCCGAGCAGGTCGATCCGCTCGACCTTCAGCTGTTGCCGCAGCGCTTCGAGATCGCGGACCATGCGGTCGACGGTCATGTCCCCGGGGCCTCGCGCCGGGGGCGATTTGCCGGTGCCGCGCTGGTCGTAGAAGATGATCTGACGGCGGGCGGACATCTCCTTCCACGCCGGCGCATTGACGAGATAGCTGTGATCGAACCCCGGGCCGCCGTTGACGGCGACGAGCGGAACCTCGCCCGGCGTGCCGATCGCGACATGATAGAGCGTCTCGCCCTCCGGATCCGGTGCCGGTTGCTGCGCGGAAGCAAGGCCGGGAACCGCGAGGCCAAGGCACAGCGCGAGGACGAGATGGCGAGGCTTGCGGAAGGTCATGGGCGTCTCTCCGGGAAATCGGTCGTCCCAGCGATTAGGAAAGAAGCCGCGCGATGGCGACCGCAAAGATCAGATGCATGCATGACAACAGGCTATGCAATCGGTCGGGCCGCGCGCGCAACTGCTGATCGACACCGCCTATCGCGCGCTCGGCTATTCCTCGAATGCCAGCGGGGCGTGGGTTTGAAGGGCGGAGCGGCGTAGCTTCTTGAAACCCCGGCGGCGGGCGCCTTATGGAAAGGGTGACCGCGCGACAGAAAAGGATCGCGCATCGGCATCGCTAGGAGACAAAGATGGCTTTGGGGCTTTTCGACCTGACGGGCAAGGTCGCGCTGGTGACCGGCGGCAACGGTGGTATCGGCCTCGGCATGGCGAAAGGTCTCGCGATGCACGGCGCGACGGTCGTGATCTGGGGCAACAAGCCCGACAAAAACGAGCGGGCGGTCGCCGAACTCGATGCTTTTGGCGGCATCGTCCGCTGCGCGCAGGTCGACGTGGCCGACGAGGCGGCGGTGAAAGCCGGTATAGCGGCGATCCTCGAAGAGTTCGGCCGTCTCGATCAGGCGATTGCGAACGCCGGCGTCGGCATCGCGCGCCGCGACATGTTCGAGATCAGCCAGGCCGATTTCGATAAGCTTCAGTCGATCAACGTCTATGGTGTGTTCTACACCTTGCGCGAGGCGGCGGCGCACATGATCGAGCGCGGCAAGGCCGGCGAGCGCGGCGGCTCGCTCGTCTCGATCGCTTCCACCGCCGCCGTTCACGGCGCCGCGCGCAACGAGCATTATGGCGCGACCAAGGGTGCGGTGCTGTCGCTGACGCGCGCTATGGCGGTCGAACTCGCCCCGCACGGCATCCGCGTCAACAGCATCCTGCCGGGCTGGACGCGGTCGGACATGACCGAGCGGTTGCAGGGGTGGGACAAGTTCAACGACAATGTGATCAGCCGCGCGCCGGTCGGCCGCTGGGGTGACGGCGACGATTTTTCGGCCATCGCCGTCTATCTCGCCAGCCGTCACTCGAGTTTTCATCTGGGCGATGCGATCGTGATCGACGGCGGCTATACCATCTATTGAAGGTTTCTCGATCAGGCCTTGGCGTCGATCAGATCAGCGATTTCAACCGGTCGATTCCCGTTGCCTCCCGGACGATCCGCGACGCGAGCGCTTGTCCGTTCGCGCCGTTGGTAAAGACGACGATCGCGCGCCCGCTTCCGGCATCGCCGACGCCCAGCGTTCTGAATATCCCGTAATTGCTGCCGCTGTGCTGAAATAGCTGGCCCGCTGGGGATTGCTCGAGTTCCCAGCCCAGTCCCCGCGAAATATCGCGCCCGCGCACTTCGGTCTGCGGGGTGAGCATCGCTTGCCGCGCCGCCTCGCCGATCTCCCAGTCCGCCCGCGCTCGCCCGTCCATCATGAGCAGCATGAACCGTGCATAATCGGACGCGGTGGTCAGGAGACCGCCCGCCGAATTGACCAGCAGGTCGTGCGTTGACGGCGGCGTCTTCGGGTCCGCCTCGCGCATCGCCGCGACCGAATCTTCGTAGGTCCAGAACGCGATCGGCTTGCGCCATTTCGCCGCGACCGGCAACAGCCGGTCGCCGAGCTCGCGTGTCGGCTGGGGAGGGAGCATCCGTTCGCCTTCGGGCGGTTCGGAATGACCGAAGACCGCCGCCTTCGCGATATTCTCGTCCCAGCCGAAGCTGCTCCGCGACATGCCGGCCGGACCGAACAGCTTCGCCTGCATCACGCTGCCGAGGCCCATACCCGTGATCTGCTCGACGACGAGCTGGAGCCAGATGAAGGCTTCGCCCGAATAGCTGTAGCGCGATCCGGGCGCGCTGTTGGTGACCAGCGGACCCG
Source organism: Sphingopyxis macrogoltabida (assembly GCF_001307295.1). Classification (NCBI taxonomy): domain Bacteria; kingdom Pseudomonadati; phylum Pseudomonadota; class Alphaproteobacteria; order Sphingomonadales; family Sphingopyxidaceae; genus Sphingopyxis; species Sphingopyxis macrogoltabida. Next base: position 2,571,619 of record NZ_CP012700.1, on the reverse strand, counting down.
AAGCCCAGTTGGGCAAGCCGGTCGAATGCCCCAGCACATGCCGGGTCGTGACCTGTTCGAGATTGGCGTCATCGCCCAAATGGGCCGGCCGGCGATAGGCGACGAGCGGCCGGTCGAGGTCGAGGCGCTGTTCGTCGGCGAGCCGCATCACGACATAGGCAAAGACCGGCTTGGTCATCGACGCAGCCTCGAACAACGTGTCGTCCTGCACCGGGTCGCGGGTGAGGGCGTTTTTGACCCCGAAGCCCTCGCTCCAGACGAGCGCCCCGCGGTCGACGACCGCGATGGCGATGCCGGGCACCCCGGCGATCTGCATGAGCCGCGGAATTTCGCGCACCAGTTCCGCGGACGGCACCCAGGCTGTATCGTCGTCCGCGCATTCGGGAGCCGGCCGCGCGCCGGTAGACGCCGAGCCGCCGGCGATCAGCGCCGCGGATCCGGCCAGCACTGCCCGTCGCCCGGGCATATGTACGGAAGCGCTCATCCCTATTCGTGCCGCAGCGCGTCGATCGGATTGAGGCTGGCCGCGCGGCGCGCCGGGAAATAGCCGAAGACGACGCCGATCAGCGCCGAAATCGCAAAGGCGATGACGTTGATCTGGGCGTCGAACATCCAGCTCACCTGCATCAGGGGCGAGAGGATCGCAATCGCGAGCTGCGCGATGACGAGACCGGCGAGCCCGCCGAGGCATGATAGGACGATCGCCTCGACCAGAAACTGCATCAGCACCTCGCGCGCGACCGCGCCAATCGCGAGCCTTATGCCGATCTCGCGCGTGCGTTCGGTGACCGATACCAGCATGATATTCATGATGCCGATGCCGCCGACGACGAGCGAGATTGCGGCGACTGCCGCGACAATCCGCGTCAGCAGGGTGGTCGTGCCGGTCAGCGTTTCCGAAATCTGCTTGGTGTCGAAGATGTTGAAATTATCTTCCTTGCCGCCATCGATCTTGCGGCGTTCGCGCAGCAGGTCGGCGATTGAGGCCTGCACCTGTTCGCTCGAATAGCTTTGATCGACGCCGACGAGCATCACCGAGATATCCTGATTGCCCGTGAAACGGCGCTGCACCGCCTTGACCGGCATGATCACGATATCGTCCTGATCGCCGCCGAAGCCCGCCTGACCGCGCGTCGACAGCACCCCGATGACGTCGCAGCTCACCCCCTTGATGCGGAAGCGCTGACCCACCGCGCTGCCGCCGCGAAACAGATTCTGGCGGATCGTGTTGCCGATGATGCAGACGCTTTTGCCGGCCTGCTCCTCGGCGGGGGTGAAGGTGCGGCCCTCGGCAAGCGGCCAGGGCTGGACGGTGAAATAGGCATCGGTGGTGCCGTTCACCGTCGTCGACCAATTGGCGCCTTCGTAGATCGCGGTGCCGCTGGTCTGCGCCTGCGGCGCGACGGCGGTCACCCCGCCGATCTGCTGCGCGATAGCTTCGAGGTCGGCCATTTCGAAATCGGGCGGGCGCGGGCCGCTGCCGCCGCGGCCGAAGCCCTGACCGGGACGGATCTGGAGGATGTTGGTGCCGAGCGCCGATATCTGGCTCTGTACGGCGGCGGTCGTCGCATTGCCGAGCGTGACCATCGTCACCACCGCGGCGACGCCGATGACGATGCCGAGCACGGTGAGGAAGGAACGCAGCACGTGGCGGCGGATCGAACGCAGCGCGAGGAAGAAGGTCGTGCCGATCATGCGCCATGCTCCGCCAGTCCCGGCGGGTGCGCGTTGGTTTCGATCCGCTCGACCAGCCCGTCCTTGAAATGGACGAGGGTGCGCGCGAATTCGGCCATGTCGGGTTCGTGCGTCACCATCAGCACGGTGATGCCGCTGTTGCGGTTGAGGTCGGACAGCAGTTCCATGATCTCGACCGAGCGTTCGGAATCGAGATTGCCGGTCGGTTCGTCGGCGAGCAGCACCTGCGGCCGGGTCACGATGGCGCGGGCGATGGCGACGCGCTGCTGCTGTCCGCCCGACAATTCGGCCGGAGTATGATCCCACCAGTCCTTGAGCCCGACCTTGTCGAGCGCCGCCATCGCCGCGTCGTGCCGCTCGGCCTTCGGGTCGCCGCGATAGACGAGCGGCAGTTCGACATTTTCAAGCGCGCTGGTGCGCGACAGCAGGTTGAAGCCCTGAAAGACGAAGCCGAAATATTTGCGGCGCAGCAGGGCGCGCTCGTCGCGCGTCAGCGCCTCGACATGGTGGCCGCGAAACAGATATTCGCCGCGCGTCGGCACATCGAGGCAGCCGAGGATGTTCATCGTCGTCGACTTGCCCGATCCCGATGCCCCCATCACCGCGACGAAATCGCCCGCGCCGATGTCGAGGTCGATGCCCTTCAGTGCCTGAAAGGCGGTCGGCCCTTCGCCATAGGTTTTGACGATGCCGCGCAGACGAATGATGGGGCCGGCCATCGCGTCAGCCGCCACCGCCGCGTCGTCCGCCGCCCGATCCGCCGGACCCGCCGCCCGATCCACCCGACGATCCGTCCGAAAGCTGGCCGGTGATGACCTTCGTGCCGGTGCGCAGGCTGCCCGATGTCACCTCGGTAAGGCTGCCGTTGGTGTCGCCGGTGGTGATCTGCATCGGCTGCGGCTGCCCTTCGGCGTCGAGGGTATAGACCGTCTGCTGCGCGCCCCGGTCGGCGGTGACCGTGCGTGCCGGCCTGTCGCCGCCGCGCCGCGGGCGGCGGGGGACGAGCGCGCCGGTGATCCCGCCGCTCGACGCGCCGGCGCCGTCCGCCTGGGCTGGACGGAAGCGCAGCGCGGCGTTGGCGATCAGCAGTGCGTTCTGCTTGTGCATGGTCACGATATCGGCGGTCGCGGTCATCCCGGGGCGCAGTTCCTGCTTGGCATTGTCGACCGACAGGATCGCCGTATAGGCGACGACATTGCCCGAACTCGCGCTGCTCGCCGACGAACCCGACGACGAGGAAGAGGACGAACTGCCGCTGTTGTTCGATCCGACGTTGACGCGGGTGATCTTCGCCGGGAAACGCTGGCCGGGAAAGGCATCGACGGTGAAGGTCGCGTCCTGGCCTTCCTTGACCTGACCGACGTCGGCCTCGTCGATCGACACTTCGAGTTCCATCTGGCTCAGATCCTCGGCGATCGTGAACAGCACCGGCGCGTTGAGCGAGGCGGCGACGGTCTGGCCGGGTTCGATATCGCGCGACAGCACGACGCCGGTGACCGGCGAATAGATGCGCGCCTTCGACAAATTGGTCTGCGCGGTGCCGAGCGCGGCGCGTTGCTGCGCCACCTGCGCGCGCGAGGCGGCGAGCGACGCGACGGCGCGTTTCTGGTCGGCGCGCGCCGCGTCGAGCTCGGTTTTCGACGGCACGCGGCCGCCCGACAGGCGGAACACCTCTTCCTGCCGCGCGAGGTTCGCGCCTGCCTGCGCCAGCGTCGCCTGCGCCTCGCCGACATTGGCGTTGGCGGCGGCGAGGCTCGCTTCGGCCTGGACGACCGAATCCTGCAGGCGCGCGGTGTCGAGCGACGCGAGCAACTGGCCCTTCGTCACACGGTCGTTCACATCGACATAGACGTTGGTGATCAGCCCGGACTGTTCCGAACCGACATCGACCTGGTTGATCGGCTTGATGTTGCCGGTCGCGGAGACGGTGACGGTCAGCGCGCCCTTGCGCACTTCCTCGGTCGAATAACGCACCGCATCATCGGGACCGAAGCAGCGATAGAGGACGAACAGGAAAAGAAGCGCCAGCAGCGCGACGCCGATCCATTTGCCGCGC